>CALFAM010000214.1 GCA_937948815.1 uncultured bacterium
ACGCGGTCGTTCGCTCCTGCTGTTCCTTCTCACCGCGGTTGCACTCACCGACGTCGCATCGTACCTTTCCGGGCGATTGTTCGGTACAAGGATCTTTTCGGGACGCTTGCTGGCACCGAACATCAGCCCGGCCAAGACCTGGGCAGGAGCACTGGGCGGCATGGTGGTTGGCATGTCCCTCCCGTGGCTGTTGGCGTTCTCCCTGCCCGACTTCGGCACCGCCGAGAAGCTGTTCACCGGGCTGATCATCGGTATCGGTGCCCCCTTGGGTGACCTCGCCATCAGCGTGTTCAAGCGAGACCTCGGAATCAAAGACATGGGCGATCTGCTGCCTGGCCATGGTGGTGTCCTCGACCGCATCGACAGCCTTCTTTTCGTCGCCCCTCTCTTCTTTCACATGGTGCGCTGGTTCCGGATCGGCGGCTGAGCAAACCGAGCCGCCCTCGAGTACAAAACCCAAAACTCTGTGGCAGGAACCTCTTGCCGCTCACCCATCCAAAGTCGCCTCCAAACCCAAAGGAAGTCCTACGATGCTCCAACGACCGACAACCCTCGAAAGTCCATTCCGTTCGACGTTCGGGTTTCTCCTCGTGGTCACGCTCTCCTTGTTCGGCGCACACGCTGCCGAGGCGCAGAGCCGCGTCGGCTCGCGCACAGGATCGGCGGCCTTGGCCGAGGGGTCTGCCCTGATCGCCGGTGGCAGCGCTGAGTTGCTCAGCACCGCCGGCTCACTGGTCATTACCGGTGTCCAGACATCCACCCGGGGGGTCCGACTCGTCTTGCGCCCGGTGGGAACCGGTCTTTCGCACGGCGCCGAGCTCTCTGCCGATGTCACCATCGAGATCTCCCTGGCAGCTTGGGATGCTGCCCGTACCGCGAGCCGAGTGAGCGGTCGTGCGCTCGAGCATTCACTGGTAGCCGTCGGAGACGTTCTCGAGGTGGTGGTCATCCATGCGGCAGGTGCCTCGGTTGGCGCCACCATGGTCGTAGGCTCGGCCCTGGTGGTGAGCGGCATGGTCGTGGCTGTGATTGCTCATGAGGGACTCGAAGTCCTTCTCGGCCACCGGGTCCGGCCATGAGCATCTGGTGGCGCCATGGCCGCGCCCAGCAGCGACTACCACGCGGGCGGCAGCAGAGGCTGCGGTCCGGGCTCGTCCTGCTCGTCGCGTTGTTCGGACCTCTGACAGCGGCGCAGGCCGAACCCTGCAAAACCGAGCCGCAAACCATCGATCAGATCCGCGACGCCGCCCTCGCTGGAAGCCGCCTGGTCCGTACCTTGGATGCCACCGACGCGCAGGTGGCCCTGGTCGCACGCATCGGCAGCGACCAGGGAAAACGCGGCATCCGATACACCCACGTCGGCCTCAGCTTGCGCGCGCATCCACAAGGTCCGTGGCACTTTGTTCATCTCCTGAACGAGTGCGGAACCGCAGTGTCGCGACTCTTCGACGACGGCCCGATGAACTTCTTCCTCGAACGCCCCTTCTCCTACGACGCATGGGTCGTCATCCCGACGCAGCCGGTCCAGCAGGCTTTGCTCGATCTACTCGCGCGCCGCGTCGACCATGCGATTCACCATCCCTCCTACAGCGCCATCGCCCACCCATTCAAGGAGAAACATCAGAATTCCAATCAGTGGGCACTGGAGCTCCTCGCCTTGGCTCTGGATCGCGGCGCCACGACCACCCGAACCGGCGCCCAGGGCGTACTCCGTCGCCTGGAGTTCGAGCCGGCGAGGATCAAGCTCGGCTTGTTCGAACGTATCGGTGCTCGCCGCAAGAAAAACGTCAACATCCGCGAGCACCGGCTCGGCGAGCTCCGATCAGGCGGCGCTCCCTACGTCAGCGTGCGTTCGATCGTTCACTTTTTGGAACGACAATCCGCCATCGAGGCATCGTTCGAAATTGACCACCACAGCGGCCGGCAACAGGTTCTCACAGCTGCGGACACCCAACCGCAGCGCTGAACCCCGTACCCACTGCCGGACGTTGTGATCAGGAGGCCCGCGATGCGCACGATTCCGTCCAGCAGCCATGTTGCCTCGAAGGATCATCATGCCCAACGGCAAGGGAATGGCCGGGTACGATCACGGGTCCCGATGGCGCACCTCTGCTTGCTCGGCGCCGCATGGTTGGCCCGAATCTGGCTACGCTTCGTTCATCGCCTGCACATTGACGGCGTCGAGCACCTGCCAACCGACCGTTCGTTCGTGCTGGTCGCCAACCATGCCAGCCATCTCGACGCCATCGTGCTCATGGCAGCCATCCCTTGGCGCCGGTTGCCTCGCACGCATCCTGCGGCCGCCGCGGATTACTTCTTCCGCCATGGCCTCGCGGCCCTGCTCGCGACCCAGTTGCTCAATGCCATTCCCTTCGCCCGCGGCAAAGGTGGACTCCGCAGCCTGGACCGCTGCCGCGCCTTGCTGGCTCGAAGGCAACGTGTCTTGATCCTCTTTCCCGAAGGCACGCGTTCGACCGACGGCGCGCTGGCGCGATTTCGCTCGGGGATCGGCCGATTGGTCGCGGGTACTGCCATACCCGTCGTCCCGTGCTACGTGGCGGGCGCTGGCCATGCCTGGCCCAAAGGTCGGCGTCTGCCCCATCCCCATCCTGTGCGCCTGCTCATCGGGCCGCCACGTCGCTATGCCCATCTCGCCGCCACACCAAGTGGCGCACGTGCCGTTGCGGGCGACCTAGAAGCCGCTGTGCGATCCTTGGAGGACTCGAATCACCGAGCGCCTGCCAATGCCGACCCGCTACAATCCGCACGTGCACGTACCGGCATCATGGATCGGCCGCGCACGTGCCGATGACCACGCGGCGCGGAGCGCATTGACGACGACCGCTGCCCGCTGGCTGACGGTCTGCCTCGTCGGACTCGGTGGGCTGGTCGGATCTGCGACGGCGCCAGCCCAGACGCTCGAGTCGATCACGGTCTACAGCGACCTCCCCGACCACGGCACGCACGCAACGATTCGCGCCACCATCGAGGCTCATCCCGCTGGCGAAGCCGACCTGCCTATCCGCGTTCTGTTGCGTGCAGGCGAGACGATCACCCGCGCCGAAGCGTGGCACGACGACCGCAAAGTGCCCTTCACTTTCCAGTCCGAACGTGCGCCCCTGCATCAAGGCAGAGTGTCGCTTCGCCGACCGTCGTCTGGCGTTTCCGAGGAAGTGCGAGACGCTCTCCGCGCGGCCACGACGATCCAGGTCGAGATTGAAGTGGCCGGTGCCTTGACCCGAAGTCGCGAGGCGCTCACGGCTCACCTCCCCGTGCCTGTGCCGGGTTGGAAACCCTCCGCCGACGCCACCAGCAGCTTCCGCGCGACGATCGAAACCACGGTCCCCGGCACCTTGGTCGAATCATTCCCGACCGGCCTGTTTCGTGACACCTCGATCGAGGCGGACGGCGCGTCCGCCGGACGTCAACGGTTCGTCACCAGCCTGCCCGTACCCCCGGCGTTCATTCAGCTCGAGCTGGCCCGGAATCCGGGCTGGCTGCGCGTCACCTGGCTGGCGGACGGCGCCGCGATTGCCTGTTTGTTGATCGGCATGGCCTGGGCCGCCCTGCGCCTCCGACACGCGAGCCGCGACCGCGCTGGCTCGCACCGAGCGTCCTCCCTTCCAACAGCTCCGAGCGACCGTCCATGAATGGCCCAGGATTTATCTTCTGGGGACTGATGCTCGCTTGCGCCCTGGTGATCGGCGGCTACGGGCTGTGGATCGTTTGGGTCGAACGCCGAGCAGCACGTGGTGACGGTCCCGCGCAGTCATCATCACGACCATCGAAGCACAGGTAGTCCGGGAGCACGGGAAGTCATCATGTCGACGATCGGTCTCGTCACCCTGGGAGTGTTCACCGCATACCTCGCGATCGTGGTTGCGATCGGTGTCGCCAGCGCACGCATCTCGCGCTCAGATGCCGACTACTGGATCGCTGGCGGCAAGCTCGGCTGGCTGACTGGCGGCGCGACCATGGCCGCGACCCACGCCTCTGCCGGCACGTTCATCGGCACCATTGGTGTGATCTACACCGTTGGCTGGTCCTTTGCCTGGCTGGTGCTGTCGATTCCGATCGCCTACGCCTTTACTGCCATCGTGTTGGCACCACGCTTCACTCGCCAGCGCGAGCTGACCCTGCCAGCGTTTCTCGAGACTCGGTATGCCAGCAAGCGGATTCGCGCGCTCTCCGCCGTGATCATCGTCACCGCCATCGTGATCTACATCCAGGCACAGCTGGTCGCCAGTGGCTTGATCGCCAGTGTCGTGTTCGGCGTGCCCGCTCGCTGGGGAATGATCGGCTTCGCCTTGATGCTGATCGCCTACACGATGATCGGCGGCATGATGGCCGTGGTGGCCACCGACTTACTGCAGCTCCTGGTGATGACCCTCGGCGTCCTTGCCGCGGCCCCTCTCGCGCTGCGTCAGCTCGGTGGCCTCGGAGAGACGCTACGACTCGCCGAGGTGGTCAAGCCGGACGTCTTCGCCTGGGGTGTTCTACCGACACCCTTGCTCTTTACCCTCGGCCTGGCATTCACCCTCGGCTCGGTGGCCGCACCCGAAAAGCTGGTACGGCTCTATGCCATGCGCGATCTCCCAACGCTGCGGCGAGGGGTCCTGTTCGCGATGGTCGCGGCCACCGGCCTCAATCTGCTCGTCTGCGTGATCGCATTGGCCTCGGTCGTGCTCTTTCCCACCCTACCGACCGGTGACCTGGCCATGCCGATGGTCGCGCGCGCCGTCCTGCCGCCCGTGCTCGGTGCCCTGTTGTTGGCCGCCGTGGTCTCCGCCATGATGTCGACGGTCGACTCGCTCCTGCTGGTCGCCGGTGCCGCGCTCTCCCAAGACCTCTACCGCAATCTCGTCCGGCCCCATGCCACGCCGAGTCAAGCCGCCTGGGCCGGGCGCGTGGGTGTCGTGCTCGCCGGACTTGCGCCACTCCTGCTCCTGCTGTCCGGCGTCGGCGAAGGCGAGCTGGTGCAGTTCATCGTCCTCCTGTTCACAGCCCTGATGGCGTCGAGCTTCTTCTTCCCGGTCGTCCTCGGGGTGCTGTGGCGGCGCGCCAACAAAGAAGGCGCCGCGGCCAGCATGATTGGTGGGCTGGTGACCTGCGTCGCCTGGAAAGTCGCCGGCTCACCCATCGTCGATCCGGTGCTGCCCGGATTCTTGGTTTCTGGCGCGCTGCTGGTCGGCGTCAGCCTTCTGACCCCACCACCGCCAGCCGAGGCGCTCGCACCGTACTTCGACCCGCGCCGCTGAACGCGAAAGCGGCAAGGACTCAGTCGCCGCAGATGCCCGCGCGACTCCTTCTGGAAACACCGCAGTCAGGCCATGGCATCTGCCGGCGACCACTGGGGCCCCATCGGGCCAGGCTGCCAGATCCATGCCGGCCGATCGGCTTTGGCCTGCTACCCCGGAGCACTGAAAGAAGAGACCCGCATCAAGGGCAGGTGATCTTGATCGACGAGATCTCGTCGCCCATCCCAGACCAATTGGTTCCGACCGCACCGCCGCTGGAGCGCTTCAAGTCATTGTCGAAACCGAACCGTCCCGAGAACGTGCCGGCGCCGGAAATGGTGATCAGCGGCGAGCTGTATCCGCTGTGTTTGTATGCCGTCATCGTACAGCCCGGGCGAATGCAGTACGAAATCGCGCTCGCCTTGTCACCGAAGTCGATGGTCGACTCATGGAGGTGCTTGAAGTCATCGAGGGCGCTGTTGTGCTCGGTGATCGTGATGTTGCGATCACCATCCATGTGATCGTCATCGTACAGCGTCGCCCAGCTGCTCGTCCCACAGTCGCCATGGCTGTTGTCGATGACCCGCACGTTGCGGTTTCGAAACTCAGTGATCGGCGCCAGGTTCGAATTGGGGCCCTTGTCGTCGTCGTGAGCACCCGCCAAGATGATCAGCTCGCCGTTGCGATTTCCGCTCGCAGCACGGGCTACGTAGATGCCACCCGTAGCTTGGAAGTCACACATTCGGGAGCCCGAATTCTCCCAATTCGTGCAGTACATCTTGCGCTTCGCACGGAAGAGAAGATTCGGGTGGCCAATCAGATGACCATTCGCGTCGTAGTCGAGGCCCGAGACTTGATACAAGAACATGTAGTCGCTTTGAAAGACCCCACGCTGGGTGCCAATGGCAAAGAGCGTGTCGTCATCTTGTCGCACCAGGTTGAGGGCTTGGTGCGCCCCACTCCCGCGCTCCCAACCATTCGACTGGTTGCTCGGCGGAAAGTAGGTCTTCCAGGAGCTCGTCGCGGTCAAGGTCAGTACGTCGAGCTTGAACTGCCGAAACTGGACACGGGTGTTGCCATCGGTGAACACCATGACCGTATAGAAGCCAGGGCTATCCTCGATGATGCCAACCGCGCCGGCCGTCTGGAACCCTACTGCCACCGAGTCCAGCCCGAAGCCCCCATCCGCATTGACGTCGATGGCAACTGGCCAAAGCCTGTTGTGAACGTGGAAGAAGTGAACCCGAGCCTTGCTACCATGCGAGCCGCCATTGCACTTCTCGCTCGCCACAGCCAGCACTTCCCCTGAAGCCTGAAGTCCGCCAAAGTGTAGGCAATCACTGCCGAGCGTTTCTTCCCAATAAGTGGATGCGTAGCCGTTCGTACCGGTTTCGTGGGTCGTGTTCTTGCCCATCGCCCACAGGTTGTGGTTCATCTGCCGTGTCGATGCCTCGCCGGGTAGGCGAACCCCCATCACCGCAGGAGGCGAGCTCGCATCGCCGCTTTTGCTGAGAAAAAAGACGTCCGGGCGGGTCGGATGCCGACTGATGCCCTGATAGTGCTCGTGCACATCCGGGTCGATCGTGCCGCGGGTAAAGCCGGAAGGCGTCCCATGGTCATTGATGGTCGTGAACTGCCCTTGGATGTTGTGAGCCTTGGACGTGATCGGATCGATGACGGGTGGTTGGCCCTGGAGAGCTACTGCCTGCAAGGCAGCCACGGCGAGGCTGGCGATCACGACGCGGGAACGGAAACGACGCATGGTTGTGCTCCTTCGTTTGGGATTCCCTCGAGTGTCAGATATGCGGTGGCCGCCACTGTAGAGGGCAGCCCATTCGCGCGGCAACACGCGGAGAATCTCGCATCAATGAAAAGGAACGACGACGAAAAAGATAGGATCCTTCGAGAAAGCGTGACACAGCCTCCTAGACACGAGAGGCCGATTCCGATCACGAGCCTGGCGATCATTCCTCGTAGGCGCGGAGTCGCGAGCGGTGCCGCGGCTGGACTGCTACCGCCGCGACACCATGCATCGCTTCTCCGCAGGCGCCCTCAGGGCGCACGCAAGACCACGTCATCGAAACGAATCGTCGACGACTCGTTGTTGAACGTCTTCTTGTTGTTGGCGCCACCGAGGGTGAGCGTGTGGCTGCCAGCAGCTACCACGCCGAGGTCGACCGAGACCTGCACCCACCCCGAGGTCGGAGACGCGCCGCCATTGCCATTGCCAGTTACCCGCGCCAAGAAGTCATTGCCACCAGTTCCGATGCGGTTGCCATCGAGCGCCAAGAGCGCGTCGGTGAATTCATCGGACTCATAGTCCGGCGCCTGGGTCACGTTGTAGCGCAAGCTGAGGGTCAGCGCGGTGGCCTGGCTGAGGGTGAAGCTGCGGTTGAAACCGCCCGACATGTTCAAGACATCGGCATTGTCGACACCACCGACCGTCACCCGCAGGGCGCCGCCGCTGAATCCGGCTGCGGCCGGTCGGTCGCCATCGGCATAGGCTGGCTGGGTCGAGCCGAAAGCGGCGTCTTGGTAGGCAAAGCCGTCGGTGTCGCTATCGAAGTCTGCCGCGAAGACTTCGCTGCCGCCACCACCCGTATCGTCCGCGGCGGTGACCAACACGTCGTCGATCATCCATCCGAGGAAGTTATTGAACTGGCCGTCGACCGAGTCGAAACGGAAGCGAACCCGAACGTTGGCGCCGGCAAAGCCGGACAGATCGATCGTCGGCGAGCTGACCCAGGCATTCTGTGATGCATTCGACGAGTTGAGGGAGAAGACCTGGTTCCACGTGACGCCGTTGTCCGACGACACATCGACCGCTGACCGATCGAAGTCGCCGCTGAAGCTCTCGACCTGCCGGCGGTAGGCGAAGGTCAGGGTCGAGCCTGCACCGACACCGGTAATCGGCGGCGAGACCAGCGTTCCGGTCACCGCGCCGCCCGTGCTGTATTCACAGTCCGCATCCTGACCGAAGTAGAAGGCGCGAGCCGCCGAGTTGAATCCCGGGCTGCACGACGAGTTGGTCACCAGATGCCACAGACCTGTGGTGGTCCAACCGGAAACATCGCCTTCGAAGTCATCGGCCAGGCCGTCGCCTGTGGGCGGCCCCCCGCCTTGTACCTGGAGCGTCGTGCGACGCGGCGGAATCACCACGTCGCGGACACCATCGCGCAGCGTGACCACGAATCGGTCGAGCCCGGAGCCGGTGGTGGTCAGCGTCGCCTGGAAACGTCCGTCGCCGAGCGCGGTGACCGCGCCGATCGAAGTCGCCAGGGCGCTGCCCGCTGCATGGACCACCGTCACGCTGTTGATGCCCGAAGCGAGCGCCGTCCCCTGCCAATCTTCTGGGGTGACGGTGAGCACGAAGTCATCGCCCTGGGGCACGATTGCCACCGTGCTCTGGATGGCGTCCGGGCGGCCGACGAGATTCTGGCGGAAGGTGTCGAACTGCTGGCGCAGCTGAAGCACTGGATCAGGATCGCTGCGCTGAGCGAAGGCGACATTGAGGTCGTAAAGGTAGTCGCCGTCCGCGCAGCCGTTGCTCGAACAGTTCGGATCGTCACCGTCGCCGACGCGGGCAACGATGAAGAAGCCGATGTCGGCTGACTTGGTAAAGCTGGCGGGAGGCGCGCCACAGGCTGTGGGTTGCGAAGCGGAGCACGAGCAACGTCCATCACCGCCCATCGCGCGAGCAGCCTCCATCGCGGCCATCAGCCGCGCCGGAACATCGCCCACAGTATTGCGAAAGGCCGATTCCGCCATCAAGACCACCGGGCGTCCCGTCAGAACATTTCCTTGGATCGCATAGTGCAACGTCCCGATCTGACCCGTAACGCCTGACGAATGGGCACCGGTCGAGCTACCTGAAAAGGTCGCGGAGTCGCCATTGGCATCAGCAAGACCATTCTGATGGATGGCGCTCCCGGACAGGTTTGCGAGCTGCTGCATGATCGCATCGCTGCTCTGTCCCGCGTTCAAACCGTTGACCATGACGTTTCGCCGCGTACCTTGGGAATCGATCTGGGATTGCGCTGCACCCGCGCCAAGCCCCACCCGGACCGCGGGAAGCTCCGCCCGCAAGTCGAAGCCGGTCAGGCATGTGGCGCCTGCAACCGCCACTTCTTGGGTTTCGGTATCGGCAACAGCAATCGACCAGGTCGCGGCGAGCGGAGTGGAGATGAAGATTGTGAGAAGACAGGCGAAACCGAGAAGAAAGCGCATGGCGATGACTCCTGAAACGTGAACGAATTTCCGGCACGCGTAACCGGGATCCGGCGGAATCACCGCGCGGACACGAACTTCCCCGCCGGTAGTGTAACAAGGATCGCGACCCGCATCGCATTATTGACACTTTCAAATCGACGCTGGTAGCGTCTTCGCATCGTGTCTACAGTGCCGGCGGCGTGCGTCGGCGCTGCCCGCATCAATCGCTCGGAGAGAGGAATTCCATGCGAATGGTCATTTCGCGTGGCTGCCGTTTGGCGGCCACTGTGACGACGTGTGCCTTGTTCGGCCTCGCGGTCTCGGCGCAGGCTCAGCCCATCTTTCAACACAAAGGCGTCGACGCGCGCGTCGACTACGCGTCCTTGACCAAGCTTGGTCCGTGGGACGATCGCAACTACCAGCTCACGACGGACGATCTCACCCTACTGGCACCGAACGAGGAGGAATTGCACTACGCGATCCCGGCCTTCTACCGAGTCGAGCTTCGCAAGACCCTTCCCGACCTTCCGCGCACGGGTCTTTCGCAGTATCCGCTCAGCGCGAGTCAGCTTTTCAAGAAGAAGTACGGCGGCTACGAGATCGAGGGCAAGCGCTACGCGAGCGCCCGGCGCGTCGAGGGACGCTACGAGGTTTCGATGACCAAAGAGGTGCCAGACCTCGGACAGCTCCCATTCAACAAAACCCTCGATGGCGAGGAGCGGGTCAGCACGCCACCAGGCCAGTCAGAGACCGCGGTCAAGATTCATCCAACCGATCCAGATCGGGTCATTGCAGGCTCGAACGACCTCGTCGGCCGCGTCCAGCGCATGTGGTTCTCGAACGATGGTGGTGAAAACTGGAACGCGGCTGGCGCGCTGCCCAACGAGGCACAGACCTGCTGCGACCCAGTCGTAGACTGGTCGGCACGTGGTGAGTGGGCCTATGCTGCAACCCTGGCCGACGCTGGCCAGATCTGGACCTATCGCTCGAACGACGACGGCCAGACCTGGATCGATCGCCGGACGATCAGCACAGGCGGTGGCAACGACAAGCCGTTCATGCACGTCGACCAGTTCTTGGGCTCGCCACGAGTCGACAACATCTACGCTTCCTGGCAACGCGGCAACAACCTTTTCTTCTCCCGCTCGACCAACAACGGGCTCAACTGGTCGGCTCCTCTCCAGATCTCCAATGGCGGCAATCAGCAAGGCGTCGCCAGTGACATCACCACCGACCGCGACGGCGACGTCTTCTACGTGTGGGCCGCGACCAACGGTCAGCGCATCATGGTTCGGCGTTCGACCAATGGCGGTACCACATGGGCCGCGCCGGTGACCATCGCCAACACCAATGCCAATTTCCGCTTCGTCATTCCGGCCGCCGATCAACGCCCCGCACCGCTCGTGCCTTCCGCGGCCACGGATCTCTCGGGTGGGCCGTTCCGCAACACGGTTTACGTCACGTGGGTCGACTCGGTCGGTGCCCCAGGCGGAAACCCCAACAACAACCATGCCACCGTCCAGGTCGCGTTCTCACGCAACAACGGTGCGACGTGGACGATCCGCACGCCCCACCCGCTGGTCGACATCTTCGGTGTCGACCGTTTCCATCCTTGGATCGCCGTGGGTCCGGACGGTACCGTCCACCTGGTGTTCTACGACACGCGGCGCGATGGGACGCGTCGTAGCGTGGATCTCTTCTACACGTTCTCCGAGAACGGCGGTGTGAATTGGTCGAATGCGGTGCGTCTGACCGGCCAGCAGTCGCCGCGCATCAACGAAGTCAACCAGCTCGCCGACTACATCGGGCTGGACGTCGTGTTGAACGACCTGATTGCTGTGCACACCGACAACCGTCGCGAGGGTGGCGGCGTCGGCGACTCCGTGGACATCTATGCGCAAGGGATCCAAGGCGTCAGTGACTGCACATTCACGCCACCAGGTCTCCAGACCTGGCTGCCCCTCGACGAGGCTGCCGGCAACGTGGCCAACAACCTTGGCCCCGGCCCGAACGGAACGCTGATCAACGGCCCGACACGCAACGACGACTTGGTCATTCGTAGCGCCAATTTCGACGGAACGAACGACTACGTTCGGATACCCGACGGCCCGACGAATGAGTTCGGCACCGGTGACTTCTCCATCGACGCCTGGGTGCGCACCACGGACAATACCGGCACCATCGCGGCGAAGCGCCAGTTCACAGGCAACCGATGGGTAGGCTACCTATTCCTGGTCTGGAACAACCGCTTGCTGCTCCAGCTCGGTGATACGACGAACAGTTGGCAGAACTTCTCGTCCAATGCCATCCCGATCGTCAGCGACGGCGGCTGGCACCACGTGGCCGTGACCCTCGATCGCAACAGCACCAGCGGCGGTCGTATGTACGTCGATGGCCGACTGGTCTTCACGTTCAATCCCACAGGCCGGCAGGGCAACACCAACAATTCGGCAGAGTTCCGGGTGGGCCGCGACAGCGCGGGCACTTCCTACCTACGTGGCGACATCGACGAAGTGCGGCTGTTCAACCGCACCTTGAGCGCCGAGGAGATCCGCCTGACCTTCGAGTCAGGCGCCGCCGGTGCGTGCAAGCCACCGACACAACCGCCGCAACCGACCGCCTCGATCAATTGCTTTGGCAACTTCCAGGGCAGCGGACAGATCACCTGCAACGCGCAGGTGCAGGGCGGCACGCCGCCCTACAACATCCAGTGGACCTACAGCGGAACCGCAGACTCGTTCTTCGGGAGCGGGAACATTGGATTCGCGCACTTCAATCCGCCGGGATGCGGTGTCGGCTTCGACATCAACTTCTTCCAGATCAACGTGACCGACGCGGCGGGCCAGACCACCTTTGGCAGCCTCGGCCCGGTCAACTGTTTCTGATCGGCTATTACGATCCGAGCCAGTCGCTTCCTGGACGCCGCTTCCTGGGCGCCGGAGGCGGCTGGCTTCTGCACGCGCGAAACCGAACCTCCCTCAGGTCAGAAAAACCCCCTCGATCGTGAGGAGCGCACGAAGGCGCTGGCGAGCGCGAAAGAGATGCGACTTGACGGTGCTCGGCGCCACACCCATCGCACCAGCGATCTCGCCAACGGTGTGGCCCAGCCAGTAGTGCCTTCGAACGACCCACGCCATCGGCGGCGGCAGCTTCGCGATTCCGGCCAAGAGTCGACGCCGACGCTCGTTGGCGAGCGCTTGCGCGTCAGGCCGATGGGTCGGATCGGCCGATACGCTATCGAGCGTCGAATCGTCGTCGCTGCGCGCCCTGCGGTGCGGGGTCCGCAGGTGATCGAGCGCCCGTCGCTGGACGATTCGCGCGAGCCAGGCGGTCAACCGCTCCGGCTGTTCGAGCTTGGCCAGGGATCGGTAGGCCACGACCCAAGCCTCCTGAGCAACTTCTTCGACGGCATCGCCGTGTGTCGGTCCGAGGCTGAGCGCAGCCACCCGAACCATCAGGCGATGGTGGCGTTCGTAGAGGACCGAAAAGGCGCCGGTGGCTGGCTCGTTCAGGGCACGAACGACCAATTGCGCATCACTCTCGGTCCGCAGATCCGACCCGTCTGCCGCTACCGGCATGGCGGGCTCCCCCACCCAATGGCCGATTCACCCGGGTCGGGCGTCCGAGGCAGATGCTCGGTTTCTTCTGGAAAAGAGGCTGAGAACGGTGCACGCTGGGATGAGACGTCGGCGCGTGAGCGCGACGGCTGAAGCATATTATTCTCCCGCCATCACGACCGAGAGAGCCCCGATTCTCCGGGCTGCTTTCCCGTTCGTGACGCGATCTCGTTTCGCTGCGCGCTTGCGGTCCGGCATGTGCCGGCACGATCCCAACTCGACGAAAGCCGCTCAGGACACGGAGGCCAGTGGCCTCACCGCGCCATAATTTTTCATTCTCGGTGCTTGCCCGACACGCCGCAGCGGCGCGCGCCGGGTGATACACCATTCGAACGTGCAGCGACCGAGATAGCTTGCTGCGCGCCCTTCTGCTCGAGAGCCTACCGCATTGAGCCCTTCGGGTTCATCACAGACGTAGGCGCATCGCCAAGCTGTTCACGCCTCGTTGTCTGCGAGCCGCTCGGCATCGGGAGGTTGAGCGGCTGCGCGCTCGATCAGCCGGACGGCGGCATCCTCTTGCTCGTAGCGCACAAAGCAATCGCGCATGGACTCGACCTTGGCACGTAGGGTTGGGTCGGTGAGCACACGCTCGATGTTGCGCTCGATGGCGGGCGAATCGTCGAGATCCTTGTTGGCCACGACACCCAGACCGTGAACGTCGACCCGAACGGCACAGCCATCTTGGTCGACGAAGCCGGTCGAATAGACCACCATCGGTACCCCGAGCCGAACGCATTCGTTGATCGAGGTAATCCCGCCGTGGGTCACCGCACACTGCGCCTGCTCGAGTACGACGAGCTGCGGCGCGTATGCCACGACCAGGGCATTGGGCGGCAGCGGCTCGAGCGCCGAAGGCTCCAGGTTGCCGCCCAAGCCGAGTACCAGGCACCAGTCAGGGCGGCGCGCGAATACGGACAAAATGCGCTTCAAGAAGGCCTGGTCAGCAGCCCAGTAGGTGCCGAGCGAGCAGTAGACCAGCGAGCGTTCGCCCCGTTGCTCGGAGAATTGGTGCCAGGCCAGATCCCAGCTCGCATCGGCCAGCGCTTCGCGGCGCGCGCGATGGATCATCGGTCCCAAATAATGCATCTGCGGATGCGGTTCGTGGGGCAGCTCCATCTCGCGGACGTTGTAGCAGAGCACGGGAAGGTTCCGCGGAACGTAGGGCCGCAGCCACTGGCGACGATCCGCCGCGCGCCGCAACGAAATTCCACGACTCCGCGCGACGGCACGGAGCTGATCCACCCGCACACTGTCGTAGGGGACAGGCTCGAAGAGGGTGCCAGCCCGCCAGCGCGCCAGACGCTGGCGCCATTCCATATGAAGGGTCGACAGCCGCAGCTTCCGCCAGCTGAGCGCGGTCCGCAACCGCCCTCGAAGCCCCTGCGACGGTGGCAGGGCGGTGTGCATGGGCGGCAAGCCCGGATGCCGAAAGATCGTGAACCAGAAGATCGGCAAGAGTGTCGGAATGCCCAGACGGGCGGTCGTGAGGGTCGCGAAGTGCATCTCGATGTCGATCAGCAAGACGTCGGGGGCCAGCGCGGCGACCCTGGACTCGATCTCGTCGTTGACGATCGAAGCGCGGTGAATCCGCCGACGCTCCCGGGCAGACTGCCACCAGCGCAGGGGCCGCCGGAGCTGACGCCACGACACGGGGTGGGCAGCGGCGGCTTCTGTCCACGCACGGTCAGCCTGGAGACCGGTGAAGGCGAAGCCCTGCGCCACCACCTGGTCGCCGATGTCGGCCGGGCTCATGATGTGAACGCTGTGCTGCCCTTCGGCCAGCCGCCGGCACAGCTCGAAGCACGAGTTGAGCGTGCTCGCCATGCCGTTGGTCAGGTAGACGACCTTCATTCACGCCCTCGGCGATCCATCTCCGGGGCGGCGCCGCCCGAGCCTGCGTCCAAGGCCGTTAGGGCGCGTGAGAGCTTGTGTCCGACGCCTCGGACGTGCGGCTCCTTCAGCACATCGACGTGGCGTCCTTCGATGCGTTCGATGGCGAGCTTCCCCTGGACCAGGCCCCCCCACCCAAAGTCCTCGCCGTAGCGTGTGTCGTGGCTTCGAAACAGCCACACATCGCCTGAGTACGGCTCGGGCTGGTAGTCGCGCATGGCGCGGAAGTGCGCGCACGAGGCTTCGTGGTAGACCCGCGGCAGGGTCCGCATGTCGAGCACATCCGCCAACTCGAGCGGGGCGTCCTCCTTGCCCGGCGCAAGTCGACGGCCCAGGAGCCGCGTCAGGCGCAACACCGCCCGCCGACCGAAATCGACGACCGACGCCACCATCTCGCGTGGAGGCTTGGCCAGCAAGCTGCGAATCCGCCCGCCGATGCGATCGGCCACGGGTCGCGCCGCACCCACCACATGGGCGTGCGGCACGCTATCGATCAGGACCAAGGCGGCGACCTGCTCACCCGCTTCTCTGATCTGACGCGCCATCTCGTAGGCAACCCCGCCCCCCACGCAGTAGCCGCCGATGCGATACGGCCCTTTGGGTTGCTGGGCGCGAACCTCCGTCACGTAGGCGCTCGCCATGGCACGGAGGTCCGAGAACGGCTTCGGAGGCGCCTGCAACCCATAGAGCGGCACATCCGGATCGAGGTAGTTCGCCAGGTTGTAGAACCAACCAACTTCACCTCCCAGGCCGTGTACCAGGTACAAGGGTGTGCGGTCGCCCTGTGGGCGAATCGCAACCAGAGAGCGCCACCTGAGCGCGTTCTCGGCAGCGTCAGCACCAGCACCCACGGCGCTGGAACCAGGGGTCGCCACTCGGCCGGCGATCACGTCGGCCAGCGCACGCACCGTGGCGTTGGCGGTCACCAGCCCGAGGGGCAGCTCGACGCCGAAATCCTGCCGGATGCGGACGATCATCTGCGGAACCAGCAGCGAGTTGCCACCGATGGCGAAAAAGCTGTCGTCGAGGCCAAACGACTGGACGGTAATCAGGTCATTCCAGATGCGCATGAGTTGCGCTTCGATCAAGTTGTCGATGTCGCCGTCGCCCTCTCCAGTCGAGGATCCACTCGCTACGAAAGTCGAGTCACCCTCCGCGGCGCCCGGTCCCCGAACACGACGATCGGTGGCCAGATCACCGGCTGTGGCAGCGAGCAGATCGCCAACCGTCTGCGGGCCGTCGACGCCCGCGGTCACGCAGCCGTCGACCAACGACGCAAATCGCTCCACGACCGCTTCGATCTCGGCCCGGGGAAAGCGCCCCGAATCGAAGTGCGCCACGAGCTCGAATCCGCTGTCGCCCGCGTTTCCACCGCCACCCGCGCCCACCTTCTCCGCGTCTGGACGGATGGCCAAGGTGAGCGGAAAGGTCGATGTCACGTCGCCGCGGAAGCGTTCGAGTGTCAGGCCTCCCGACGCATCATCGGCATTCGGATCGGACGCACCGGCGCTGGTGTGAAAGTTGGCATAGGTCACCAAGGTGTCGAACGGTGGCCGCCGCAGGGCAATGCCTGCATCGCCAAAGAGCTGCACCAGGGAGCGATGTTCGTAGGGCTGGCTGGCATTCTGGCCGGCAAAGACGTCAGCGAACCAAGCTGCCAGCGTTTGCCGTGATTCGATCGCCAACGCCAGCGGCATGGTGTTGGCGAACATGCCGACCATCGATTCGACGCCATCGAAGGCCACCGAACGCCCGGACACCGTGAAGCCGAATGCCACCTGCTCACGCAGCGGCTGGCGAGCGTATTCGGCCAGGGTTAGCCCCCAGCAACCCAGAAAGAGGCTGCTCGCGGTCACCTGGTGCCGACGGGCCCAGGCAGCCACCGCGTCGGCCGTTGCTTCCGGCCGTACGATCAACTCCTCGTCGAGTTGGGCGTCGCCCCGCCAGCCACTGCCGACAAGCGGTGTACCCGCTGCCAACACCTCACCGAGCGCCATCGGCTTCCTGGCGCGCTGAGCGCGTGACCAGGCGACGTAGTCGCGAAACCGTGGCGGCGAAGCGGACACGACATCGGTATCCGGGTCGGCACCATCAAGCGCGACCGCCTCACCAGCAGCCAGTGAGCGGTAGCGAGTCAGGACCTCATCCAGCACCATCGCGCTCGACCAGCCATCGAGCAAGATGTGATGCGCGACCCAGAGGAATCGCCAGTGCGCCCCACGAACATTCGCTCCGGCCTCTTCCGTCCCTGCCAGGTGAATCAGCCGGGCGCGCATGGCGGGCGCGCGGCCGAGGTCGATGCCGCGGGCCTGCTCGGCCTCACGCAAGGCCGCGAAACGCGCGGTTTGATCCGCCGCGGACTGCTGCCGCCAGTCGTCGACCGGAATGGGCATCGAAGCGGTGCGGGCGACCACCTGCACCGGATGCGGGAGGTCGCGCCAGTGAATCGAGCTGCGCAGCACCGGATGACGGACCAGGGTCTGCTCCCAGGCCTGACCGAACCGCTCCGGGCAGAGCTCGCCGCGCAGGTCAGCCTCCATCACCAGGCAGCCAGCGTCGGAGGGGCCCGCGTGGGATGTGGCGTCGGGGGATGTGGCGTGGTCGTCCGCGGCGCCGGTGCCGATGCGCTGGAGGCGATGCACCAGCAGCGTCTCCTGCAGCTCGCTCAGGCGGTAGACGTCTTCGACATTCTTGTTCTTTGCCATCTCGATGGGTGACGCGCTGGGCCGGATGCGCTCGGCTCAGTCCGCAGCCTCGTCCTCCGGGTCTCCAAGCTGACCGAAGAGTCGGTCGAGGTCCTCACCGCCCAGCCCGGCATCGGGAAAGTACGATGCCGTGAAGCTACCGGCATTGTCGTCGAGGCAGTGGTCGATCAGTCCGTGAACCTGCTCGCGAAAACGATCCGCCACCTGCTCGATGGTCACCTGCTCATGGACACCTTCGCAGTAGATCCAGTCTACGCGCAGGACTGCGTCGCGTACTGCGGCATTGATCTCGAGAAGATGGGAACGTGCGTTGCCCGGTGCGCGCGCCGTGGCATCGGCTCCGGGGCGCCATGCCCAAGGCCTGGCGGAGTCCCTGCTCGCCGCCGCTGCGGACGCCTGAACCTGTCCCAGGTCGTTGAACAGGACCAGCGGCTCGGGTCGAGCGCTCAGCCGGCGTAGCGGTTCGTCCTCGGCCTCGTGTGCCAGGTAGCGCAGCGCGCCATAGCTGCTGCCATCGCCAGGCACCGAACGAAGCTGTTCCTTGATCCGCTTGATCGCCTCGTCGGGTGCGGCGGGCGGGCTCGGCAGCTCCAGGCAAACGGGATAGGCCGCGGTGAACCAACCGACCGTGCGGGAGACGTCGAGCGCCTGACGCGAGAGGTCGCGACCGTGGGCCTCGAGGCCAAGACGCAGCACGCCATGCCCCCGCCAGGGCTGGAAGGCCAGCGCCAGGGCCGTGATCAGCAGCTCGTCGACCCGCGAGCCATAGGCATCGAGGGCTTCATTCGTCAACGCACGGGTTCGCCCGGCGTCGAAGACCACTTCGATCACCCGAGCGTTCGCCTCGATCGCATCGTCCGGCGATCCGTCGACCGGGAGCGCCTGGGCGTACCGATCGAAGGGCGCCAGCCAGTAGTCGAGGTCGGCCCGGTCGTCAGCCGCCTGCGGTCCGTGTACCCGCGCCTGCTGAGCCGCCGACCAGGCGCTGTAGGGCGCGGTCGGTGGAAGCGGCAATGGCCCGCCCGATCCTTCGATCCGCGCCGCCTGATAGGCGGCCTCGAGATCGTCGAGGATGATCGACCACGAGATCGGATCGACCACCAGGTGGTGGGCCGTGAGCAGGAGCTGCCCTGGCTCCTCGTCTGGCGCTCCCCGCGACGCCCCTTCCGTGGCCGGCACGTGGAGCACACGCAGCAAGACGCCGGTTTCGAGGTCGAAGCTCGCCTGCGCACGCGCCCAAGCCTGCTCGCACGCGCGCTGCCCAACCGCATTGTCGCCAGCCGGCACCTCGACCCGTGAGAACACCTGCCCTTCTTCGATCAGGGCCTGATCGAAGGCGACGACCTCCTGGTACCAGGCACCCTGGGAGCTGCCCTGGCCGTCGCCTGACGATGGCGCCGCGGTGTCGCGGACGAAGCGCGCGCGCAACATATCGTGGCGTTCGACGCACCAGGCGAGCGCTTGCCGAAAAGCGTCGACATCGAAATCGGGCGCCAGCTCGAGCCGGTGGGAAAGGTTCCAGTGATGCGCTGCGACCAAGTCACGGGACAAGAACCAGCGTTGAATCGGCGACAGGGGAATGCGACCGTCCGTACCATCCAGAACCGGCGTGGACGCTTCCCCATCTCCGTCTGGTACCGCTTCGACCTGCCCGGCCGAAGCCTCCCGCACCACCATCGCCAGTTCCGCAATGGTCGGGTGAGCCGCGATGTGCCAGGGCTCGACGGCACTGAAGCCAGCCTGCCGTAGACGCGACACCAGCTGGATGCTCAGGATCGAATCGCCTCCCGCCGCGAAGAAATTCTGCGTGACGCCGACCCGATCGCGGCCCAGCACCGTGGCCCAGATCCGCTCGAAGGCTTGCTCGATCGGATCATGGGGCGCCGGTTCCCTGGGGGCCGTCTCGGGCACGCTTTCCGCCATCACTTGCGGCGAGCTCGCCAAGGCCCGATAGTCGACCTTGCCGTTCGGACGCCGCGGAAGTGTGTCGATCGGCACAATCGTGTGGGGAACCATGAATGCTGGCAGCCGCGCCGTGAGATCGGCCCGAAGACCCTCGAGCCTCACCCTTTCCGCTGCTGATTCGGTCGCTGGCAACTCGGCCGCTGGCGACTCGGCCGGGACGACGTAAGCGACCAGGCGCGCGCGTGGACCAGCCCCAGCCACGGCGTCTCCATCGATCACGGCGACCGCGGCTTCCGCCACATCCTCGTGCTCCCGGAGCACGGCTTCGACTCCTTCGATCTCGATGCGGTGGCCACGAATCTTGACCTGGGCATCCGCGCGACCGAGAAAGTCGATGCAGCCGTCCGGGCGGTACCGGGCGAGGTCGCCCGTGCGGTATGCCCGGATGTGGCGCCGGTCCGGATCTGGCACCTCTTCTCCGCTGCCGGACTCGAGACAAACGGCCAAATCGAGGTTCACGAAGTGACGCGCGTCGAGCTCAGGCTGATCGAGGTAGCCCTGGGCCACGCCTTCGCCCGCCACGTAGAGCTCGCCGACCATGCCCACAGGCACGGGTTGCCGTGTGGCGTCGAGCACGTAGATCTGTGCCCCGGGAATCGGTCGGCCGATGGGTACAGGCCGGCCGCCATCCGCTTCGGTGATTTCGTGGACGGTGCACCAGACCGTCGCCTCGGTGGGTCCATATTCGTTGTACAGGCGGGTTTCGGGCAGGGCCGCGCGATGGGCCGCGCCCAAGCTCGCAGGACAGGCCTCTCCTGCCACGATGACCGTCCGCAGGCTATGCAGGCGATCGACGGTTCCCTCGTCGACGAGCAAGCGATAGAGCGCCGGCAGACACAGCGTGTGGGTGACCGTGTAGCGCGCTACGAGCGCCTCGAGCGCGGCAAGGTCCTGTTCCTCGCCGGGCCGCGGCAGCACCAGGGCGCCGCCCTGACACAGCGTCCAAAAGATCCCGGCCACCGAGCTGTCGAAGGCGAAAGACGACAGCAGGAGGAAACGCTCGACCGGGGCGTCGTAAACCGCGAAGCGTGCCGCGGTCGAGTGCATGAGGTTGCGATGGCGCACCACCACGCCCTTGGGCCGCCCGGACGAGCCGGAGGTGTAGATCACGTAAGCCGGATCCTCGGCCGTGAGCGCCACAGGCAGCGTGGCATCGGCCTCGGCGTCGCATGTGGCGCCTGTCTCCAGACCGAGGGTGATGACGTGGATCGGCCGCCGTTCCTGCGGCTCACCCCTTGCTTCTAAGCGCTCCGCGAGCCCTGGCCCGGCGGCGACCACGACATCGATGCGGGCATCCACGAGCACCGATTCCAGGTGCTCGGCGGGATAGCTGGCATCGAGCGGTACGTAGGCACCCCCCGCGCGAAGGATGCCGAGGATGCCGACGACCAGCTCGACGGACCGATCGGCGAAGAGGCCCACCAGCTTCCCGGGCCCGACGCCGCACGCGCTGAGTCTCCCGGCCAGGCACGCGCTCGCCGCGGCCAGCGCTCCCTGCGTCAGGGTTCGGTCGCCACAGGCCACGGCAAGGTCGTCTGGGCGCGCGGCCATCGCGGCCGTGATGGCTTCGTGAACGAAACCGCTGGTCAGCGCGTCGCGCACGTTGGACGGTTGCCCGGTCGCTCCTGCACCCTCGCTCGTAGCATTCCAGTCGACGATCAGTCTTCGACGTTCCGCTTCGGTGGTGAGCGGCAACGCGTCGAGGCGGGCGCCAGGCTGGTGCGCGAAGCCTGCGAGCAGTATCTCCAACTGTTGGGCGATTCGCGCCACCGTGCGTGCGTCCAGCCGATCGCGGTCGTAGATCAGCAGCAGCTCGAGGCGCTCGGCCGGCAGAACCAAGATCGCCAGGGGATAGTTACTCTGCTCGAAGAACGACAAATCACGCAGCCTGAGTGGCGCCACGTCGTCAGGCAGTTCCCCGGGCACGGAGCTCTCGAAGACCAGAATACTCTCGAAGAGCGCACTGCCGGCTGGGAGCCCACTCCACCGCTGAATCGACGCGAGAGGGCTCGAGATCCAGGGAGCGAGCCGGCGCTGATCCTGCTGGCAGGCTTGCAACCAGGGCCCGAGCGTCGCGTCGGGATCGACCTCGATCCGCAGCGGAACGGTATTGATGAAGAGGCCCACCGCCTCCTCGATCCTCGGCAGCTCCGGCGGTCGCACGGTGTGGGTGACGCCGAAGACCACCGACCGCTCGCGCGCGTAGCGACTGAGCAGCACGCTCCAGGCACCCTGCACGACCGTGCTGAGGGTGACCCGCTGGGCGCGGGCGAAGGCACGAAGCGAATCGGTCGCCTCGATCGACAGGGCGCGGCGATGTTGACGGGGCGACGGACCGGCTTCGGTTCCCGGCGCGTTGGCGGCGTGCGACGGCCGGGACGCGACGGGCTCCGGGCGTTCGGGCCCGAACAAGCCGACACCCGTCGCATGGGTGACATCGGCCAGCTCGCGCCGCCAAAACGCTTCGGCTGCCTCTTCGTCCCGTGCGGCTTGCCAGGCGATGAAATCGCGGTACCGAAAGACCGGCACGTGGCCGGCGGCAGCATGGTCAGCGGGCGGTGCAGTCCCCGCTTCGGTGGCCCGCGCGTAGCCTTCCTGCATTGCGCGCAGCAGCAGACGCGCGGACCAACCGTCAAGAATCAGATGGTGAAAGCTCCACACCAAGCGCCACTGATGGGCGGCGAGCCGAACCAGGTGCATGCGCATCAGAGGGGCCGATGCCAGATCGAACGCCTGCACCCGGTCCGCGGTGAGCAACTCCTCGTGCCGTCGGTCTTGGGTCGCGGTATCGGCGTCCCGCCAGTCCGCGATCTGCCACGGGACTTCTACCGATGATCGAACGACTTGCAGAGGCTCGTCGACACCGTCCCAGACGAAGGCTGTGCGCAGGAGCGTGTGACGGGAGACGAGCTCGTCCCACACCTGTTGCAGGATCGGCACGTCGACCGCCCCATCGGCGACCATGCTGATCTGGTTGACGAAGACACCAGAGCCAGGCGATGCAATGCTGTGGAACAGCATGCCCTCCTGCATGGGTGAGAGCGCGTAGACGTCTTCGACGTTGTCGAGCATGCAATCGCTTCCTGGCGTGCCTAGCTGGTGGGCTTTGCGTTCTTGGCGCTGCTGCCGAGGACCGCCGCCAGCTTGCCGAGCTTCGTCGCATCGAGATTGGCAAGCGGGAAGTCCTCGGCCCGCGCCTCGCTTCCCCGACGGCCCGCGCCATGGTCGATCAGCATCCGAAGATGCTCCAGGAAACGGGCCGCCAGGCGTTCGATGCTCGCCGGCCGGTGACACCGTGTGCTGAACGACCAGGTCACCTGCAAGCGTTCGGCAACTACCCAGGCATCGACTTCGAGCAGGAAGGGCCGCTTCAGATGGTCGCTGCGGTGCAGGGCGAGGGCTTGGTCAAAGCCGAAGAGGGTGCCTTGCGGAACGATCCGATCTGCGCGGCCCAGGTAGTTGAACACCACGCCGCTGTGCGCTTCCCGTGCCACGCTGGCCGCTACGCCATGTGTGGGAAGCGCTCGCCAGCGATCTTTCACCTCACGCAGGAGGTCTTCCGGGCGCCCCCGACCGCAGCCGAGCACCACGGGCTGAATGCTGGTCAGCCAACCCATCACCCGGTACGCCTCCAACGCCGGCAGCCCCGTCTCGGCAGCTAGCGGCTCGCGGCCGAAGCCTTCCACGAAGACACGGACTGCGCTCCCCGGTGGAGAATCCTCTGCGAATGTTCTTGCCAACGCAGCCAGCAGGACCTCGTGCGGCCGTACGCGCGCGCTGCCCGGAAGGTCGTTGACCAGTGCACGGGTCGCTGCGGGCTCGAGGCTGACGGTCACCGTGTCGGCATCGCCGAAGGTACCGGCCCAAGCTTCTCCGTCAGAAGCCCCCGCGAAATCGCGCGGGATCGCGACCACCGATTGCGACGAATCGTCCGCAGCGGACGGGTCCTTCACGGGGCGTACCCGGACCGGGGCCGAAGCCCGCGCGAGCGCCTGCGACCAGCGGTCGAGGGTCACGCTTGCCGGCGGTAGCCGAGGCGCTTCCTGACGCAGGAGCTGTTGATAGAGCTGCGACCAATCCTCGAGCAGGATCGTCCACGACACGGCGTCGACGATCAGGTGATGGGCGACCAGGGCGAGACGCTTCCCCCCCGCGCCATCCGGAAAGATCGCGGCACGCAGCAGCGGGGCCACACCGACATCGAGTGAAGCGTGCAGCCGCGGCATCAATTCGTCCGGATCGGTGGTGTCATGCACCGACAGCAGGCCGTCCATGGTTGCCGTGCCACGAATCGCCCGCCAGCCCTCGCCCGCGTGCTCGAATCGCAGCCGGAGCGCTTCATGATGATCAGGAAGCCTTTCGAGGGCTTGGCGGAACAACTCGATGTCGAGATCTGCCGGCAGGTTGACCACCAACACATGGTTCCAGACCGCAGCGCTCGCCCCTTCGGTCGCGCCCTCTTGCCCAGCCGATTGCCCACCTGCGAGCGAATGCGTAAGCAACCACTGTTGGGCCGGGAGCAGGGCCACTGCGCCGTCACCTTCCTCCCCTGGCGCCCGCGCCGCATCCTCGCCCGCCCCGATCTCGAGACACCGACGAGCGAGCACCTCGACGGTGCCGGCGTCGAAGAGCTCGGTCGGTGTCAGGCGCAGGCCGAGCCGATGGCAGCGGGCGACGATCTGAATCGCCATGATCGAATCACCCCCGAGGTCCAGGTAGTGGTCCTGCACGCCCACGCGGTCGACCCCGAGAACCTCCGACCAGACGCCAGCGATCGATCGCTCGATGCCGGTCCGCGGTGCAATGAATGCGGCCGTGAGATCAGGGCGAACGGCACCGGGAAGCGGCAGAGCGGCCGTATCGACCTTGCCGTGAGCAGTCAGAGGCAGAACATCGAGCGGCACGAGCTGCGCCGGCACCATGTGATCGGGCAGGCTCGCGACGAGGTGTGCCCGCAAGCTCGTGAGCGAGACCGCTTGGTCTGCGCCGGCACGCTCACGGGACTCCGGCTTGGGGGTGAAGTAGACGACGAGGCGCTCGCTGCCACCAACCACGCGGCCGGAGTAGCCGATCTCGCCCAAGATTCGATCGACTGCCACCGGGTCGATCTCGTCGTGCAGCTCGTCGAGCGCCGCGGCCCGACTCTTCTGGTCGAGGCGAACATCCCAGCTATAGGGCCAGGCGTAGTTGTGAAAGCCGCGCTCGCGTTGATGAATGTAGATGCCGACGTCGTTGATCAGGCAGTTGGTCGAACGTCCGGTGTCGGTCGGCCGCTTCCAAGGCACCCGCTCTTGGAGGTAGGCATAGAGATCGTCGAGGCCAACCGAGACGTAGCGATAGAAGTCGACGAACTGAACCTGCTCGAAAACCTTTTCGTCGTCGAACATCGAAACATCGAGCAACCGACGGACCTCGTCGTCCACCCGGTGATAGGCCTTGCGGGCACGCAAGACGGTCTCGTCGATCTGATCGATATCGAGCTGCGGGTCAGTGAACACTTCTTCGGTCAGTCGCGTCTCGAAGAATTGCCCACGCGACAGGCCCGTGACCACGAAGGGAATCTCTTCCTCGAGCGCTTTCTGCATGCTGAGCGTGTAGAGCGTCTTGAAGCACCCTTGGCAGACGTTGGCGTGGCGTTCGAGACTGTCGACGAAGATCTCGTTCATTGCCGGCGTAGCGGCATAGTGATGATCGATCCCAAGAGCCTCGGCCACGCGTTCGATGTTCTCTTTGGCCTGATCGGACAAGTAGCCATTGTCGAGGGTGAAGGCCAGGACGCGGTAGCCCAGATCGACCAGACGGCAGACCATGTAGGTACTGTCCTTGCCACCGCTGAGCAAGGCAATGCAATCGTAGGAATCGTCACCTCGCGCTTCGGTGACGCTGCGCGCCCGGTCGAGGGTCGCCACGAGCGCCTCGGGCGTTTCGAAATAGCGCTCGACCTTGTGACGGTAGCCCTCGAAGGCATGGCACTGACTGCACACGCCGCTCGCATCGAAGGTGACGCCGGGGTAACCCGAGGGGAGGGCGCAACGGCTGCAAAAGACTTCGACCTTCGGCGGCTTGCTGGCGGGCTTCCCGACGACCCGCGCCGCGCAGGCAGCCACCGCCGGGCCCTCGCCGCGGAAACGCAGCACTGCTGCCTCGCCCTCGCCCAGCTCGATGCGGGCGCCTCGTAGCTTGACCTGATCGTCGTTTCGGCCCCGGAATACGAGCTGTCCCTCATCGTTCCAGCGGACCAGGTCGCCGGTACGGTAGAGGCGGCTGCCGCCCTGCCCTGCCTGGCCTGCCTGAGCCCCAGCAAACGGATTGGGGACGAAGCGCGTGGCGGTGAGCGCAGCCTGGCCGAGGTAGCCCTGGGCCAGGCCGTCGCCCGCCAGCCAGAGCTCGCCTTCGACACCCGCGGGAAGCAAGTCGAGATGGGTTCCGAGCACGTAGGCCTGCATGCCCGCGATGGGCCGCCCGATTGGCACGGCACGCTCCCCAGATCGTTCGCCAGGCTCGGCGCGGATCCTCCGCGCGCCCACCGCGTCGATCGGGTCGTGCGCCGAGTCGGCCGCCACCGTATGAACCACGCAACCAACGGTCGCCTCGGTCGGGCCGTACTCGTTGTGAAGGGCGACAAGGCCGGCGAAGCGGTCGCGCAGGCGTGCGACCAACGGTTCGGACAGAGCCTCGCCACCGACGATCAGCTGTCGCACCCGTGCACCATGCTGGCGCGCACCGTCAGGAGGCCCCTCGTCGAGCAGCGCGGTGTGCGATGGGGTCAGCTTGATGATGTCGACGGCGTCCTCGGCAAACACGTCGAGCAGGGCCAAGTCGGTACGTGCCCCGGTCTCGGGGTAGATCCGCACCGTGCCGCCCGCGGTGAGCGGCACGAAGATCGACGTCACGGTGAGGTCGAAGGTGAGAGGCGAGAACAAGGGAAAGGTGAGGCGCTGACCGCAATCGTAGTAGGCACGCGCCCAGCCAACATAGTGGTCGAGGGCCGCGTGCGACACCACCGCGCCCTTCGGCTCCCCCGTCGACCCCGAGGTGTAGAGCACGTACGCAGCCTCGGTGTGCGCGAAGTCTGGCTGCTCGTGCCGGGACACCGCAGGCGTGCCCACGGCGAGCTGGTCCCGACCGTCGAGGTCCACCCAGGCATCGAATGCACGAGGCAAGCTGATGACCCGCGAGGGTTCGCGCGAGGGATCTCGATGCCGAGACGCTTGCTCGACGGCCTGCCACACGTTGGGCTCGTCCGCCGAGGCATCGTCGGCTTGATCTTGGCCGCTTTCCGGTCCGCGGACCAAGACGAGCATGGCGCCTGCATCACCCAACACATAGGCGATTCGCTCCGCCGGCCAATGCGGATCGATTGGCACGTAGGCGACCCCAGCACGCAAGGCTGCGAGCATGGCGATCACCGCGTGGGGCGACCTTCGCATGCAGATTCCGACCCGGGCCGGCTCGGGCTGCGCGGAGCCACTCGGGCGTTCGGCGCCTCCGTAGCGTCGGATCAGCCAGGCTGCCAAGGTGCCTGCGAGGCCGTCGACCTCGGCATAGGTCAGCGAGACCGGCCCCATGACGAGGGCCGGCGCACCCGGATGCTCCACCACCTGGGCAGAGAATCGCTCGAGAACGCCGCGCCCCGCCTCACCAGTCTCCGCGCCGGCTGCGACTTCGACGGATGCGATTCGAAGTTGCTGCTGCCGCTCCTCCTCCGATAGCAGGTCAACCGTGTCGATCGGCTGCTCCCAATCGTCGAGCAGGGCATCGAGCAGTCGCACGAAATGACCGAGCGCTCGCTCTTTCCGGACGCCGGGGAACACGGCCTCGTTCAGGTCGACGTGCAGGGCGTAGGCGCCCGAGCCGGCGAAGTCGTGGACGTGAAAGCGCAGGTCGTGCTCGTGATCGTGGTGGCCGGGATGCAGCCAACGGGTCTCGATCGGCGCGTCGCCGAAGGTTGCGATTTCGCTTCGGATGACATTCAAGACCGCCCGGCACCCGCGGTTGAAGCGGGCGTCGCTCGCCCCGGGTCGGGCGTGGCGCAAAAAGTTGTTCGAGGCAAGCTGGACCTTCCTCAGCAGGTCGAGAAAACGGTCACCGGCAGCCACCTCCACCTGCAGGGGGAAGACCTCGGTGAGCAAGCCGACCGTTTCGCGTGCGTCGGCCGTCATTCGGTTGTGAGCCGGTGCCGCCAGCGCGAGGACACGCTGGCCACCCACCCGGTAGAGATAGGCGAATACCAGGGTCGCGATCAGGTTGAAACGTGACAGGTCGCGGGTCAAGGCGCGCGCTTCTGGCGCCTGTGTGCGCGCCTCGAGAGCTGCCCAGCGCGCCGCATCGACCGGACAGACCAACCGCGCACTGCGACTCGTGCGACCGCCTCCCCCATCCTGGCGCGCGCCGTAGAGTGAGGGCGGGGAACGCACCGCCGCTGCCACGTCACGCCAGTACGCCTCCGTGGCGCCCTCGGCAAGCGCGCCGCGCTCGGCACGTTCGAGCTGGGCGTATGAAGCGAAGGCGGGCAGGCTCGGCAGCGCATCGCGGCCGCCTGCGCACAGCCGCAGATAGTGCGCCGACACGCGCCGCACCAACACGTCGGTCGACCATGCATCGGTGATCAGGTGATGAAGGTTGAGATACCAGAGAGAGGAGCCATCCGCGAGGCGGTATAGGGCGGTGTCGAAGAGCGCGTGATCGAGGCGAAACGGCGCTTCGCACCGCTCCTGGGCACGCGCCTCGGCCTGTGCCCGTGGCGCTTCACCATCGCAGTCGATCACTTCGAGCGCAAAAGAAGCCTCTTCGTAGACACGCTGAAACGGCACGCCATCGCGTTCCCCGACGACCGTCCGCAAGGCATCACAGTCGGCGATCGTGTTGGCAAGCGCCTGCTCGAAGCATGTTAGGTCGAGCTCCGCCTCCACCCGGAAGGTGAAAGCCATGTTGTAAAGCGGGTTATCAGGCTCGAGCCGCTGACCACTCCAAATCAGCAGCTGCCCCTGGGTCAGCTCCGATTCCGCGAAACGATCAGCGGCCGGCCGTAGAGGCATCGAGGCTCCGGAGGGATTCGACATAGCCGGCGATTGCGCGCGCGGTCATGAAATTCTCGATGGTCACGTCGACCGGCGGCACGGTCACGCGGTAGGTCTCCTCCAGGTGTCGAATCAATCTCATGACACCCAGCGAGTCGACCAGACCGCCCCCGAGCAGATCCGTGTCCGCATCGAGCTCCAGGTCAGCACGGTCCCCAAGCAGCTCGCGCGAGACAAAGTCCATCACATCTCTGATGGACGCGTCGTCGTCCGATTCCATCATCATCCCCCCTGCCTCATGGTTGGTTCTCGATCCTCTGTGCGCTCTTCGGCAAGTGTCTGCAACCGGCGCCGATCGATCTTGCCACTGGTGGTCCTCGGAAACTGCTCGACCAGGTCCAAACGTGACGGTACGGCATACCATGACACGACTTCGGCGAGGCCATCCCGCAGGCTCTCGGCATCGGCCTGCGCACCTGCCTTGAGGGTTACGGCAGCCTCCAAGCCAACGACCTCACCACCCCGCCGCACGGGGAAAACGGCAGCCTCTTCGACCACAGGCTGTGCGGCCAGGGTGCGCTCGAGGTCGTCCAACTCGATGCGGTAGCCGCGCACTTTGACTTGCCGATCTTTGCGGCCGAGAAAGAGCATATCCCCCCCGTCCACGGTTCGCACCAGATCACCCGTCCGATAGAAAACGTGATCGAAACCCGACTCGTCGGCGCGCTGGTAGAAGGCCTTCGCATCGAGGTCAGCACGGGCCCAATAGCCTTTCATCATCGTCGGCGAGCGGATCACCAGCTCGCCGATCTCGCCATTCGCGACCGGCTGATCGTGCTCATCGAGCACCAAGCCTTCGGTATTGGCCCAGGTCTGCCCGATCGGTACCGGCGCACGGCGTGCATCATCCTCCGCCGCGTCCATCTCGGCTGGCGGATGGGGCACGTGAAAGTAGGTGCACTGGTTCACCTCAGCCGGCCCGTACACATTCGAGAACCGCGCCTGCGGCCACAGCTTCATCAGCGCGTGGAGATGCTGGCGCGCGAAGGGCTCACCACCGAAGAGCACCCAGCGCAGGCTGCCGAGATCCCGCGACTCCAGCACGCCGCGCATCAGGAGCTGAATCAACGCCAAGGGCACCGAGTACCAAATCGTCAGGCGCTCCTGCTCCATCAGCTGCGACAAGCTGGCCGTGACCTTGGTGTAGGCCTCCGGAATCAGCAGCGTGGTCGCGCCGGCCAGTGGCCCAGAAAAGTAGCCGAAGGTCGACATGTCGAAATGCAGCGGCGAATGATTGCCGATGCGATCCTCGGGGCCAACGTCATAGGTCTCCACCGACAGGCGTGCGTAGCTCAGGCCACTGCGGTGGCTGTGGACGATGCCCTTGGGGCGGCCGGTCGAACCGGACGAAAACATGATGTAAGCCAGATCGTCTTCCATCATCTGCACTGCCGGCGCGGACCGCGAGTAGGCATCGAGGTCCGACCATGGACGCGACCGGCCGCGTGCGCCGGCGACGTTCTCGCCGCCAGGGGTCGCAGCGGCAGCGCTTCGCGGCCCGAGGACGAGACCGTCGAAACCTCCCCCTCCTTCACCGGTGCGCAGCTTGGCGATGATCCGCGCCTGGCTGTCGTGGGCGATCACGTGGCGAATGCCACAGATCTCGATCAACCCTCGCAAACCGCCGAGGGGCATGTGTGGGTCGATCGGGACATAGGCCGCCCCTGCCTTCAGCGTGCCGTAGACGGCGAGGGCTGACTCCAGGCAGCGCGGCATGAAGATGCCGACCCGATCACCACGTCGCACCCCTTCGTCGATCAGCAGCCGGGCAAGTTGGTTGCTCTGCTCGGCCAGTTGGGCGTAGGTCAGGGTCGAACCGGGGCCCCGAAAGGCATCCTGATCAGGCGCGCGATCGGCCACGCGATCGATCAGCTGTGACAGCAGGTAGATCATCGCGCTTTCCTTCTACGGCATGCGATGCGACACAGCACGGCGCCAGAGCTAGGCGAGGCCGAACGCCCGCTCGACGAACCAATAGAGCGCCATCGCGCCGATCGCGATCGAGCCGCCGATCAGGATCACCGGCTTGTAGAAGGCCGTCTTGCGCAAGAGGTAGATGACCGGGAACGCTGCCGCCACGATCGCCAGCTGCCCGAGCTCGACGCCAATGTTGAAGGCCAGGATGATCTGCACGAGATGCATCATGCGGAAGGGCAGGTCTCCCATCACCGAGGCGAAGCCCATGCCGTGGAACAGGCCGAAGAAGAAGATCAGGATCCAGTGTCCCTCACGAAACTTCGGGAAGATGTTGTTGATCGCCACCAATACGATCGACAGCGCGATGATCGACTCCACCAGTCGGCTGGGCAATCGAATGATGTCGAGGGCCGCGAGACTGAGGGTAATCGAGTGGGCGACGGTGAAGGTCGTGACGATCTTGGTGATCGTCCAGAGCGCCGTCTTGACCGAAGCCACGGGCTCCCAGGCCCCTCTCCCAGCGGTTGCTCCGACGGCCGACTCTGGGCCATTGGGTCGCCAAACCAGCACCGAGGTCAGCAGCAGTGCCAGCAAGAAGAGCACGTGATCGATGCCGATCCAGATGTGCAGCACACCCTGCCACACGAAGTCTCGTACCCGCAGCAAGCCTTCGATGTTGGTCAGGTCGAGCACCTGCTCGGAATTGGACGCGCTGAAGACGAGGGCGGTGAACTCCTCACCGAATGCCTCGCCGGTCTGCCGGTTGTACTCGATGCACAGGAGGCTGCGGTGGAAGCGATCTTTCTCGAAGAGGATCTCGTTGCGGACCGTCAGCTGCTCGGGAATCGTTGTCGCCGCGGTGCGGTAGAAGTATTGCGCAAAGTAGCCCAGGCCCTCGGCTTCGACCACGTCGGTCCCGGTGAAGCTGAGCGGGAGCTCCCCGTCCTCCGTGGAGACCGAGAACGCCTCGAGCAGGTATTGCTGCACGGTGTTCGCGGTCGCGGCCACTTCGGCTCGGGCCTGATCGGGATCCTCGGGCAGACTCAGGCCGAAGTTTTTGCGCAGCTCAGCGAGACCGATCTCGAAGCGCCCTTCGAGGTGATCCGACGCTACATTGAGCCACACGTAGTTCTCGCCCGTGGCGTGCGCCTGGGCGGTTCCCGGCGTGAGCAGAACAAGGCAAACCACGCTCGCGCACAGCGCCAGCAGCATCGGCCAAGCGGTTCGACGATGCGCGACCCGCGCGTGTCCGGCAGTCCGCCGTGGCTCGGAGAGGAGGCACCTAGAAAGCAGTCCCATGTTTTGTCTCATCCTGTCGTTGCTCGTCACCGATCGTCCTACCTTCACGATGTCGTGACCACGGCCATCAGTCCATTTCGATCTGCCCGATTCACTCTGCAGGTGGGAATGCCTGGCGCAGCCGATCCATTCCACTGCGCGCCGGAGACGCTGCCGCGTCTCGTTGCGGACCGGACCATCCGTTCCTGACCTCTTCGCACACCGACGGCAAACGGATGCAAGTCAATATGCCCAGCCGCATGAGGACTTCGAATCTCGTCGGCATCCTACCGCTGGCCTCCCGGGGCGGCAACTTCCGTCCAGCAAACCTCGCCCCTCGGCTATCATGCGCATGCCCTGCCGCGACGGCCCTGCGCACGCTGGCCCATCGACGATTGCGGCAATGTCGACCTAGAGACCGTCTCGACCACAGGATGAGTGGATGGATTTCAGCTGGAGCCAGGAGCAGGAAGCACGGTACGACGACGCAGTGTCGTTTGGCCGTGAGGTTCTCGACGACGATCTCCGGGAACGGGACGCTGACAGCGTATTTCGGCGCGAGATCTGGCAACGGTGCGCGGACTACGGCGTCCTCGGCTGGTGCATGCCAGAAG
>CALFAM010000215.1 GCA_937948815.1 uncultured bacterium
CGCGGGCGACTACACCGTGCGTGTCGTGCCACCGGCTGGCTTCGACCCCACCTTCGACCTCGACGGCGGGAACGACAACCAGACGGCCGTGACACTCGGCGCCGGTGACAACCTCACCAACGTCGACTTCGGCTACCGCGCCAATGGCTCGATCGGTGATCGCATCTGGAACGATGCCAACGGAGACGGCGTCCAGGATGCCGGCGAAGCGGGCATCAACGCCGTCACCGTCAGCCTCCTCGACGCGGGTGGAAACGTCGTCGCCACACAGGTCACCTCGGGTGACGGCAACTACTCCTTCGGCAACCTCGACGCGGGCAACTACACCGTCGTCGTGACGCCGCCGGCCGGCTTCGATCCCACCTTCGACCTCGACGGTGGAAACGACAACCAGACGGCAGTTGCCCTCGGTGCAGGTGCCAACCTCACCAACGTCGACTTCGGCTACCGCGAGCCGCCCGCGCTTCTCGGCGCGATCGGCGACCGGGTGTGGAGCGACACCAATGGTGACGGCGTCCAGGATGCTGGCGAGCCTGGCATCAACGGTCTGGTCGTGGACCTGATCGACGGTGGCAGTGTCGTGATCGCGACGTCGACCACAGCTGGCGACGGGACCTACGGCTTCGTCGACCTGCCGGCGGGCACCTACACGGTGCGCGTCGACACCGGTGCGAATCCGGCCCTGATGCAGACCTTCGACCTCGACGGCACCCTCGACAACCAGACCACCCTCACCTTGGGGGCTGGCGAGGTTCGGAGTGACGTCGACTTCGGCTACGCCGGTGACCTGCAGTGCCTGCCGGACATTGGCTTCGACTTCGACGCCAACGGTCAAGCACTCGCCACCGGTCAGGTGATCGACGACGAGTTCGCGGCCTTCGGTCTCACGATCACCACCGACGATCCCGCCAACCATCCGGCGATGATCTTCGACAGCGCCAACCCGACGGGCGGCGACTTCGATCTCGGTACACCCAACCAGGACTTCGGTGGTCCGGGTGTGGGTTCCGGCGGCGGCGCCGGTGAGCCGGGTCAGAACGACAGCCCGCTCGGCAAGGTGCTGATCATCTCCGAGGATGGCGACTCGAACGATCCGGATGACAACGCCAGCGGTGGCACGATCATCTTCAGCTTCGACCAGCCGACGCGGGTCGACGAGATCGTGATCCTCGACATCGACGAGGGTCAGGCCGGTGAGATCGAAGCCTTCGATGGCAGCGGCGCGATGATCGGAAGTCTCGGCATGGCCAACGACCTGGGCAACAACAGCGTCCAGACCGTCAGCCTCGGCTTCCGTGACGTCCGTCGCCTGGAAGTTCGCTTCCCCGGCAGCGGTGCTGTCGCAGGATTGAACTTCTGCGTCGACCCGGTCGCGTGCACGCCGAAGACCTTCAAGGACCGCTTTGACGCGGTGTCGTTCAACAACAACGACGGCCCCGACGACTGGAGCGGTCCCTGGATGGAGGTCGATGGCAACGGCGCTGGTCCTTCGACGGGCAACGTGCTGATCGACGGTGGCTTCCTCAAGCTGGACGACCGGCCGAACACCGGTGGCGAGCCAGGCGTCTCCCGCGAGGCTGACCTGTCCGGTGCCGCGACGGCCACGTTGCTGTTCGACTTCGATACTTCCGACGGTGTCGATTACAACGACGCGGTCACGGTGGACATCTCCGACGATGGTGGTGCGACCTGGACCGTTCTCGAGGTGATCACCGGGATCGCCGGTGCAGTCTGGGACGATCGGAGCTTCGACATCACGCCGTTCATCTCCAGTCAGACCCAGGTTCGCTTCCGGGTGACCAATCTCTACGGAGGCAGCAACGAGACCTTCTTCATGAACTTCGTGAAGATCATCACGACGTGCGACGACGAGCCGCCTCCGCCGAGCGACTTCTGCCCGCGGACCCCAGGCTTCTGGAAGAACCACCCGGAAGACTGGCCGGTCGAGGAGCTGACGTTCGGTGGGGTGACCTACGACATGGCAGAGCTGCTGAGCTTCTTGAACTACGGTGGCCCGGACGCCTCGCTCAAGTTGGCCCGCTCGCTCGTGGCGACGAAGCTCAACCTGCTGAGCGGTTCTGACTCGAGCATCCTGCCGGTTGTCGACGATGCGAAGGCCTACCTCGCGATCCACGCCCCGGGGAGCAATCCTCAAGGCGCGGCTCGCCAGGAAGGCATCGCCATCAAGGATCTACTGGACGCCTACAACAACACGCCCTGCAACGGCGTGGTGCTGAGCACCATCGGTGACACGGTCTGGGACGACACCGATGGAAACGGCATCCAGGAGGATCCGAACAGTGGCATCGCAGGCGTCTGGGTCGAGCTGAGGGACGCATCCGGCACGCTGATCGAAACCGAGCTCACCCGAGCGGACGGTTCCTACGACTTCACCGGCTTGGCGGCAGGTACGTACTCGGTCACCGTGGTCGAGTCGACCCTGCCGGCGGGTCTCGCGAACGCCATGTTCGACTTCGACGGCACAGGCACGCCGGGAACAGCCACGGTCTCTGTGACCAACGGTCAGAACCGATTCGAGCTCGACTTCGGTTATGGCGGATCGACGCACTGCTCCTCTTGCCAGCACTACTCAGGCACGCTCTGGGACGCCGGTGACTGGAATCAGCAGCCGGACGGCACCTACTACTGGAGCGATGGTGGCACCCACGAAGCGTGGTTGGAGGGCGACGGTGACTTCGACCTCTACCTCTACAAGTGGAATGGCAGCGGCTGGGAACTGATCGCCAGCTCGGACAACGCTGGGACATCTTCCGAGCACGTGGTCAAGTCCACCGGTTCCGGCTACTACACCTGGCTGGTGTACGCCCACTCCGGTAGTGGCGACTACGAGTTCTGGCTGGATCGTCCCTGATCCGGACTGACTCGATCGAATGAAAAGGCGGCGGGGTTTCCCGCCGCCTTTTTTCGATTGGGGAAACGGGGCGCGCGTCACGTCCGAACGTCAGCTCCGGGGCGCTCCATGGCGAGTGCTCGCGGTCAAAGACGCTGGTCAGATCGATCGACTCCCAGCGCTCAGACGGCACGGGAACGTAGCGCAAAGGATGAGCGCGGGATCAGGGAACGGCGAAGCTGCCCGTTTCGGGCTCGACACGGCGGGAAGCCATGGGGTCGATCCGAGCACTCTCCCCCACTCGCTTGCACATGGCATCGAAGTGATCAGCCACCCCGCACGCGAACACGGACCGCGCGCGGTCGGCCGCTTTCTTCGCATATCGCGCCGCGCGGTCCCACTCCCCCGCTTGCTCGAAGTGGAAAGCAAGCAGGCCGCTCGCTTCGTCTGGATCGCCGCCATGCAGGGCTTCCAGCGCGTCGGCAACCTGACCGTGGATCAGCCGGCGACGACCATCGCTCACCGACCGATAGATGACCTCGCGGGTCCGCTTATGGGAAAAGTCGAAGCTTCCCTGTCGTGCACCGTGGGACCAAAGCACGATGTCGCGCTGGCGACCGCTGGTGGTCCAGCGGTCGGCATTTTGGCGCAGGATCCAGCGCTCCAGCATGATCTCGAGACCCACTTCGACCACCGTAGGATGCTCATCCGCGGTGCGGCGAATCAGCTCGGGTTCGAAGTCCTGACCGATGACAGCGGCGAGGGTCGCGAGCCGACGCGTCGAAAACGGCAGGCGGGCCAGTCGGCGGCCGAGCATGCGACTCAGATTGCCGACGCCAACCGCCTCCGGCATCCGATCGACCAGGCGCCAACGCCCTCCTTCAGCCGCGATCAGTGCATCCTGATCCCACAGGAAGTTGACCAACTCGGCGATGTGAAACGGCAGGCCGCCACTGAATTTGACCAGCAGCCCTTCCAGAATGGCGGCGTCCTCGGGCCGTACCAGCCAGGCGGCGATTTCTGCCATGGCGTTCCGGTCGAGTCGTTCGAGCTCCAGACCGTTGATCTCTGCCACGGCGCCGCGCAGGGCGAGAGCCTTCTCTAGATCGCGACGTACCGATGAGCCTAAGCGGGCGGTGGCCACCACCCAGAATGGCTGCCCAGCCAGCCGGCCGATGACATAGGCGAGCAAGTCCAGTGTCTCTTCCGTGCTGGAATGGAGGTCGTCGAGAAAGAGCGCCAGCGGGCGCGCTACGCCACGTCGCCCTCCGGGCGGGTGCATCAACGCTTCGAACAGGTCGGCAACACCATCGAAAAGCTGCTCGCGACTCGCCGGCAGGACCTGGTTCTCTGCGCGACCAGGCTCAGCGAGATCCGGAAAGAGCGAGCTCAGCCCGACGGGCCGCTTCGGCAGACGGGCGATCAGATCATCTTCGAGGGAATCCGCCAGCGCCGTGGGAATCGGTTGGTAGACACGCGGAATGATGTCCGAGCATCGACCCGTCAAGATCGTCACCTCACGGGAGTCGCTCGCCGCATCCAAAAAGGACCGCACCAGCCGCGTCTTGCCGATGCCGACCTCACCCTCGACAATCGTGAGGCGCGGCGAGCCGCGAAGCATGGATTGCCAAACCCGGGTCAATTGTCCGAATGCTTTGGTGCGGCCGACCAGCGGAACCAGTGGCCCAATGGGCTCGCGTTCTTCGTTGGCGAGAGGCAGCGGGGTACGTTCGGCCAGGATGGTCTGGTAGAGGCGCTGCGTCTCGTCGAGTGGCTCGACGTCGAGCTCGGTGCGCAGCACTTCGGCCAGGTTGCGATACTGGTCGAGCGCCCGACGTCGGCGACCGGAGAGCGCGAAGAGACGAATCAGATAGCGATGGGCCTCCTCGGACAGGGGGTCCATCGATACCAGGCGCTGCGCGAACTGGATGCCGAGCCGAAACTCGCCGCGCAGCATGTAGCTCTCGACCAGCGTTCGCAGCGCGCCTTCCAAGCCTTCGCGAAGACGGTCGCGTTCGGTGTCGAGCCAGGACTCGAATTCGACGGATTCGGGCAGCGAGATATCTGCCAAGAAGTCGCCACGGTAGAGCCGCACCGCACCAGCAAGCTCGTGCGCATTGCTCTTGCTCTCACCTGGTAGCTGCTGCGTAGCCTCGTCGAACGCTTCGACATCGACCCAACAGGAGAGCTCCGGGGCCAGCCGAATCCCGCCCTTGTTCGTGAAGATCGGCACGGGATCCGACCCGCTGGTGGACGGTTCCGCAAGCACGTTCCGCAGGTTGTACAGTGCCTGCCGTAGATTGCGACGAGCGTCGCTCTCGATTTTTTCGGGCCAGAACAGCCCCGCAAGATGTTCGCGACTGAAGGCGCGCTGGCGGTTGCACACCAGATAGGCCAGCAGAGCCCGTACCTTCCGCGACTCGAAACCGTCGACAGGCTGATCGCCTCGCCACGCCTCGAGTCCCCCGAAACATCGGATGCTTAGCGTTCCCATTGCGCTCCCCTCGCGCCGCAACTGCCCGACCACCGATTACACCCCTGAGGCCGAGCTCATGCCTGCGATTCATCTTGACGTCAATCGACAGGCACACAGGATGACAGGATTTACCCCACAAATCTACCGCCACCTGACGTTCTACTGACGTTTCGGGGATATTGTACACTTCCTGCGTCCCAGGATCCTTTTCGCACGCACGACCGAGCGGAGACGTGGGGCGTCCGGAGAATCCGGTCTCGCCGGCCCTTTGCCTCATTCTCGAAGAAGACCGACGTCCGACATGCCATTGACCAACGGCCACGATCCAGTCTCCCTCCTACACGCCCCAGCCGAAACGATCACCGCTGCGCCGAACGTGAAGTTCCGCGATCTCGGCGGTGAATCCGTCCTGCTCGAGCTCGAGAGTGGCCGCTACTTCGGCCTTGACGAGGTCGCCACTCGCATGTGGACGCTGCTCGTCGAGCACGGCACGCAAGCGCCGGTCCTGGATACACTCGAGCAGGAATACGACGTCGACGCAGCCCGCCTCCGCGCCGATCTCGCCAGCTTCCTCAGCCGGCTCGAAGAGCACAGCTTGATCGAGCGCCAGCCGGCCGCCGCTTCGTCTTGCGGACGATGAGCCGCGGGCGGGACACGATCCGCCACCAGCATCCAGCAGCCCCATCGCCGTGAGCGGTATTCTCGCGCTCGGGAGCTCGGGCGAGCGGCCGATCGACCCGCTGCTCCTCGAGCGACTCACCGCCACCATGGTCTCCCGTGGGCCAGACGGCCAGAGCTGTCGGCATGACGACCGTGTCGGTCTCGGCCATACCGCTCTGCACATTGGCGACGACGACGAAGCCCTACCGGCGCTGGTGCGACAGCGTGACGCGGTTTGGATGATCGCCGACGTGCGGCTGGACGACCGTGCCGCGCTGCGCCATCGGCTGGCCACCGCGGAGCGTCCTCCCGCCCCCAATGCAAGCGACGCCGCGCTCTTGCTCCAGGCCTTCCTCGCCTGGGACCTGGATGCCTTTCGTCGTGTGCTCGGCGACTTCGCGTGTATTGTCTGGGACCGCCGCGACCGGCGACTGATTGCGGTACGCGATCCTCTGGGGGTCAAGCCACTCTACAGCGCCGTGTGGTCGGGCGGTTTGGCAGTCGGCAACACCTTGCACACGCTGCTCGCCTTGCCAGGGGTCGACGCGCGTCCTGACGATCAGGCGATCGCGGATTTCCTGCTCTTCGACGCGCTTCGCACGCCCACGGTCACGCCCTTCCGAGGCATCCGCGCGCTGGCGCCAGCCCACATCCACCTGTGGTCACCGCGTCCGGGCGGAACGGGGAGCGATCCCGCTGCGCTCGAAGCGCAGGTTCGACGTTATTGGTCCTTCGGCGATCTCGGCGACAGCGATCTGCCGACCGCCCGCTTCGCTGCCGAGGATCCCGGGCGCGACTGGGTCGTGGCCTTCCGCGAGCGTCTGTCAGCAGCCGTATCCGACCGCGTGCGCGGCCACCGCGCCGCCGTGTTGATGAGCGGTGGTCTCGACTCCACCGCAGTGGCGCTACTCGCCCACCAGGCGCTCTCCAGCCAGCAACCACACCAGCACCTCGGCCTCCACACCGTGGTCTATGACCCACTGATCGAGGATCGAGAGGGTCACTATGCCGGAACGATCGCCCGCACGCTGACGGCACCGCATCGAATCCACCGCTTTGGGACCCGCGAGCTATTCGCCGGCTGGGACACCCTGTCCCCGACTCCGCTGCTCACGGACCGAACCCTCGAGACGGCGACACGCGAAATCGACCGCGCGCTGCTGCAGGACGCGCGCATCGTGTTGACCGGACATGGCGGCGACCCGGTGCTGCTGCCCGATGTCGGCTACTTCGTCCGCCAAGTCCGCCAGCTGGCCTGGGGGCGTGCTTGGCGCTACCTGCGCGATGGACCGCGACGCAGCGACCGCCGCTTGCCCCCGCTCGGCGTGGGCACCCTGATGGGCCTGCGCCGCCAACGCAAGGACTGGGGCAAAGGATTCCCTTCCTGGCTGGCGCCACGACTGGTCCGGACTCTCGACCTCGAGAGCCGCTGGCACGATGAAGGCCGGAAGCGCCTGCGCCTCGACGCGGACAGAAGCCGACAACTCGCCGCCGGCTTCTGCAACGAATGGTCGCCGCTCTTCGAACAGATGGATGCCGGCGCCCGCGGCCTGCCGCTGGCATTCCATCACCCCTTCTTCGACCTGCGGCTCGTCACGCTCATCGCCCACATGCCACCGGTGCCATGGTGCGTGGAGAAATATCTCCTTCGCGAAGCAATGCGCGGTATTATGCCCGACAGGGTACGCCTACGCCCCAAGCAAGGGCTTCCCGCGGTTCCCCCGCTCCAGCCAGCTCGGAAAGCATCCGAGATCTGGCAGCAGTGGATGAAGGAGCCAATCGCGCTCAGCGCGTACGTCGATCCTTCGAGGGTCCTGGGGGACCTCGAAGCAGACGAGCAAGGCTCACCGAGCGGGGGTATCCGCTATCGTTGGGTGAACCGAAGACCTCTCAATCTCGGCCTTTGGATGCGGGGACTGGGAGACCATGGTGCGCGCTTGGCTCCACGCGAGCCGGGCGCAGGTGGAGGTGGAGATGAACGCAGTGCAGCCTGGGGGATCGAAGCGGGTGTATCAGCACCCACAACTGGTGGTTTACGGTGACATTCGAGACATCACCCAAGCAGTCAATGCCCCGACCGGAAACCCCGATGGCGGCGGCTTTCCGCCCATTCTAATCTTCAAGACTGGCACCCCCACCTGAAGCCGTTGCAGCGGACGGTCCGGTCCACGGTCAGCAGCGCGTCCTGACATGACTGCGCGATCGGTCGCCGCCCAACGTCGCCCGATCACCAACTGGCTGGATCGGGCCTCGCGACCGACCGCGTCTCGGACGTTTACCGAGCTAGAGACGCGCACCGCGCAGCTGGGGGGTTTGGACGCTTTTTCCCTACCGCCGTAGCGGGTGACGTACGTTGACATTCGAGAAATCGCCCGCCCACGCAAGATCGCCATCAGGGCTCGAGACGGCGGCAGCTTCTCGTCGCCCCTCGGCTTCAGCATCCTCACCCTCCCCTGAGCCGTCCACCCTGCGGGGGCCGTTCCACTACCGACTCTTCAGCCTGCCCTTGCTGAGCGACACCCCGCTGGTGACGCTCGCCCCGATCCCGTCCGACGCGACGCCCCCCTCCGACACCCTGCACATTCGGTTCTCGCCGCCACCGGCAGAGCTCGCTGCCATCGATGACGGGAGCTGGCAGCTCGTCGTGCCTTCGGCTCCGCCACCAAACGACGAAACGCCCGTCGTACGCCTGTGGCGTCACCGGACGGCTGGCCACTATCGCTACCTCTACCGCGACGGCGCCGCGTTCACCATCGATGCCACAGGACTTCGAATCTTTGCCCAGCACCCCGACGACATGTCGAACGAAGACGTGTGCAGTTACCTCCTGGGCCCGGTCTTCGCGCTGGTGCTGCGCCTTCGGGGCATCGTCTGCCTCCATGCGAGCGCGGCCAGCGTCGGCGATGTGGCGGTCGCTTTTCTCGGCAGCGCCCACGCCGGCAAGTCGACTTTGGCGGCAGCCTTTTCCCTGGCCGGCTACCCTGCGCTGAGCGACGATACCGCCACCCTGATTCCCCGCGACGACCACTTCTGGGTCGCGGCCGACTCGCCACGGCTGAATCTCTGGCCACGATCGGCCGAGCTGCTGTTCGGCGACGCCGCCGCCTTGCCTCGCCTCTCCGACACCTGGGACAAGCGATTTCTCGACCTGCGGACGCGAGAGGGCGCTCCGAGCACCCCGGGCGCACGGCAGGACGGCCAGCGCCTGGGGGTGCTCTACGAGCTCGCCGTGGCCGAGTCGGCGCAGAGCGTCACACACATCGTCGGTCTCGGCGGCCATCAGGCCCTGGTGGTGCTGACTCAGCACGCCCGCGCCTCGGCGCTCCTCGATCCGGCTCATCGCCCGCGCGAGCTCGACGTGCTTGCCGACGTCATGGCGTCGGTGATGGTGCGCCGCGTTGAGCGCGCCATCCACGCAAAACCGCAGGACGTGCGTAACGCGATCCTCGAAGACCTTCGCGGCCTCGGCCTGGCACCGCGGGCAACAGCGCCCTGTGCGCCAGAGCCGCCGCCCGCCGCGGACCGCTGAGCATCGCCGTGCCGATCTACAGCCTCGCCGGCTTCGGTGAGATGCTCGCCGACACCACACGGCGAACGGCCTATGCGGAAGCCCTTCGCCACGCCATCTGCCCAGGCGGGCAACCGGCTGGGCGCAGCGTGCTCGAGATCGGCACCGGCCCTGGCATCTTCGCGCTGCTCGCCGCGCAGCTCGGCGCACGTGGGGTCGTCGCCCTCGAAACCGATGAGGTCATCGCCCTCGGCCGCCAGCTCGCACAGACCAACGGGCTCGACGGGCAGGTGCAGTTCAA
>CALFAM010000216.1 GCA_937948815.1 uncultured bacterium
GGTGCGCACCGACGTGTTGAAATGCCGCAGAAACAATCCAGATGGTTGAAGATCCAATTGGGGACCCATCGCGAGAAACTGTGTGCTTCACGAGGATTCGTGAAGCGTCGCCGGCGCAGGAGCGAACGCGGACGTTAGAGGAGGGGGAGGCTGGAAAAGCGGGCGGGAAGAACGGTCGCCGCGACCGCTGTGGGAAGGCGCGGTCGCGGTTCGTTCACTAGTCGAGAGTGCCTCCGCAGGTGTTGTAAGAAATCTCGATCAGCTCGAGAACATCGGAGAGATTGCAGTCTCCCGCGTAGTCGAAGTTGTCGACGCCACCACCTGACGTACATGAAAAGGTTCCGATGCAGATTGCCTCGGGTTGGGCGGGGTCATTGCTCGGAATCTGGACGCGGTGCGGGTCTGATCCAGCGCTTTGGCCAGCGTGGGTCGACAGGGCGAGGGTGAAGAGAGCCAACAGACTGAGCAGGATGGGAAGCTTCTTCATGGGGCACTCCTTCGAGGTGCATTCGATTGCTATCGGCGACGCCCCAGCGGCATCGCTCCTGCCTCTGTAGCGAGAACCCGCGTGCGAACTCCCTCACGGCTCGGAACGATTTTTATCGACGGCAGGCTGCGGCGGCTTCGATGATCTCAGCGACGCGAGGGTCGTCGTCATCGAGGTGGATGCGGCGGATGCGCTCTGCTTCATCGAGCATCGCCGAGGCCTTGTTGCACGCGCCGGTGGCAGCCAACAGCCGCCCTTGGAGCACCAGGGGGTAGGACCGCGGAAACGCGTCGGGCTGGAGCGTGTCGTCCTGGATCTGGATGGCCTCGGCATTGAGCCGCTGGGCGTCGTCGACATCGCCGAGCTGGGCGCGTACCGTGGCGATGAGATACAAGCTCTGGGCGACTTCGGGATGGTGCTCGCCCCATCGTGCACGTCGAAGGTTCAAGGAGGCACGAAACTGCTGTTCGGCGTCTTCCAGGCGACCGGCAGCCTGCAGTGCGATGCCGAGATTCTTGGTGAAGAGGGCGACGTAAGGGTGTTGTTCTCCGAGTTCCCTGCGGCTGATCTCGAGGGCTCGTTGGAGGTAGCGACCGGCCTCGACATGCATCCCTTGAACCCGCAGCATTTCTGCCAAGTTGCCGTAGCTCTGGGCGAGAAGCCAATGGTCTTCGCCATAGAGCGTTTGGCGAATCTCGACGACCTCGCGCGCGGCCGTGACCGATTCGTCCACCGCACCCCGAGCGTGTAGGACCACCGCCAGGTCGTTGAGCGTCAGCGCCACATCTGGATGCAGATCCCCGAGGCGTGCGCGTCGTTGGTCGAGAACCTGGCGGAAAAGGCGCTCGGCGCCGTCGACGTCGTGCCGTGCGAAGAGCGTCTCGGCCAGGTTCTGCCAGCTGACCTCGATCTTCGGATCGTCCGCGGCCAGCCGCTCCTGGCGAATCGTGAGGGCCTCGCGGTGCAGGGCCTCGGCTTCATCGAGCTGGCTCTCGTGGCGCGCCACGCCCGCGAGCTGGTCCAAGGTGTCGGCAACGGTGAGCCCATCCTCGTCGATGCTCGAGCGCTCGATTACCAGGGCTTCGTCGAGCAAGGTGCGTGCAGCATCGTAGTCAGACTCGGCCTGACGAACCCGCGCGAGATCCCGCAGGCTGGCCGCCAGCAAGGGATGACTGCCGCCCAGGCTGCTGCGCCGCTCGTCGACCACGCCTTCGAGCATTGCCCCAGCCCGCTCGTCCTCACCCAAGCCGTGGTACGCCAGGCCCATCGTCGTCATCAGCCGGCGACGAAGGCTCGGCTGCGCTGCCAGCTCCCGATCGATGCGCGCGGAACCGAGGTCGAGCAGATCGCGTGCCGTGACATCGCGACCCTGGGACTGCGCCGGATCGGGTACTTCGAACAGTTCGGTCAGCAGCCGGCTGACCTCTGTGGCCTCAGCGAGGTGACGCTGGGCTCGCTGGTTGGCGAGGGTGGTGGTGACGATACCGCCGACCAGGGCGACGAAGATGCCGGTCGTCGCGATGACGGCCGCCGTGTGACGCCGGGCAAAGGTGGTGGCACGATAGCGCCAGGTGTCGGGGCGCGCCCGCACCGGCAGGGCGCGGAGATGACGCTCGATATCCGTTGCCAGCTCGGCAGCGGAGCGATAGCGGCGATGGGGCTCTTTGCGCAGGGCCATCGACACGATGGTGTCGAGATCGCCCGCCAAGCGACGTCGCAGTCCCGCGACCGACGTACTCCGAGCCGCCGCGATGGCCGCGAGGTCGGGGCCGGCGTTCGCGTCGTCTTCGGTGAGGCGCCCACCGGGAGGTGACAGCGCGGCGCTTGGCGGCCTCGCAATCTGGGAACGGACCGCGGTTTCGATCGCCTGACGGCTCGAGACTTCCGGAAATCGGTAGGGCGATTGGCCGGTCAGCAGGCGATAGAGCAGGACTCCGAGCGCGTAGACGTCGCTCCCGGTGGTCAGCGCTGCGCCGTCGATCTGCTCGGGGCTGGCGTATTCCGGCGTCATGAGCCGGAGTCCCGTGGCGGTGTGCAGCGCCGCCAAGCCCTCGAACTCGGCTGTCAGAAGCTTGGCGATTCCGAAGTCGAGGAGCTTGGGAACACCATCGCTGGTGACCAGAACGTTGCTCGGTTTGATGTCACGATGGATGACCAGATTTCGATGTGCGTGGTCCACGGCATCGCAGACCGAGCGAAATAGGGCGAGGCGCTGCTCGACGCTCAGATGGTATTGGTCGCAGTGGGCGTCGATCGGCTGCCCTTCGATGTACTCGAGAACGAAGTAGGCTTGGCCATCTTCGGTTCGCCCGCCGTCGAGCAGGGCCGCAATGTTGGGGTGTTCGAGGCTGGCCAGAATCTGTCGCTCGAGATGCAGCCGGCGCTCGATCTCGGCGCTGTCCATGCCGCGCTTGATGACCTTGATCGCCACCTGCCGCCGGTAGGTCGCGTCGTCGCGTTCACCGAGGTAAACCGTCGAGAGGCCGCCTTCGCCGACGATTCCCAGCACCCGGTAGACACCGAATCGTTCGGAGGCTGCCGTCACCAAGGTTCGGGCGGTGCCTGTCACCACGCCTTCGATGCGTTCGTCACCCGTGTCGGATGCCGCCAGCATGCTGGCGACTTCGTCGGCCAGCTCCGGATCTCCGGCGCGTAGCTGGTCGAGGTGGTCTCGTCGAGATTCTGGGGAAACCGCAAGCGCGGCATGGAAGGCTTGCTCGATCTCTTGCCAGCGGTGGCGATCCACGGTGCTAACCCGCGTTCAGCTCGCGGGTGAGCCAAGCCTTCGCCGCTTTGAGATCCCGTTCGACCGTGGCGTGCGCGATGCCGAGCACCTCCGCCGTTTCGGCGATCGTCATGCCGGCGAAGAAGCGTAGCTCGACGACCCTGACCTTGCGTGGATCGAAGGCAGCCATTGCCTGGAGCGCATCATCGAGCCGGATCATGTCGTCGGGGCGCTCCGGTGGCGGCACGAGATCCTCTTCGAGCGCGAAGTGTGCCCATTGGCCGCCCCGTTTGGCGGTGCGCTGGGCGCGGGCGAAGTCGACCAGGATGCGGCGCATCAACCCCGCGGCGACGGCATAGAAGTGCCCGCGGTGCTGCCAGTCGACATCGAAGTCCACCAGGCGCAGGTACGCCTCGTGGATCAAGGCCGTCGTTTGCAAGAGATGCCCGACGTTTTCGCCCCGCATCGCACCTCGGGCGCGCGCGCGTAGCTCGGCATAGACCAGCGGAATCAGTGCATCGAGTGCGCGCTCATCTCCGCGTTTCCAAGCCATCAAGAGCTCTGTGACAGGCGGTGAGCCCGGCGCAGTCGCGTCTGTCTTTGATGATGCCATGGGGAGAGGAACGTAGCGTTCGGAGCCGTGTCGAATGCTAACACTGCTCAAAGGCTGCTGACGCCCGCTCGGGCGAAGGCGGGTCAGCGTTGGGTCTGGTCCTCAAAGAAGCGGCCCGCCTCCGAAAGGAAGCGGGCCGTAAAATGCCCGAGGCCGTGAGCGGGCCGGGCACAGCTGGTTCAGGGCAATCAGACGCCGAGCTTTTTGAGGGTCTCGCTGGTGATGCCACCGGTGGCAAGGCCCATCTTCTGCTGGAAGGCGCGCACGGCGGCCCGGGTATCGGAGCCGATGATGCCGTCGATCTTGCCGGGGTCGTAGCCCGCGGTCTGAAGTGCCCGTTGAATGGACTTCACCCGGGTGACGGTCATGTTGGTCTCACAGAGAACCTGCTGCCACTCGAGGTAGCCGTCGCGCACCAACACCTGGCGACTCACGGTCTGGTACTCAGCCGGAATCTCGGTGCGCTGCACCGAAGGCTCACTGACCAACTTGGTGACGGTGACGGTGTCGTACTCGGCCGGAATCGTCACGGTACGGGTGGTCGCAGGCTGGTCGACGACCTTGCGTCGGACAGTCTTGTACTCGGCCGGGACGATCACTTCTTTGACCGTGGCGGCCGACGTGAGAACGCGCTTGCTTACGGTCTTGTAGGTGGCCGGTACCTCGATGAGGCACATAATTTCGCCAGTGCCATTGTCAACTTTCTCAATCGGTCCGCGGCCCTTCTTCCACACCTGGTGGGCTGGCTTGTCGAGGACTTGCTCGGTCACGGTCTCCCAAACTTCCGGCACCTCGACCAATCTCTTGGTCTCCGGCTTCACCATGACGGTCTCTTCCATCCACTTGTAGGTGGCGGGCACGACCTCGAGCCGCTCGGACTCTTCGCGTACGAGAACCTGCTGGGTAGCGGTCGTGTACTGGGCGGGCAAGAGCTCGATCCGCTCGCCAGCCTCTTTGCGCAAGACCGATTCGGTATCCGTGCGGTAGGACGGTGGCACGAAGACCCGCGCATAGCACTCGCCGGGAACGGCGTTGGGCGGGAGCAGGGAGGTGTCGACCTCGGAGCTGGCATTCATCTGAGCCACTGCGGCGAAGGGAGTCAAACCGGCGAGCGCCGCGAGAACGGGCACCGTAAGCTTGCTGATTTTCATCTGAAATCCTCTTGTCGGTTGGAACGGATGGCAGGGCCGGACTGCCCTGCCACGGCGGGAAGTCGCGATACGCGAGGCCACATCAGTCAGCCTCACGTCTACTTTCGGACTGTTGGACGTCACTGCAATGGTCATGCCGGGTTACCGATGCGGCAGAGACTTTGAACAAAACTGCACCTTCACTCCGGTGCGGTCGTGCCATGGTCCCGATTCGAAACACGCTTGCCGTCCAGCCCTCGCTGTGTCGTTTCAATTCAGAACACAGTGTGTTCGGTCGGCCACCCGAATAGCGGGATGTCACACCGCGTACGGAGCTAGCATGCAAAAGCTCGAACAACTCGCGTCTGCCGTTTGTTTGCTGTTCCTCGCCTTCGCGCCTGCGCAGGTCCTTGCCGAGGCGCCCACCGCAGCCCCCTTGGATTCCGCCAGCCTCGCTGGCCGCTGGCACGGTGCGATTTCCCTGCCCAACGATCAGTCGCTGACGATCGCCGTCGAGCTGACCGAGACCGAAGGCGGCTGGACAGGTACGATCGACATTCCCCAGCAGGGTGCGGAGGGCGTCATGCTCGAGTCGATCGCCGTCGCTGAAGCCGAGGTCGGCTTTACCATTGCGGGTATTCCGGGCGCACCTCGCTTCGAAGGCAGCATCGAACGCGCGACGCCGGGAGATGGCCGCATCGTGGGGCGCTTCAGCCAAGGTGGAATGGAGATGCCGTTTCACCTCGAACAGGGTGGTGAGCCGGGGCAAGAGAACGTGGCGAGCGAGCCCGGTCGGCCGCAGGACCCCATCCCGCCCTATCCCTACGACGCGAGAGAGGTGCGCTATCCGAACGGCGAGCTGACCTTGGCTGGGACCGTGACCGTGCCACACGGAGACGGACCGTTCCCGGCAGCGCTCTTGATCTCCGGCAGCGGAACCCAAGATCGCGACGAGTCGCTGCTCGGACATCGCCCGTTCCTGGTGCTGGCAGATCACCTGACCCGGGCGGGCATCGCGGTCTTGCGAGTTGATGACCGTGGCGCTGGCGGGAGTACTGGTGACCCGTCGACAGCAACCTCCGCAGACTACGCGGATGACGTGGAAGTCAGCCTTGCTTTTCTCCGCGACCAGCCCAAGATCGACCCTGCCCGCGTCGGCCTGATCGGGCATAGCGAAGGGGGCCTGATCGCACCGATGGTGGCCAGCCGCAACGAGGGCGTGGCCTTTGTGGTGTTGATGGCCGGGACCGGCGTGCCGGGGATCGAGGTGATCAGGCTGCAGATGCGTCGGATTCTCGAAGTCTCGGACGTGTCCGAAGAGCACCTCGAGACCCTCTGCGCGCTCCAACGTCGTACCCTCGAGGCCGCCGTCTCGGACCTCGCGGATGCCGAGTTCCGCGCGCTTGTCTCGGACGCCGTAGACACCCAGATCGCGATCATGCCCGAGGGCGAGCGTCCTTCGCCCGAGGTCGCGGCAAACCTGAAGGAAACATCTGCCACGCAGGCCCGAAGCCCTTGGTTTCGTTACTTTCTGGGCTATGACCCGCGACCCGCGCTGCGTGCGGCGACCGTACCGGTACTCGCGATCAATGGTGAGCTCGATCTGCAGGTCGATGCCGATCAGAATCTATCCGCCATCGAGCAAGCCTTGGCCGCGGGCGGCAATGAAGACGTCAGCATCGTGCGGCTGCCGAGGCTCAACCATCTCTTCCAGACAGCCGAAACCGGCAGTCCCGATGCCTATGGTGAGATCGAAGAGACGATCGCGCCGCTTGCGCTCGACACCATCAGTTCCTGGATTCTCGAGCGTTTCACCGTAGTACGCTAGCGACCAACCTGGACTCCTCGATCAAGGCGCACGCGATGAGGTCGCTTGGCACGGCGGCAATCGCGGTGTTGGCTCTGACCTTGCGAACGCTGGAGCGCGAGAGGTTGATCGTAAAAACAGCGTCCGCTGGCTCCAGGTTCGTGATCAATCGGTCCGGAAAGGTGACAAGCTAACAACTACTGGAGACTCTCCGTTCACGGAACGCGAAGCGGGCGGCCATCAGCCGCAGCAATCCGCGCCAGAAGCAGCGAGACGCAACGAGGCAACGTTTCACAAGTTCCGACGCGGTCGAATGCTGGCGGGAAGGCACCTGTCCTTCACGTCTTCGGACCCGTAGGCGACGACAGGGACAGGTGTTTTCCCCTCCTAAGTCAGTTTTCTAGGGTCCCTCGCCCTAGTAGCAGTAACAGGTACCCCCAGAGCAAACGCCCTGGAAACACCTCGAGTCGGGATCCCAACCACACTGGTATCGGTCGGTGCAGGAGATTCCGGGACTGCAGTCGACAGGCGGCGGGAGCTCAAAGCCTAGGGAAAGCGCTCCGATACTGGATGAGGTGGCGTTGGGCGTGGCGGTGGTGACGTTGGCGATGGTCTCGCCGGCTTCGCTGTCGTCTGCGTCTGCGAGGGGCTGGGTCGCGTCCGCGGTAACTGGATCGGCTGGCGCAGGGCTCGAGCGATCGGCAATGGTCAGTGCCGACGGCTCAGCATGACTTGGTGTGGCTGACGCATAGGCCAAGGTAACCACCGCCAGGGTGATCAGGGTCAGCATCATCGTTCTGTTCATCATTGCGTTCCTCTCTCAACGTCTAGATCGTTCACCTGTCGACCACCCAGCATGAGGGCGGCCTTCATCAGACATCGCGGAAAATTCTCGCGACAGGGCTCAAGAAAGATGAGAGACTTTGCTTCGAATCGGTAGGTTGCAGCGGTTTCCTGTCCAAAAGGCTGGCTGCTACGAACGTTCAGGACGACTGATCTTGGTTCGAAGGGACGGGATGGAGAACGAGATCACCCACTGGCTGAGGCACTGGTCGGCCGGTCGTCAGGCGGCCCTCGAGTCGCTCATGCCATTGGTTGTGGACGAGCTGCGGAATCTGGCCCGCACATTTCTGCGGCGAGAGCCGAGCCATCACACGCTGCAACCGACCGCCCTCGTCAATGAGCTCTATTTGAAACTCCTGGATCAGCGAGCAATAAGGGTTCGCGATCGCTCGGAATTTTTCGGCTTCGCGGCACACCTGATGCGTCGCATTTTGGTCGACCATCACCGGGCGCGTTGGGCTGCCAAACGAACTGGAGATGCTCTCAAGATTACCCTCGATGAAGCGCTCGACGGAGCGGTCGGTCAAGACCTCGATCTATTGCGCCTCGACGACGCTTTGAAGGACCTTGCCGCGCTCGATACTCGCCAAGGTCGGATCGTGGAGCTGCGCTTTTTCGCCGGGCTCAGCGTCGTCGAGGTCGCGGAGGTCATGAAGATCTCGCCAGCGACGGTGAAAAGGGAATGGAGCACGGCCAAGGCATGGCTGGCTCGACAGCTGCGAGATGACTGAACGCCCGTCTGCCGATGGCCAAGACATGAATTCGGAAAAGCGTGAGCAATGGCGACGGGTGAAGCGAATACTGGCCACCGCGATCGAGCACAAGAAGGCCGAAAGGGAGACGTACCTCAACCGGGTCTGCGGCGAAGATGACGCCCTGCGGGCGGAGATTGAATCACTTCTCGTGGCCCATGAAGGCGCCGGCTTCACCGCTGGAATCCCGGAAGGTTGGTTGGCGACGCTCGACCTGGAGCCGGGCAGCCTCCTCGGACCCTACCGAGTCGTCAAGAAGCTGGGAGAAGGCGGAATGGGCCAGGTCTTCGCCGCCCGCCAAGAAGCACCGGTCCGCCGTACGGTCGCACTCAAGCTGATCCGTCCCGGTATGGATAGCCAAGGCGCCATCGTGCGCTTTGCGGCCGAGCGCCAGGCCCTGGCGCTGATGGGGCATCCCAATATCGCCCAGGTGTTTGACGCCGGCACCTCCGACCGTGGCAGGCTCTATTTCGCAATGGAGTTGGTTGACGGTCACTCCATCATTGAACATTGTAACGCCCATCGTCTCAGCTGCTCTGAACGGATTCGGCTGTTTCTCCAGGTTTGCCGGGGGGTTCAGCATGCCCACCAGAAAGGGATCATCCATCGCGATCTCAAGCCTTCGAATGTGCTGATTGCCACCGTTGACGGCCAGCCTGTTCCGAAGATCATCGACTTCGGTATCGCCAAAGTGATCCAGGGGCAGCTGCACGACTCGGCTCCGCAGACCGACCTCGATCGCCTCATGGGTACGCCCGAATACATGAGCCCGGAGCAGACTGATCCACGTGGGCTCGCCGTGGATACACGGAGCGATGTCTATTCCCTCGGTGCCCTGCTGTACGAGCTTCTGACCGGGACGCCTCCCTTCGATCCACGGGCATTGCGGCGTTTGGGATTGGAGGATCTCAAGCAGCGAATTCGCGAGATCGAGCCTCCGCGTCCGAGCTGTGCTCATACGGCCGGTACCGCTGTACGGCATCGAACAGCGATCGACCCCTCACGCCTCACCGGCGATCTCGACTGGATTGTCCTCTGTGCTCTCGACAAGGATCCGAACCAGCGGTATGAGTCGCCCGCTGCGATGGCTCAAGATCTCGAGCGCCATCTGCACGACCAGCCCGTGACCGCTGGCCCCCCGACCCTCCGCTATCGATTGGGGAAATTCGTTCGTCGACACCGGTTGGGTGTCGGCGTCGCCTTGGTCGTTGCGTTGACGGCGGCGTCGGGCCTCGGCCTCGCGGTGTTGGGACTCACGCGGGCAGTTCGCTCAGAGCGCGTGGCTCAACTTCATGCGTCGAAGGCGCGCACGGAAGCTGATCGAGCCAGTCGTGAGGCGGAGACCGCCCAGCAAGTTTCTGAGTTTCTGCTGAGTCTCTTCAGATCCTCGAATCCTCGGTACTACCAGCGTCCCGGGATGACGGTTCGCGAAGTTCTCGACGCTGGTGCCGACCGCATCAGACAGAATCTAAGTGATCGCCCAAGGATCCGGTCGCGGATGATGCAGACGATGGGGCAGGCCTACCACGGCATTGGCCTCCATGCAGAAGCCCGCAGTCTCTATGAGGAGGCTCTGCGTCTACGAACGAAGGAGGAAGGCGAGCTCAGTCTGGGTGTCTCGGAGATTCTGCACAACCAGGGCTGGCTTCTCCTGGACCTCGGCGAGAATGATGCGTCCCGTCCGGTCATCGAACGCTCGATCGCGATCAAGGAAGAGCTTCTGGGTCCCGATCACCCTCGAGTGGCTGCTGGTCTTCACAACCTCGGCATTCTGACCCGGCGAGAGGCCAACTACGAGGCCGCAAGGCGGCTCTTCGAGCGAGCCTTGAAAATCCGTGAAGCCGCCCACGGCCCCGAGCACGGCGACGTTGCGATGACCTTGACCAGTCTCGGTCTATTGCTTGCAGAGACCGGCGATCTCGGGACTGCCGTCAAGCACCTGCTCCGTGCTCTAGCGATTGAAGAGCGAAGGCGGGGCGCCGATCATCCCGAGCTGGCCTTCGTCTTTAGCAACTTGGCTGAGGTGCGGCAGGAACAAGGCAATCTGCGAGAAGCGAGGGAGCATGCGCAACGAGCCCTCGAGCTGGATTTGGCTGCCTATGGCCCCGAGCACAAATATGTGGCCGTGAGTCTGATGATTCTCGGAAGAATCGAGCGTGAAGCCGGTGCTTACGAAACCGCACGCGAGTACCTGGTCCGGGCCATGGCCGTGATCGAGACCGTTTTGCATCCAGGGCATCTCCGGATGGCGCAGGTGCTCCAGGAGATGGCGGCGCTCGATCGGGCGGAGGGCTCAACGGCTCGAGCGGAGCGCCGCTATCGCCGAGCCTTGGGCATTCTGGAGAAGCTCTTGGGTCTGGACCATCCTGCCATCGCGAATGTGTTGGTGTCGCTGGCCGAAATGGCAATCGAAGGGGGCGACGAGAACACGGCGCAGCGGCTTTACGCCCAAGCGCTCGAGATTCGTGCGAGCCGGCTAGAGCCCGACAACCCCGAAGTCGTCGAGGTCAGACTGGCTCTCGCGACGTTGGCGGAGAAGGGGACAGAGGCTGAAGGCTCGAAGGAGAGAAACTCGGGCAAGGAAATGACACCTGTCCGAACTCCTTGATGCGAGCCAGACGGTTCAACGCACGACGCTCGGGTCTTTTGGCAGAGCGCTGGGTCGCGGATTCCAGAGAGGTCAACGGCACGTCAAGAGACGCCATTCCCGTAGGCGCTGATCCTCACGCGGCGACTCCGGGGTCGATCGCGTTCGATACCGGGGTCAAATTCATGAATTTCGCACGTCATGGGAACCAACGCTCGATCAAGTGAGTCCGTTCCTGGCGGCGTCACTCACGAAGACTCTTGGTTGAAGTCGCCTCTCCTTAGCCATCCGATCGGACGGTCTCGCTGTCGTGCGCGTAGGCATGGATGCCATATTTCAATTCGTTCGCGTATTGACAGCTTCCTTACGTAAAGTCGGTCTTCGCGCTGCAACCATCACTTGCACGGAAGACTCTGATTCACCAACCAAGGAGGAGTGCATCTTGACCAAACCATGGCCCCGTCTCTCGGCTTTTCTTCTGACCTTTGGGTTGCTCGCCAGTTCCCCAGTGACCGTCGGAGCCGCCGAGTCGTGGCGCGGCTTTCGAGGTGGTCCCGATGCTCCGACAGGCGTACTTCCTGAGTCCTTCGGTCTGACGGAGGCATGGAATCGCGAGTTGGGCTCGGGCTACTCGAGCGTGTCGATCGAGGACGGGCTTCTGGTCACGATGTTCACGGCAGACGACGACGACGTTCTGGCTGCGTTCGACGCCGCGACGGGTGACGAGCGTTGGCGCCTCCGCCTTGGAGAGAAGTACGCGGGGCACGATGGTTCCGCCGATGGGCCGCTGTCCGTTCCCGCGCTGGATGGTGATCGGGTCTTCGCCTTGGGCCCGAACGGCCAGCTCGTGGCGGCCGATTCGCGGACGGGGCGGGAAGTCTGGCGGGTCGAGCTGGACGAGTCGAATTCGTCCGTTCCCTTCTATGGCTACACGTGCTCACCGCTGGTGGTGGACGATCTCGTGGTGATGCTGGTGGGTGGAGAAGGGCGCGCCGTTGTCGCCTATGCTCGTGATACCGGCGAAGAACGCTGGTCAGTTGGCACGGACACCGTGACCTACCAATCGCCGGTTCTGGCCGAGCTCGGCGGCCGCCGCCAGGTGGTTGCCGTCACCGATCAATGGGCACGCGGTCTCGATCCGAGCAGCGGAGAGGAGCTCTGGAGTCACCGGATCCAGACCGGCGAGAGTCGCGAAACGGGCGCGCATCCCACCATCCTCGATGGCGAGCACGTCATGATCGATCTCGACAGCGAATCGGTCGCCTTGCGCGTGGCGTCCAGCGGCACGGGCTTCACGGTGAGCGAAGCATGGCGCAGTCGTGCCTTCGGCAGCACCTTTGTCCTGCCGGTCGTGCACGAAGGGGTCATCTACGGCTTTACGGGCCGCGTTCTCACAGCCGCCAGCGCTGAAACGGGCGAGATCCTCTGGCGCTCGCGGGCCCTTCAGGGGCCCAACCTCACCCTAGTCGATGGACACCTCGCTGTGGTCACGCCAGACGGCGAGATCGTGGTGGCGGAGGCCAACCCCGAGCAGTACGTCGAAAAGGCCCGTCTCGCGGTGTTCGAGAACGCTGACTTCCAAAGCCCCGCCTATGCCGACGGACGCCTCTTCCTTCGTAACCTCACGCATCTGGCCGCAGTCGAGATCGATACCGGCGCGCGTCCGGAGGTGGCGGCAGCCGAAGTCGACGCGTTTCGCTACCTCGGAGCCTTTGGCGCTTTTGTTCGCGATCTCGAGCAACTTCCAGAAGCTGAACGGCAGGCCAGGGTCGATGGTTACTTCAGCGCCGTGCGCCAATCGCCGATCGTCGAGCGGGACGGTTCAGCCCACCTGGTCTACCGCGGCGGGGCGACGGATGTGGCTGTGCACGGTTCCTTGCTCGGCTGGGGCGGCGCCGAACGTGAGATGCATCGGGTGGCAGGGACCGATCTCTTCTACCGCAGCTTCCAGCTCGATCCCGCGGGCGTGTTTGACTACCAGCTCGCGGTCGACTTCGGCCCTCCGGAGCCGGACGCTGCCAACCCCAACGAAATCCATGGCTTCACCCATGCTTCGGAGCTTCGGCTGCCCGCAGCCCGAGTCAATCTCCAACTTGTCGAGCCCGCCGATGACGCGCGCCGCGGCGCCAGGCACACGTTCCGGTTCCGCTCAGAAAGCCTGGAGAATTTCCGCGACATTCAAGTCTGGACGCCGCCGGGCTTTGGTGGCGACGAGACCTACCCATTGCTGGTGGTCAACTACGGAGACCTGGCGATCCGAGGCGGTCTCATGACCAACGTGCTCGACAACGTGGTCGGAGATCGCGTCGCCCCGGTGGTGGTCGCCTTCGTGCCGCGAGTCGGTGGTGGCGAGTACAACGGTGAGCAGGCCGCAGACTATGCAGCATTTCTCGCCGAGGAGCTCGTTCCCTACCTCGACCGTCACTACCAGACCGGCGGCTCACGCGCGATCATGGGGCCAGCGAGCGCAGGGGTCGTCTCTTTGCACACTGCCCTCGCCTTTCCCGGCGTCTTCGACAAGGTCGTGACCCAGAGCTTCTACCTCACCGACGCGAACCGGGAGGAGTACCTACAGCGTCTGGAGGCTTCCGAGGCACGTCCCAAAGTCTGGGTCGAGACGGGACCCAACGACTATCAGATCTCCGGCGCAGGAATCTTCGCGCAGCGCAGCTCGGAGGCGTTGGTGGAGAAGCTCGAAGCCGAAGGGTTCGAGGTCGAAGCCTTGACCACCCACGGTACGGCCAGCTGGGCTGGCTGGCGTCTTCATTCCGATCAAATTCTCGAGATGCTCTTTCCGGCCGACTCCTGAGTCTGACGTGTCAGCGGCTCGTACCCCGCGCGGGGCACGAGCCGCAAGTCGCTCGGTGCTCGTTTGCACCGGATGATTTCCCAGCAGGAAAACGGCACATAACGTGGCAGGATCTTGACGTCGATTCCGTATCCCTAGGTAGACGAACGGTTCGAGGCAGATTCGCGGCGTGGCGTCGCAATCACGAACCGTTCACGTTTTCACCTTTGGTAAAGGAGTTCGACATGAAACTTCGCCACATCTTGGTTCTCTCGATCCTCTTCCTGGCTCAGAATGGTCTTGCTCAGACGAGTTGGGCATCGGGCCTCGCGGTTGAGGCTGATCCGAGCTACGCCTTCCCTGTGGTCACGGCCGAAGCGGGAGGCTTGATCGATGGCGCAGCCACGTGCACGCTGAATACCGTTGGCTCCTTCGCGGAGACATTCGTAGCGAAAGCTCCCAGCGGTGGCTCTTGCTATGGCTTCTGTGACACATTGCGAGATCTCTGCCTGCACGAAGGCATCTTCACGCCTCGCCAGTGTGTGCAGCAGTACCGCGCGTGCGTGGAGAGCTTCTGCTCCTAGCCTCGCGCCAGTTTTGCCTTCCTGGATCGTCCTCCTGGATTGTTCTCTCTGACGCCCGCCCCGCCGCAAGGTGCGACGGGGCGGGCGTCTTGGTCGAAAGATCAAAGCCTCCAACGGTCGTGCGCTCGTTCCGGTACCAACTAGAACGCGTCGCCAGCAAAGCAGAAGTCGGCGGGCCACACCCATACGCCCGAGCCGCCGAAGCCCACCAGATCGCCGCGGCCGTCGCCGTTCACATCGGCCACGGTGCGGATATGGCTCGCCTTTTCCCAGCCGGCGTCCGTGCCGTACTCGTCGATCCACGGGCGGGGCTGGGTGAAGGCGCTGCCGGTGGAAATGGCGAAGTAGGAACTCTCATCTTTGCCGAAAGCGACCACATCACTTCGCCCATCGCCATTGATGTCGGCGACCGTCAGCGTGTCTGGTAGCGAGCTGTTGTCCACCAAGCCGTCGAGGTTGGCCCATGCCGTGGGTACACTGAAACCGGTTCCAGTCGACAGCGAAACCATCAGGTCTCGGTTGGATCGCAAGCCGACGATATCGGCCTTGCCGTCACCATTCACGTCAGTGACGAAGCGTGGGTTCTGCCGCGTGCTCCAGTTCTGTGAGTAGCCGAAGTCGTGGAGCCACGGTTGAGGATCTGAGAAGCCGAGGCCCATCGACAACGCGACCCACACATCGCTATTGCCGAAGCCCACCACATCGGGGCGTTGATCACCGTTGACGTCAGCAAGGAAGCGCGGGTGGCGGTCAATTCGCCAACCCTGGCTATAGCCGAAGCCCGTGACCCATTTCCCGGGGTTGGTGAAGCGGGTTCCCCAAGAAAGCGACACGTACACGCCCGAGTTGCCGAAGCCGACGAGATCCATCGTGCCGTTGGCGTCGATGTCGGCCAGCATGCGGGGATGCCTGTCGACCCGCCAGCCTTGACTGTGACCAAAGCCAGAGACCCAGGCGGATTGGGGCGCGAACCCGAGGCCGTTGGAGCGGCCGACGTAGACCGACGAGTTGCCAAATCCAACGATGTCTTCCATACCGTCGCCGTTGACATCGCCAACGAGGCGAGGATGCCGTGTCGAATCCCACCCGTTGGAGCCAAAGTTCGACGTCCATCGGATCGCTGGGCCAAAGCTGTCGCCAGTCGATGTCGCCACGTGGACGCCCGAGTTGCCGAAGCCAACAATGTCTTGCCGGCCATCGTTGTTGACATCGGCCATGAGCCGCGGGTTTCTCTCGACCTGCCACGAGCCGACCGCTGCACTGCTCCCGAACGCCTCGACCCAACGATCGGCAGCGTCGCGGTACCAAAAGACATCGGTGTCACCGTCACCGTCAAAGTCTCCGGTAATGGCCTCGAAGGTGCCATGGATATCGGTACGGTGCACCTGAGGGGTCTGAGGCGAGTTGGCGTGACCGGCCCAGATGGCGTCTCCGGCTGGCGAGCTGTCGTCCCAGAAGATGTCATCGAAACCGTCGCCGTCGAAGTCTCCGGCAAACGGCCGGTAGAAGCCATCGACACTGGCCGGCATGGAGCCGAAGGCTGACATGTCGAGCGGCGATTGGGTGCCATTCGAAAGCCAGATTCTCTCGCTGCCGCTGCCTGCGCAGTACCAGAACACGTCGTCCCCATAGCTGCCATCGAAGTTTCCGACCACCGGACGCCGACAATGCGAGGCGCCTTGACCGCCAATCGAGACGCCAGTTTGGACCGTGAATCCGGCGCCGATCGAGCCGCCCGTAAATTTCTCGCCATCGGACCACCAGATCTCTGCGCTGTCGGCCAGCGGATCGAGCCAAACGATGTCGTCGTCGAGATCGCCATCGAGATCTGCGGCGAAGGGCTCCCAATTGCCGCCGTTTGGTTCGAATCGACTCGAGAACTGCCGGTTGCCCGTGCCGTACGCAATGACGTCAGAGGCGGCACCGACTCGGTAGAAATAGAGATCGTCCGTACCATTGGCATCGAAGTCACCGGCAAAGAGCCGCGCGTGGGCGTTGTACTGATAGCCATGAACGGTGCTGAAGGAACCGGTGCTGTTGCCCCACCAAGCCGTTGCTGCACCCGTCGACGGGCGATACCAGAAGATGTCGTCGTACCCGTCGTCGTCGAAATCACCCGACACAGGGCGATATCCGGGCCCCAGATTCTTGACTTCTTTGGCAAAAGAAAAATCGCCGGTGCGTGTTCCGTTCGACCACCACAGGAAGTCGTCCTTGGCCTTTCCGAGGGCAGTGCGTTGTGAGCTGGTGCTGTTGGGCAGGGCTCCTGGTGGCACGGTGCCGTCGGCCCGCAGATAGTAGTCCAACTGCGATGGGATGATTGGGTGCTCATAGCGCAAGAAGTCGTGAACGATTCCGATTTGGGACGGTGCGAGGTGCCGGGGTACGCGACCATCGGGTTTGGCCGAGCTCTCGGCGTACTGGAAGCCACCCATCAGGTTCAAAGAGTAGCCCCATTGCTCGGGTGGTAGGTGAGGTCGGCCGGTGGGTGAGGCAATGAGCCGGGTCTGCCAGTCGTTGGGGCCAAAGGTGGAGCCGCTGACGCCGATCGTCACGTTGCCCATCGGCGAATCGAGTACGACGTCGGCGATCGTGCCAATGCGGACGAGACCATTGCCATCACAGCCTGGGCTGTTCTCGCTGGAAAAGAACTGTGGTGGCGAGCTGGGATTCACGATCTGGTCCCAGAACTCACATGACGTATAAGGAACGCCGGTGGACGGGTTGTAATAGGTTTGCGCCGGATAGTGGTTGTGCGGATGCTGGAGGCCGAGGAAGTGACCGAGCTCGTGTGGGAGGGTCGTGGGTGCGGTGAACAGCTCGGGTTTCCAGATATTGTTGGGGAGCAGCCAGACGATTCGGCCTCCCCAGGGGCCACTGGCGCTGCTCCTCAGCGTGTTGACGAAAACCAGCACCTCCGATGGGTCGGCGTAGAAGACGGCCGCCGCGCCCAGCCAGTGGCGACCTTCCTTGGTCTCACTTGCCGGGTACGCGTCGGTAGGCACATTCGGGAACACCGTTTGAATCTCGCTGACGACCTCCGACCAGGCGAACCGCGTCTCGGAGCTCCGCTTCATCAAGGGAAGGTTGTGGTATTCGACTGACTTGATCCAGAAGCGCACACCAGCTTTTTGCCAGAACGTGTTGCCACGGCGAACCGCGTCTTGCAACCGGTCGATCGATCGGCAGCCGCTATCAACATTGTTGTAGCAGTCAAAGGGGAAGACGACGCGCAGTGGGATCACGGTCTCTGCCAAGGCGAACGGCTGTGCGTTGACTGTCGTGGATGTGCTCAACGTGAGGCTGAGTAGGACGAGAATCACGCAGAGCAGGGGCCAACTCAGCGCTCGGCGGTCGCGTTGAGAAGAGGACTTGAGCGGATGATCATAGAGCGTTGTCACGGATCTGACTCCTAGAGATTGAAGAGGGGGGGGCAGCGTACTCATTGGCATGGCCCCGAGAACGGGCGTAAGCGCGTGAGGTTTATCGAGGCATAGCCAGCTCCCTGGCAGCGTTGTATGAGCCGCGACGAGAGCGGGTTGATTCTTCGTGTTGACTGAGAAAGTATCGAGACATCGATGGTGCCGCTGTGTCACGAAAGAATTCGTAACAGATCGAAGCTCGATGCTCGCCATCGATACCTTCGTCGTGATCTACCGGTCGGGGCCAAGATCATTCGGGTGAGTGTCATGGGCGCACACGACACGAGGACCATGTCCGGAGAGAGTCGCTTTGGGGAACAGCGAGAGGGAACTGGTCACGGGTGTCTCCCATCATGCCGGTGTTGGGCCTCGACGGGCGGTAGGCACAGTCGTGCCACCCCGTGAATCGGCGTCTCGATCGCGAAGGCAGGAGACAATTGTTGCGGGTTCGACTGAGCTTCTACCGGCGAATGACGCTGGCCGCAACCGAAATCGCGATGACCCTGTCCCAAGCTCGAGGAGACACACTCATGGACATCACCTATGCTGAAGCCCTGGTCGTCATCGCACTCACCGTCGGCTTTCTCGGCTACCAGTACCTTAGGCGGCGCGATCACAGGCGGCGACTCGAAATCCTCCACATCGAGCGTATGGCGGCGATGGAGAAGGGCATTCCGCTGCCTGAGCTGCCCATCGATCCGCCCCCGAGCGCATGGCGTCGTCCGCCAGGTCCCAAGACTCCGCTCGCCATTGGGATCATGCTCACCGCCCTTGGCGTCGGCGCGATGATGGCGCTCGCCGTTTTTACCCACGAGCGCTATTGGGCCTTGCCTTTGCCGATCACCATGATGGGCCTGGGCTTGATTCTCTACTACCGGCTTTCGGTCGAGTCGGCATCGTCCGACTCGGCAGGGCGCCATGGAAGATGATGAAGATGTCGTCGCGCGGGCGGTGGGGGGTGATGAGCAGGCGTTCTCCATACTCTTCGATCGGTATCGCGAACGCGTCTTCCGGTTGGCAGTCTCGATCCTCGGCCCAGCGTTCGTGGGAGAGGCGGAAGAAGTGACGCAAGAGGTCTTCCTGCGGGTTCACCGCGCGCTGGGGTCCTTTCGCGGCGAGTCGAAGTTTGGCACCTGGCTCTATCGCGTGACGTTCACTCAGACCGTCAACCTCAAGTCGAGAGTTCGCTACCGCGTTCCCCACCTCACGGACGAACTTCTTGCACTGGAAAAGGCGAAGGCCCCGGACGCGCTGACGCGGCTCGAGAGCTTGCGGCGTGACGCCGTGGTGGCGGAAGCCATCGGGGAACTTCCCGAGACGTACCAATCAGCCTTGCGGCTCCACTATTGGATGGGTGAGAGCGTCGCGGAGATCTCCACGCTGCTTGGCGTGCCGCCGAACACCGTGAAGTCATACCTCTTCCGCGCACGGAAGCTGCTCAAGGTGCTGCTCAGGGAGCGAGGACATGAAGGAGTCTGAGATCCACGACGAGATGGATGTTCTCTTGCGCGATTCGATGACCGCGCCGCCCCCAGCTCTGCCGACGAAGTTTGCGCAACAGGTCACGCGGCACGTGCGATCGCGGCGTCTCTCGCAGGGAAGGCGGCGGGTCTTGAGGCTCTACACGCTGGCGGCGTTCGTGGTCGTCTTGGTGATCATGCGTAGCCAAGAGATCGAGTGGTATCTGATCGGCGTCTCGGTGGTTGCCACGGCAACGGTCGGTGGCCTGATTCGTGCCTGGCTCCGGTGAGCCCCGACTTCGTTGACGCCAACGGCTCGAGGCGGTCATGGATTGGATCGCCAGCCGGGGCCTCACACCAACCCTCACCACACCAGGAGGAGTTTCATGAAGAACTTGCCCCAGCTCGCTTGCATTGTTCTCGTCTTCATCGGATGCGCGCGGACGAACCCGCTCCAACGAGACACCGAGGCCGCTTCCCTGCACCTCGGCGAAGTGTTGCTCCATGACACGGCGCATACCACGAGCGATGGCAACCCTTTCGTTGCGCCTGCCGGATGGTCGCTCAGTACGAGCGGTGGTGCGGCGATTCTGACAGCTCCCGAAGGTGGCTCTCACATTGCCTTGGTTGATGCTGTCGCCAAGGATGCAGATGCCGCAGTGGCGGCAGCCTGGGCTACCTACAGCGCGGAGGCCGAGTGGCCTCTCGTGCGCGGCAGCGAACGGCCGGTGCGCGATGGCTGGGAACAGATCCGTGGCTACCGCTACGACACCGCTCTTGCCAGCGAGGCGCGTACGGTATCCGTTCAAGCGCGACGCCGCGGCGAGCGCTGGACCGTAGCAATCTACGACATGGCGGACGCTGTCGGTGACAAGCGCGATGCCCAGATCGAGTTGGTGTACGGGAGCTTGCTGCCCAAGGGGTACCGTCGCGAGACCTTTGCTGGCCGCGATGCTCATGAGCTCGACAGCGCGCGGCTCGATGCGCTCGAGCAGTTCGTCGAGGACGCGCGGCAGCAGTTCGGCGTACCGGGAATCGCCCTCGGAATCGTGCAGAATAACAACGTTGTGCTGGCGAAAGGCTTCGGTGTTCGCGCATTGGGCAGGCCGGAAAAGGTCGATGCTGATACCAAGTTCATGATTGCCTCCAACACGAAGGCGCTGACCACTTTGATGCTTGCCAAGCTGATTGATGCGGGCGCGTTTTCGTGGGAGACGCCGGCAACTGAAGTGTTGTCAGAATTCGCTCTCGGCGACGCCGAGACCACCCGAGAAGTGCGGATGAGACATTTGGTCTGCGCCTGTACGGGGCTGCCACGCCAGGACCTGGAGTGGATCTTCGAGAGTGACGGTGCGACGCCGGACTCGGTCTTGCGAACCTTGGCGACGATGCGGCCGACCAGCCGGTTTGGCGAGCTTTACCAGTACTCCAACACGATTGTTGCCGCGGCCGGATTCGCGGGCGGCCGATCGTTTCAACCACAGGCGGAGTTGGGTGCTGCCTACGACGCGGCCATGCAGGCACTGGTTTTCGATCCGCTGGCCATGACGTCGACGACCTTCGATTTTGACCAGGCTCAAAGCGGCAACTACGCCGCTCCGCATGCACAGCGATTCGATGGTCAGACGGTCCGGGCCGAGATGGACTTCAACTACAGCGCCATCCCTAGCCGTCCTGATGGCGGCGCGTGGAGTACGGTCAATGACTTGCTGCGCTACGTGCAGATGGAGCTCAGCAACGGCTTGCGAGACGACGGCAGCCGCTACATCCGCGAAGATCCGTTGGTGGCGCGTCGCAAGCAACAGGTGTCACGAGGGGTGGACCAAGGCTATGGTTTGGGTCTCAAGATCGACCGGACCTCAGGAGCTCTGCTGATCCATCATGGGGGCTCGACGCTGGGCTTTATCTCCGACGTACTCTGGCTGCCGGAACACAACGTCGGAGCCGTGATCTTGACCAACGAAGACAACGGAAGTGTGTCGCTTCGCAGCCTGTTCCGGAGACGTTTTCTGGAGGTTCTGTTCGATGGCGAGCCGCGCGCGGTCGCGAACCTTCCAATACAAAGCAGGCGCAAGAAGGAGAGCATTGCTGGCGGCCGTGAAGGGCTCGTGGTACCAGTCGATCAGAAGATTGGGGCCAACCTGGCCGCGCGATATCGCAGCAGAGAGCTCGGCGAGATCGTCGTCTCGCAAACGGGCGCGACGACGTGGTTCGACTTCGGTATGTGGAAGAGCGAAATGGCGTCGCGTACCCAGTCGGACGGTAGATCCTATTTGGTGACCGTCTCCCCGGGGCTGCTTGGCTTTGCGTTCCTGGTCACGGAACGGGAGAGCAAGCGGTCACTCGTTTTGCGCGATGCGCAGCACGACTATGAGTTCGTCGAATCGAGATGAAGGTGGAGAGCGTCTCGTTGCCGAACGCCGCAGAGCAAGGGACGTGCGACGACGGACACGAGGATGAGAAGATGGCCATGCTACGAGCGATTGCCAATTTGAGCTTCAAGAGGACTGCCATGCGCCCGACCCTTCTTTTCCTTACCGCGCTTCTTCTCACGATCCTGCCGGCCGCGGGCGAGAACTGGCCGCACTGGCGCGGCCCGCGACTCGATGGCACCTCGTTGGAAACCGGACTGCCCACGACCTGGCACGCTGACGGTGATGGCATGTCGAACGTGCTCTGGCGTCTCGAGCTGCCGGGCTGGGCCGCGTCCTCACCCATTGTGTGGGGCGATCGGATCTTCCTGACCTCGACCGAGACGGATTCCGAAGCGCTACTCGTTCTGGCCGTCGATCGAGAGGGCAAAGAAGTGTGGCGGCGGCGGGCCGATGCTGGCGCCATCGAAGTCTTTCCGCAATTCGCCCACGAGACCAACGTGGCGTCATCGTCACCGATTACCGACGGCGAACACGTCTACACCCTGTTCGGAACGGGCTTGCTCTCGAGCTTCGACTGGAACGGCACGGCGCGCTGGCACGTCAATCTGGCGGAGCGCTACGGAGCGCCGAACATGTTCTTTGGGCTGTCGACTTCGCCGTTGATCGTCGGCGATCGGCTCTTCCTCCAACTCTTGCACACCGATGCCCAGTGGGTCATCGCCCTCGACAAGGCGACCGGCAAGGAGCTTTGGAAGCATGAGCGCTCGACCGATGCGGAGGGAGAATGTCTGCACGCCTATACCTCCGTGGTGCCGTTTCGGAACGCCGACAACGCGCCGGCCGCGCTGCTCGTCCACGGTGCCGACTACCTCACGGCCCATGACTTCGCAGACGGCCGCGAGCTCTGGCGCTCGGAAACGGTCAATCCCAAGGACAACTACAACTCCTTCTTTCGCCTGGTGGCCAGCCCGGTTTCCGCCGAGGGCCTGGTCGTGGTGCCGACCGCCAAACGCGGTCCTGTCTTCGGCCTTCGACCCGGCAAGGCGCCGACCTCCACGGCTCGCCAGGACGTGGCTCGAGTCTGGAAGCTCGATGCCGGGACCCCAGACGTCCCTTCGCCCATCTTGGCTGACGGATTGGTCTATCTGGCAGGAGAGAACGGTCGGCTGACCGTCCTCGATGCGACCACAGGCGAGACGATCTATGCCGAACGGGTCCATCAAGGCCCCCACCGCGGCTCCCCCGTGCTTGCAGACGGCAAGTTGTACCTGACTGCTGCCGACGGCACCGTGTCCGTGGTCCGGGCCGGGCGACGTTTCGAGCTGCTGGCGAAAAACAAGATCGACGCCGGGCGCCTCGCCGCGACACCGGCGGTTTCCCAAGGGACGATCTACCTACGTACCGCCAAGGCGCTCTTTGCCATTGGCGCGAAGGCATCGGTGGAGCCACCGCCAGAAACAGACACGACGCGGCGCTGAGGTCAACGCCAGACATTCAGCTGCCACGAATGTCTGGTGCCAAGATGCGGATGCCAAGATCGCTGAAAGCCAGTCTCGGGCCACTGAGGTGGCTGGCGCCAATCCCTTCCCTCGACGCGGGGTGCGCCTCGGCGCCGGGGTGCCAGGTTGTCCTAGAGTGACTGGAGCCGGTACGAGCGCGGTGCCTGGCCTGACCAGCGCTTGAAGGCCCGTGTGAAGGAGCTCTGCTCGGCGAAGCCGGTCATGAAGGCGACCTCTGCCAACGAGTAGTCCGTTTGCCGTAGGAGCTTCTGTGCGAGACGCCGCCGCGTCTCGTCGACCAGCTTCTGGTAGGAGAGGTTCAGCTCCGACAGCCGGCGCTGCAGTGTACGGCTGCTCATGCCCAGGTGCCGGGCGATGTCGGACATGGCAGGCACCCCTTCGCTCAGAGAGCGAGAGATCTGGTCTTGGATCCGGTGCTCGAGCGAGCGTTCATCGCCGAGCTTCGAAACATCGGCTTCGAGGACGGTGTCGAAGAAGCGGACGATGCCCGCATCGCCCACCTTGTTCGGCGTGCCGAGGGTCGCGCCCGAAACCAACAGAGCGTCTCGCTTCGACGCGAAGTGGACAGGACAGCCGAAGTGGGCTTCGTGATCGGCGGTCGGGGCGGGCGCCGGATGCTTGAAGTGCACTGCGAGCGGGCGGAACACTGCGGAGGACGCTTGCTGGCTGATCGAGACGATACTCGCGATCGTGGCTTCGTTGGACAGGCGCAGGCCGAGCCGACGCTCGCCATCTCGGTGAAGATTCATGAACGCGCCGCCGTCTTTCGGCTCGACCTCGTACGTCGACACGCTCGTCAACACCCGCGCATAACGCTCCGCGCGCTCGTAGGAGCCCCGAAGATCTGTCGCCGACTTCCAGGCGAGCCCGAAAGCGCCGTACTCGTCGCAGCGCATGGCGGCACCGACGCGCAAGGGCAGGGTCCAGCCCTTCGCATCAGCCGCCGCGCATCGCTCGAAGAGGTTGTAGTACTCGGTCGCAGGGATCATGAGGGAGGGGTCGATCGGACCGTCCGGGTCGATTCCCGCCGAGCGTAGAAGCGCCGTTCGGTCGGCACCCTCGTCGACCTCACCAACCACTTTCCAGGCGAACAGCGATGTGATCTGTCCCATCGGTCTCAATCGTACTGCACCGCTTCGAGCCGGAGACCGCCGGCGACGCCTACGACCGTGCTTGCCAGATCGCCGCCGTCGTGGGGCGCCCTCGCTTCCGAAGCCGTGCTTCCCGTCTCTTCGGGATCGGGGCGGGCTCGGTGTGGGGCCTCGGTCGCGTAGAATTGGAGGCCGCGTCGCGGGTCGCGCATGCCAGTCGGGCGTGTGGGGCGAATCGGCGCGATCGGGAGGACGATTTTGTACGGCTCGAGACCTCGTACACGCACACCCATTTCATTCGGCAGTGGCGCGGCTGGACCGCCGCCGCGGGACCTGGTGATCATCCTGGCGACGCTCTTCGTCACCTTTTCCATGCGGGCATTCGAGGGAACTCGTCTGCTGCCCGCGCTGCTCGAGCTGACGCCGCTGGTGTGGGCGCGTGGCTTTGTCTGGCAGGTGGCCACGTATCCATTCGTCGGTGGAGGAGCGATTAGCATCTGGTTCCTGCTGGAGCTGTTGATCTTGTTCTGGTTCGGGCGCGATGTGTACCGCTACCTGGGGCGCAAGGCGTTCTGGAGTCTGATCGTCTGGTCGGCGGCGACGGCCGGCGTGGTGGCGGTGCTCGTCGATTGGGCGAGCGCGCTCGCCGGCGCTTCGCCCTTGGCCTCCTTCCAGCTGATGCAGGGTCAGCGGGTGCTGATGGCGATCTTCATCACGGCATTTGCCTGCGCCTACCGCAACGCCACGATCTACCTCTTCTTCGTGCTGCCGGTCCAGGCACGCTGGTTCATCGCGATCGAGATCCTGCTCGCCTTCATGGGATTCCTCGGCACGAAAGACCTGGCCGGCTTCGTCGGCATCTGCACGGCGGTTGGGATGACCTGGGCGATGCTCTCGGGTGGCCTGATGACCAATCTGCGGCGTATGCGCCTGCGGCTCCAGCACTATTGGTACCGCGGCCGCCTGGCGGCCGAGCGCAAGAAGCGCGGCATGCGCGTCGTCCGCGGTGGCAAGGGGCGACCGGGAAACGGTTCAGATGAAGGCGGATCGAAGGGTGGCGGACCGCGGCAAGGTCCTTGGGTCCATTGAGTCGTTCGGGCGCGCGAGGACCTGGCGCGCGAGGGCCTGAGCCGCACGCAACCGTCGAGAACGACCCCGGCACGGCCGCGCCCAGCGACCGTGCACCGGACGAGGACGGACTCGAGCCCTTTCATCCTTTGATCCGAAGCTGGTTCGGCGAGACGCTCGGCCAGCCGACCCCGGTGCAGCGCGCGGCCTGGCCGGTGATTGCGGCCGGTGAGCACGTCTTGATCACCGCGCCGACGGGCAGCGGCAAGACCCTCACCGCCTTCTTGTGGGCAATCGACCGTCTGCTCACCGGTACCTGGGAATCCGGACGCGTGCGGGTGCTCTACATTTCACCCTTGCGTGCGCTCAATACGGACATCGGCCGCAACCTCGACCAGCCGCTCGCCGCCCTGACCGCGGCTTTCGAAGCCGCGGGGCTCGACACGCCGGGCATTGAAGTGGCGACGCGCAGTGGAGACACGCCGCAGGCGGCTCGCCAGCGCATGCTGCGCCGGCCGCCGGAAGTCCTGATCACCACCCCCGAGAGCCTCAACATCCTGCTCACGTCCAAGCGTGGCAAGGGACTGTTCGGCGGTCTTCGAACGGTCATTCTCGATGAGATCCATGCGGTGGCCGGCAGCAAGCGAGGCAGCCACCTGATCACTGCGGTCGACCGCCTGGTACCGCTCGCCGGCGACTTCCAGCGCATCGCCTTGTCGGCAACCGTCGAGCCGCTCGACCAGGTGGCGGCATTCGTGGCGGGTCGCGTGCGGGACGAGGTTGCGGGGGCCGTCCGCTTCGTCGAACGGCCGATCGAGATCATTCGGGCGCCGGCCACCAAGGTCTATGAGCTGTCGGTTCGGTGCCCTTGGTTCGGTGATGAAGCGGTGGGGACGAGAACCGGTGCCGCTGAAGCACCGATTCCAGAGACCGAGGCTGCCCACGCAGCGCCGCCCGGTGCACGGGACGACGATGCCCTTTGGCGACGGCTGGCCGACTTGGTACGGCAACGCATTGCCAACAATCGCTCGACCCTGGTCTTCGCCAACAGCCGGCGAATGACCGAGAAGGTCACGCACCTGGTCAACCAGGAAGCGGACCGACCGCTGGCCTACGCCCACCATGGCTCGTTGTCGCGAGAGGTGCGCAACGAGGTCGAACGGCGGCTCAAGCGAGGTGACCTGCGGGCCATCGTGGCCACCAACTCGCTGGAGCTGGGCATCGATATCGGCAGCCTCGACGAGGTGCTGATGGTGCAGACGCCGCCCTCTGTGTCATCGGCTGTGCAGCGTGTCGGCCGTGCCGGGCACGGTGTCGGTGAGACGAGCCGAGCCACCTTCTTGCCGATTCACCCGCGCGACGTGCTCGATGCCGCGGTGGTTGCGCGCGGTGTTCGTGAGCAGGCGATCGAGCGCATGCAGCCGGTGGAAATGCCGCTCGATGTGCTCGCCCAGGTGATCCTCTCGATCATCGCGACCGATCCCTGGCCGATCGACCAGCTCTTCGACCTGCTGCGCACGAGTTGGCCCTACCGGCACCTGCGCCGTCGTCAGCTCGACTTGGTGCTCGACATGCTTGCCGGCCGCTATGCCGAGACCCGGGTGCGCGAGCTGCGGCCTCGGCTCGTCATCGATCGGCTGACCGGCACGGTGCGGGCACGGCCCGGTGTCGCACGCCTGGTCTACCAGAGTGGTGGCACGATTCCGGACCGTGGCTACTACACGCTCCGCCTGGCGGACTCGCGCACCAAGCTCGGTGAGCTGGACGAAGAGTTCGTGTGGGAACGTTCGATCGGTGACAGCTTCACCCTCGGGACCCAGACCTGGCAGGTACGGGCGATCACGCACAACGACGTGCTGGTCTCACCGCGTGCGGCCGGGGCAGCGATGGCACCGTTCTGGCGCGCCGACGCGCGTGATCGTGACTTTGCGTTGGCCGAACGGATCGGGCGTTTCCTGGCGCACGCCGAGCCCCGGCTCGGCACCCAGCGCAAGGGGCAGAGTAGCTTCGCCGAGACCCTGCGCCAAGACCATGCGCTGGCGCAGGATGCGGCCGACGCGCTGATCTCCTTTCTGCGCGACCAGGTGGCCGCCACGGGTTGCCTGCCGCACCGCCAGCGGCTGCTGATCGAAGAGGTGGGGGACGGCCGCATGGACACGGCGCGGGATGTTCGCGGTGCGCCCAAAATCTTGCACACGCTTTGGGGCGGTGCGGTCAACCGCCCCTATGCCATGGCCCTCGAAGCCGCCTGGCGGGAGCGTTTCGGCACCGACCTGCAGACCGAAGTCAGCGACACCGGTGTGCTGGTCCGGCCGCCCCATGCCTGCGAGAGTGCGATCTTGCTGAGTCTGGTGACCCCCGAACGCCTCGAGGATCTGCTGCGCAAACGTCTCGAAGGCACCGGCTTCTTCGGTGCTCAATTCCGCATCAATGCCCAGGCTGCGTTGCTGCTCCCGCGCGCTGGCATGCGCCATCGGACTCCGCTCTGGCTGTCGCGCCAGCGCGCCAAAAAGCTGCTCGAGAACGTCTCGTCGTTCGACGACTTCCCGATTGTCGTGGAGACCTGGCGAAGCTGCTTGATGGATGCCTTCGATCTGGTCTCTCTACGACAGGTCTTGGGCGAGCTGGCAGACGGTGCGATCGAAGTACACGAAGCGCGGACGGCGGTGGCATCGCCCTTTGCATCGGATCTGGCGTGGGTCGAAACCAACCGGCTCATGTACGAGGACGATACGCCGGATGGCGACCGCGCGTCCTCGGTGCGCCCCGACCTGCTCCAGGAGCTGGTTTTTGCGCCTCATCTGCGACCGCGGCTCCCGACGGACCTCGTGTCAGCGTTCGAGCGCAAGATCACCCGGCTCGAGCCAGGCTACGCGCCACGGCCCGGGGACGATCTGGTCGACTGGGTGGAGGAGCGACTGCTGCTTCCGGCGGATGCCTGGGCCGACCTGTGCGCCGCGACGGTGCGCGACCATCGCGAGACGGAACCCGGACGTGCGACGTCGGTCGAAACGGTCGCTGCGGCGGTCGGCGATCGCCTGCTGTGGGTTTCGCTTCCCCGTGCCAAACAAGACGGTTCCGGCACGGACGGCATCTGTGCTTCCGAGCAGGTCCCGCGCCTGGCGCGCGCCCTGGGCGTCGAGATCGAGGCGCTCCAACCCCAGCCGTTGGAAGAGGCCGACGCGGCGCTGGCAAGCCAGGCCTATTCGCGCCTGGACGCCGCGGCCAGCGCGCGCTGTGAGGCGGAGGCCGAGAGTGTCGATGCTCTCGTGCCTTGGCTTGCGCAGTGGCTGCGATACCGTGGCCCCGTCCTGCCCGAGGAGCTGAGCACGATGCTCGGCCTGGCGGACGATCGGCTCGAGGTTGTGCTGGCTCAGCTCGAGGAGAGTCGACAGATCGTGGTCGACTGCCTGAGCGAGGGTGCGGTCTCGCGGCAGGTCTGTGACGCCGAAAATCTCGAGCGTTTGTTCCGCTGGCTGCGCCGTGCGCGGCGGATGGAAACCGAGATTCGGCCGGCGGCCGAGCTCGCTCTCTTCCTCGCCGACCATCAGGGACTGACCGCGCCTGGGGACGGACTCGATGACCTCGAAGCACGGCTCGAGCAGCTCGTAGGCTGGGCTGCACCGGCAGGGGAGTGGGAAACGTCGATCCTGCCATCGCGCCTGGCGCCCTACTTTCCGACCTGGCTCGACGGCCTGATGCAGCGTTCGGAGGTGCACTGGCTGGGAACGGGCCCGCAACGGCTGACCTTTGCCTACCCCGGAGATCAAGATCTCCTGGCCTCGCCGCCCGTGATCGCCGAGGGCGCTGCCGGCGGGGAAGAGGCGCTCGACGATTCGTCGTACGAGGGTATGTTGCCGCCGGACGCCGGGCTGCTGCCGGATGGGGAGGCCCGCTATCCCGTGGCCGCACTCGGTGCGTCCAGTGGACGACCCTTGTCGGACGTAGCGTCGTCGTTGTGGGCCCTGGCGTGGACCGGCCAGGTCACCAACGATACCTTCCTGGCCGTGCGTCAGGCCGTGCAGCGTCGGTTCCAGGCCCCCACGGATGCTGGCGCGTCGTCCGCGCAGTCGTCTCCCCCGATGGGGCGGCGACGCGGGCAAGGGCGCCGGGCATTGCGGACCGTGGTTCGCCGCCGGGGACCGAGTCTCTATCCCGGAACCTGGCGTCGCCTTCCGGAGCCCGCTCCGCCAGAGGATGCCCTCGATCGTGAGCTGCTCGACAAGGAACGCGCCCGCCTGTTGCTCGAGCGTTACGGCCTCGTGTTTCGGCAGATCCTGGCGCGCGAGCTGCCGTCGCTACGCTGGTCGCGGGTGTTTCGCGCTTTGCGCCTGATGGAGCTGGCCGGCGAGGTTCTGGCCGGGCGGTTCTTTGCCGGGGTCGATGGTCCCCAGTTCCTGTCTCTGGCCGCCTGGCGATCGCTGCGCGCCGGCTTGCCGCAGGATGCGATTTTCAGCATGGCAGCCAACGATCCCGCGTCGCTCGCGGGTGCGGGAATCGACGGCATCCATGGGCTTCCGGCCCGGCGCCCCTCGTCCCTGCTGGTCTACCACGGTGCCACGCTGGTGCTGGTGGCCACCCGCAGCGGTCGCTGTCTCGATCTTCGGGTTCCAGCGGATCATCCGCGTCTCGGCGACTACGTGGCCTGCCTCGGAAGCTTGCTCACCCGTGAGGTGCAGCCATTGCCGTCGCTGCTCGTCGAGTCGATCGGCGAGCAACCGGCGAGCGACAGCCCCTACCTCGGGGCATTCGGTCACTCGTTTCGGGTGGTTCGCGAGGGCGGTCCCGTGCGACTGTGGAAGCGATTCCGGTCGCCCGCGGATGCCCCGAGCATCGTCGAGTAGCGGGGGCTGCTTGCCGTCATTGGCACTCGCTGGAGTAACATCACCCCGTGGATGCCCGTATCCCATTCAACTCGGCCTCATCCACCTCAGATCGAGCACGTATGCCGGCACAGTCTCGTCGCGAAACAACACCTGACTTCGACGCCGCGGCCGGTTTCTCACCTTCGGCTGCCGCCCTGCGAAAGACGACGGGCTTGGCAATCGCCATTCCCGCATACCAGGCATCTCAGACCATTGCCCAGGTGGTCTTGCAGGCTCGCCAGGTGATCCCCGCTGTTTTGGTCGTCGATGACGGTTCCAGTGACGCCACGGCTCGACTCGCCGAAGAGGCTGGGGCCGAAGTCGTGCGTTTGGCCAACAACGAAGGCAAGGGCGCGGCGCTGCGGATGGCGTTCATCACCTTGCTCGGGCGCGGATTCGAAGCGGTGGTCACCCTTGATGCCGATGGCCAGCACTTGCCGGAGGAGATTCCGCGGCTGCTGGAGGCGCGCGGTGATGCGGATCTGGTACTCGGTTCGCGGGACCACCTCTTCGACCGCATGGGGCGCGTTCGCGGATGGAGCAATCGGTGGTCGTCCCGCTGGATCAGTCGGCTCGCCGGTGCCAGCCTGCGTGATGCCCAAACAGGGTTCCGCCTCTACGGACGCCGTCTGTTGATGCGTACCGGCTTTCCGGAGAACCGCTTCGACGCCGAGAGCGCGGTGCTCGTGCGCGCGGTACGTGGCGGCTTCCGCATCGCCCAAGTGCCCATTCGCCTCGGCCGTGCTGACGGCCGTGCCACCAGTCACTACCGCGGCGTGGTTGATGCTTGGCGGATCGCTCGTGCGGTGGTCTCTGCTCGCTGGGAACGTCAGCCCAAGCACGGCATCGAGTCACGCACCACACGCACCGCCATGACGGGCACGGAGCCACTCTGAACCCGCATCGGAGCGGGCCGTGAGCGCCCGCGAAGCCCGCCAGCGCGCACCCCAGGAGCGGCCAACCCACGAGCGGCCACCGCAGGCGCCTGCGGCGAGTCGAGCCGAGCGTTGGCTCGGCCCGCTTGCGGTCACCGGTGCGCTGGCCTACCGCGCCAACCAGTGGCTCGCTGCGAGCCTTCCCGACCGCTGGCTGCCGTCGGCCGTTCGACTCGGCAAGTCGGTGGCGTATCGGTGCCTGCCGGGCATTCGTCGCGCGATCGGCAATAACCTCGAAGCCGTGCTCGGACCCTGTGATGCCGCTGCGCGCGCGGCTCGCATTCGACAGACGCTCGAGGCCTATGCCTGGTGCTCGAGCGAGCATTTTCGGCACATGGCGGGTGTCGCCGACCTGGCGATCAAGGGGACGCCGCTGTCATTGGCGCCGGAGCAAGGCGCGGTCCTGGTCACCGCCCACGTCGGCGCGTGGGAGATCGGCTCGCTCTTGCCGCCGACCAGCGACCCGCGGACCGTGCACGTGGTGCGCGACCGCGAGATCGATCCGCGGGTCGAGCGTGACCTGGCGGCCCGGCTGCGCGCGGCTGGTGGCCCGCGCATGACCTTCCATTTCGGGCTGGCCGATCTGGCGACGACCACGCGTTTGGTCGCCGCCCTTCGTCGCGGTGAGCTGGTCGCGCTCCAGGCGGACCGCCCGCAGGCGCGCGCGCGTCAGGTCGAAGCCACGCTCTTCGGTCGTCCACTCGCGTTCCCCGCAGGGCCGGCCGCGCTGGCTCGAGCCGCCGGCGTCGACATCATCCCCGCGTTCGTCTTTCGCACGGAACGCCAGCAACTCGACGTCATCTTCCGGCCACCGATCTCTGTACCGCGCGGAACCGACAGCGCGGCCGAGCTGGCACGCGCGACCCAACGGATCGCCAGCGAGATCGAGTGGGCGATCCGTCGCCACCCGCACCAGTGGTTCTGCTTCCGAGATCTCTGGCCACCGACGCGCCCATAAGGAAAAGCGGCCGGGCTTTCGCCGGCCGCTCGGACGCTGCAATCTGCCTAGGCGAACTGGGCGACCTCGGTGGAATCGCACATGGCGCCCGTTTCGGTGTGGCCGCCGGTGATGACGTTGCGTACCTGGTCGAAGTAGCCGGTGCCCACTTCGCGTTGGTGCTTGGTGGCGGTGTAGCCATGGGCTTCGCTGTCGAACTCGGCGTCTTGCAGGCGGGAGTAGGCAGCCATTCCGCTCGCCTGGTAGCCGCGGGCGAGCTCGAACATGCTGTGGTTGAGCGCATGGAAGCCGGCGAGCGTGACGAATTGGAAGGCGTAGCCCATCGCGCCGAGCTCGCGCTGGAAGCGGGCGATCGTGTGCGCGTCGAGCTTGGCGGACCAGTTGAAGGAAGGCGAGCAGTTGTAGGCCAGCTTCTTGCCGGGGAATTGTGCGTGGATGGCCTCGGCGAAGCGCCGCGCCTCGTCGAGATCCGGGTGCGAGGTCTCGCACCAGATCAGGTCGGCGTAGGGGGCGTAGGCGAGTCCGCGCGCAATGGCCATGTCCTGGCCGCCCGTGATCCGGAAGAAGCCTTCGGCGGTGCGTTCACCGGTGAGGAAGGGGTGGTCCGCCGGGTCGATGTCGCTGGTGATCAGCTTGGCGCTGTCGGCGTCGGTGCGGGCGATGATCACGGTCGGTACATTGCAGACATCGGCGGCGAGGCGCGCGGCGGTGAGGGTCTGAATGAACTGGCTCGTCGGCACCAAGACCTTGCCGCCGAGGTGGCCGCACTTCTTCTCCGACGCGAGCTGGTCCTCGAAGTGAACGCCCGCTGCGCCAGCGTCGATCATCGACTTGGTCAGCTCGAACGCGTGGAGAGGACCGCCGAAACCGGCTTCGGCATCGGCCACCAAGGGGACCAGCCAGTGGCGGTCGCTCTGGCCTTCCGCATGCTCGATCTGGTCGGCGCGCAGGAGGGATTTATTGATCCGGCGAACCAGCGAGGGCACACTATTCGACGGGTAGAGGCTCTGATCTGGGTACATGTTGCCCGAGAGGTTGGCGTCCGCGGCAACCTGCCAGCCACTGATGTAGACGGCGTCGAGACCTGCCTTCACCTGCTGGATTGCCTGGTTGCCGGTCAATGCGCCGAGGGCGTGGACGTAGGACTTGGCTTCCATCTGCTCCCACAGCCGCTTGGCGCCCAGCTCGGCCAGCGTGTGGCGGACCGCCACGGAACCGCGCAACCTGCTGACCTCGTCGGCCTGATAGGTGCGGGTGATTCCTTCCCAACGCGCATTGTTCTTCCAATCGTTCATCAGTACCTCGTGTTTGCAGTGCATGGTGGAGCCCTCCCAAAGAGCCGTTGAATTCAATGGAGTGTCTAGAGCCGTGAAACGTCGCCAGACGATGCTTCCGAAGCGGCATCGGAAGCGGTGGCGAGAAAGGGTTCGAATGATTGACTCGCGAACAGTCGGCCCGCCTCGTCACGGGCCTGGCGGAAGCTCCGAAGGGCCTGGGTCGCGGCATCAGCCGTGGGCGCGCCAGCTTCGACCTCACGCTCGATGCTCGTGAGCTCTTCGTCCAGCAGACGCTCGACCCGGTCCCGTTCGACGTAGGTGCCGTCGTCGAGCGCGGTGCGGTGGTGGAGCCACTGCCAGGTTTGGGCGCGGGAAATCTCGAGGGTGGCGAGATCTTCCATCAGGTTGTCCCAGGCGACGCAGCCGAGGCCACGGCTCCAGCCCTCGAGATAGGCGATCGCGACCCGCAGATTCGTGCGCAGGCCAGCTTCCGTGCGCGGTGCGGTGCCTTGGGGCAAGAGTGCCTCCGGCAATGGCACGTCGACCGCGCGAAAGTCCAGTTGGTGATCGTTGGGGAAGGCGCCGAGGGCGGTGGCAATGAAGTAGGGATGAGAAACCCAGCAACCATCATGGCCGAGGGACGCCTCCAGGCGTTTGTCCTCCAGCACTTTGGCGGTCTGCCGATCGCGGGTGGCAGCGTCACGTCCGGGTGTGAAGGCCGCCATGCCGCCGATCGCCATCGCGCCGCGACGGTGACAGACGTCGATCAGCCGCTCGGCGTAGGCGCGCATCCAGGGGCGATTCATGCCGATCGTCGCGCGGTCTGCCATCACCCGGCCTGGGTGCTTCATCAGCACCTTGATGTCGCTGAAGATCTTGTCCCAACGTCCCACGTTGAGGCCGGCCGCGTGCTCGCGGATTTCGAACAGGATCGGCTCGATGGCAAAGGCTGCCGGCAAGGTCTCGATCAGGAAGGTGGCCCGCAGCGTGCCGATGGGTACACCGAGGCCCTTTTGGAGCTCGACGAAGAGGCGATTCCACCAGCGTGCCTCGAGGTGATGCTCGCACTTGGGCACGTAGTAGGTCGGCGTCATGCCGCGACGCAGCAGGTGCTCGTAGCTGTTGATGAAGCACAGCGCGAGGTCGAGAAGTCCGCCAGCGACGGAGGTCTCGTCGACGCGCACATTCGACTCGTCGAGGTGGAGGCCGCGCACTCGGACCATGGGCAAGGCCATGTCTCGGGGGTCGAGGACGTAGGTCTTGGTGCTGCCATCGGGCTTGCGCTTGGTCGCTCGAAGCTCGCCACGGCACGCGCCAACGACATTGTGGACACCGTCGACAACCTGGTCCCAGACCGGCTTCATGCTGTCTTCGAAGTCGAGCATGGCGGTGTCGGCACGAACACCCTGGCCGCCGGTACCGGGTGTCGTGCGACTGAGCATCGTGATCACCATCGACCGGTTGCTGACCGGTCCGGTGATCTCGACCCGACGGCGCCGAAGGTCCTGCGGCAAGGGCGCCACAGACCAGTTCGTGGCGTCTGCATCGGCATGGCGTGGCGGCGTCGGGAGCGCGCCGTCATCGAAGCGTAGCTGTCGCGCGACACGCTGCACGAGAAGCTCCTGCCGCTCCGACTCCAGGCTGCGATGGAGGTTGCCGACCAGGGCGATCGCCTCCGGGGTCAAGACTTGGCGCGCCTTGGCGGTCCAGGCAGTGCGACGGATCGACACACCATGGCCGAGCACCAGCCAGTCGCTGCTCCGCGGGTCGGCCACGTGCGGCGTGTCGGCCACGATCGTGTGGCCAGCAACCTGTTCCGTGGTGGCGGCCGGTTTCGGGGCGGCAGACGGCGGGGAAGTCGGGGCGGTGGTCAGGCTCATGTTTCCTTTCTGGGTCGCGAGCAGCGTTGGATGACGTGTTGTGCTCGTTGGAGCTGCGAACTGTCCCGCTTAGCGTAGCGTTATTGAAAAGTGAAGTCAAGATTTTTAGCGAAATTTCGCTAAACCAGAAACTCAAGACTTCCCTGAAGGTTGAACTTCGCTGCTAGCGAAACCCGTGCTACGGTTTTGACCGTCATGGACATACAGCCTGAGCATCTCCGGTACATCCTCGGCCTCAAGGTCAAACGGCGTCGTCAGGAGCTCGGCCTCGGGCTCAAGGACGTTGCACTGAAGGCTGGTCTGTCCGTTTCGTATTTGTCGGAGATCGAAAAGGCGCGCAAATACCCCAAGCCGGACAAGTTGCTCCGCCTCGCTTCGGCCCTCGACCTCGGGTTTGATGCCCTCGTTTCGCTCAAGCTCGAGGGCGAGCTCGGTCCGGTCGAGTCGCTCGTCCGCTCCCGCTTTCTGCAGGATTTCCCGTTCGAGATGTTCGGGCTTCGCGCCGAGGACCTGCTGGATCTGGTCTCGGGCGATCCGGACCGCGCGGCCGCCCTGGTGCGCACCGTCGCCGAAGTCGGGCAGACGTACGACGTGCGCGTCGAACACTTCCTGTCGGCCGCCATGCGTTCGCTGCAGCAGATGCGTGGCAACTACTTCGAGGAGATCGAGGCGGCAGCCGCCAACTTCGCGGCGGAGCAGGGATGGAACGATTCGACCATCGTGTCGGAAGACATGCTGCGCGGCCTCCTCGAGCGGCGATACGGCTATCGCATCGATGCAGAGCGGCTGGCCGCGGAACCCGCGCTCTCGGCATTGCGCTCGGTACGGGTCGAGGAGGGAGATCCGAACTTCTTCGTCAATGGCCGCCTGGTGCCCGCACAGCGCGCGTTCGCGTTCGGCCGCGAGCTCGGGTACATCGCGTTGGGGGTGGAAGAGCGCTCCACGACTTCTTCACCCGTGGCCGTGATCTCGTTCGAGCAGGTGATCAATGACTTTCGCGCGGCCTACTTTGCCGGCGCGCTGTTGATGCCGCGCGCGCGCTTCGCAAATGAGCTCGAGATCTTCTTTCGCCGCGACACCTGGTCTGCTGATGCTGCCTTGGCGCTGCTGGCCGGCTATCCCGTCACTCCCGAGACCTTCCTCTACCGGCTCACACAGATCGCGCCGGGCTGCCTGGGGCTCGGCGAGCTCTACTTCATGCGCTTCGCCCACGAAACGGGCAGCGGCCATTTCACCCTGACCAAGAACCTCAACATGTCACGGGTACCGGTGCCGCACGGCGTTGGTTTGAACGAGCACTACTGCCGACGCTGGCAGAGCCTTCGTCTGCTCGGAGACCGCACGCTCGAGGGCGACCCAGAGCAAGTGATCCTGGCCGCACAGCGCTCGCACTTCGTCGATCAAGATTCGACGTTCTTGGTCTTGACGCTGGCCCGCCCGCTGGCCCTGGCCAATGCGACACGCACCAGTATCTCGATCGGCTTGCTGCTCGACGACGCGCTGCGCGCCAAGGTGGGGTTCTGGAACGACCCGGCGATTCCAGACGTCGAGGTCAATCTGACCTGTGAGCGCTGCGCGCTGACCGACTGCGCGGTTCGCGCGGCATCGCCCGATCTGGTGGAAGCCCGGTCGCGCCAAGAGGCGCAGGCTGTGGCTTTGGGAGAGCTTCTGCAGGCAATGCGCACTTGATCCCCCAAGGTTCTGTAACATTGTGGAAACGGCAATGATCCGTGCGGAAGCGTACAAGGCGGGGCGCGCGCTATCGATGCGGCGTCGAGATGCTTGTCGGCGCGAATCGTGAGGAGGAATGAAATGAAGTCGAAGGCTGTTTGGGCCATCGCGATCGGGGCCTTGGTGATGAGCACAGTCGCGCAGGCGACAACCCGCATTCAGAAGTTGGGGGAGAATCGCTACCTGATCAGCCACCAGAAACAGACGCGATTCGGCAACCAGGGCAAGGCGCGACGGATGCTAAACGTCAAGGCAGCCTCGCTCTGCATGCTGAAGGGCGGCACCTACTTCTTACCCAAGGCTGAAGAGGTACAGGGACAGAATTGGGCCCGCGGCGCAACGGGCTCCGTCGAGGTGCGCATTTTCCGTGAGCTGGACGAAGAGAAGAAGGACGATCTCATCGAATGCAAAGGGTTGGCGACCGAGGAACAGATGAGAAAGATGGAGAAACAGCTCAAGGAGATCGGCGATCACTGAGAGCCCGTCGCCGCGCCCGCGCCGAGCCGACACTTCGGGCAGCTCGGCACGGGGACGTGCAGCACGGGCCGCTGCGGCGAAGTGTGCTGCCTAGGCGACGCCGACGGCTTCGGCGTCGCGATCCGAAAGCCAACCACCGTCCGTACGCTCAGAGACCGTGACGTCCCGACGCCAGGAACGCTCACAGCGCGGCTGATCGCGCAAGTCGTGAATCGCGAGACCATCTGCTTGCGGGTCGATCGTCACCCGCGAGACACCGAAGATGTCCGCCAGGTCCGCTTCGAACGGTGCCAGGGCGCCATCGGCATCGACGACGGTCACGCCAGCGTCCAAGGGGTTCTCGATGCCGTCCGATTTGGCGGCTTCGAGGGCTTTTTGAATCTCCTCGCGGGTCTCGAGCACCTGCGGCCAGCTTGGGTCTGCTTCGAATGACAGCTCGGGAATGCGTCCCAGGTGAACCGAGCCTGTGTCGTTGCCCGTGAGAGCGCGCCAGGCTTCGTCCGCGGTATGGGGCAGGATCGGCGCCAGCAAGGTGACCAGCATCTCGGCCACCGTCGCCATGGTGGTCTGGGCCCGCCGCCGGCGCGGGCTATCGGGGCGGTCGCAGTAGAGGCGGTCCTTCATCGCGTCGAGGTAGAGCGCCGAGAGCGTGTCGTTGCAGAAGTCGAAGAGAGCGAGGTGGGCCTGCCGGAGCGCGTACCGCTCATAGGCGTCGGTGACCCGATGGCGTAGGTCCGCCGTGGCTGCCAGGACGTAGCCGTCGAGCGAGGCCGCGGGGATCGACTCGAGCGGTACCGCGTGCTGCCCGGGATCGAAGTCACTCAGGTTCGAGAGCAGGTAGCGCAGCGTGTTGCGCACCTTGCGATAGGAGTCGCCGGTCACCTCGAAGTAGCTGAGGTCGACCTTACACTCGTTCTCGAAGGCGAGGGAGCTGACCCACCAGCGGCAGACGTCGGCGCCGAAGTCGTTGAGCAGCTCCTCGACATCGAGTGTGTTGCCGAGAGATTTGGACATCTTCTTGCCGTCTTTGTCGACGATGAAGCCGTGGGTCATGATGGTGTGCATCGGGGCCTTGCCGGTGGCGCCCAGCCCGAGCAACATCGACGACTGAAACCAACCGCGGTGCTGGTCCGAACCTTCGAGGTAGAGGTCGACGGGAAAGCCGAGGTCACGCGCCCGCATGACCGCGTTCCAGCTCGAGCCGGACTCGAACCAGACGTCGACGATGTCGTACATTTTTTCGAGGGTGTCGACCGCCACCGAGGCCGGTGCCTCGGGGTCCTGCGCGGCATCCCAGGTGGTGAGCAACTCGGCCGGGGAGCGAGTGAACCACGCGTCCGAGCCTTCCTTGGCAAAGGCATCCGAGACCGCGCGAACCGTCGCGGCAGTCAGCAGGACCGTGCCGTCGGGCTGACGGAAGGCGGGGATCGGCAATCCCCAGGCGCGCTGCCGCGAGATGCACCAGTCGGGGCGCGATTCGACCATGCCTCGCATCCGGTTCTCACCCCAGGCCGGGACGTAGGTCACGTCGTTCTCGACCGCGTCGAGTGCCAGCGCGCGCAGTGAGCGTTGCTCCCGGCGGGTCGGTTTGTCGACCGCGACGAACCATTGCTCCGTGCAGCGAAAGATCACCGGCGTTTTGGAACGCCAGTCGTGGGGATAGCTGTGGTGGTAGTCCGCGTGATGGACGAGGTGGCCGGAGTCGCGCAGAAAATCGACGATGCGGGGATTGGCCTCCCACACCGACTGGCCTTGTAGCCAGTCAGGCACACTGCTGTCATACGTGCCGTCACCCTGAACGGGACAGTAGACTGCGAAGCCTTCACGTTGGCCAGTC
>CALFAM010000217.1 GCA_937948815.1 uncultured bacterium
GCCAGTCGTCGAACGACACCATTCCGACGGCCATCCATGTCTCGGCCTATGAGGCGGTCACGGCGGATCTCGAGCCAGCCCTCGAGCAGCTCGCCTCCAGCCTGGAGAAGAAGGCGTCCGAGCTCGACGACGTGGTCAAGATCGGTCGCACCCACCTGCAGGACGCGGTGCCCGTGCGCCTCAGCCAAGAGTTCGGCGGCTACGCGCAGCAGATCCGCAACGGCCTGGCGCGCCTCGCAGCGGCCAAGCCGCATCTCGCGGAGCTGGCGCTCGGTGGCACCGCGGTCGGCACCGGACTGAACGCGCCCCCCGGATTCGCCGACGCCGTCATCGCCGGCCTCGCCGAAACTACGGGTCTGCCCTTCGTCGGCGCCCCCAACCGCTTCGAAGCGCTCGCCGGCAAGGACGCGGCAGTGGAGCTGTCCGGCGCCCTCAAAACCATCGCCGTGTCGATGACCAAGATCGCCAACGACATTCGCTGGTTGGCCTCGGGACCGCGCTGCGGCCTGGGTGAGATCACCATCCCTTCGCTCCAGCCCGGCAGCTCGATCATGCCCGGCAAGGTCAATCCGGTGATCTCCGAGTCGGTGCTGATGGTCTGCGCCCAGGTGATCGGCAACGATGCGACCATTACCGTCGGCGGCATGTCCGGCAACTTCGAGCTGAACGTGATGATGCCAGTGATCGCCTACAACCTGCTGCAGTCGATCGAGATCCTGGCTGGTGGCGCGCGCATCCTGTCGACGAGCTGCGTCGACGGCATCGAGGCCAACAGCGAGCGGGTGCGCCAGATGGTCGAGCAATCGCTCGCCATGGTCACTTCGCTTGCCCCCAAGATCGGCTATGACGCAGCGGCCTCGATCGCCAAGGAGTCTCACAAGACCGGGCGCACCGTGCGCGAGCTGGCCGAAGAGCGGCAGGTCCTGCCCCAGGACGAGCTCGACCGCACCCTCGACCCCATGGCCCAAACCCACGGCGGCATTCAGAAGTAGCGCAGAGGGACTACCGCCCTAGTTTCGCCTATCCGGTAGAATCGGCGGCGTGAGTGACGCTGCCGATCGCAGGATTCTGCATTGCGACATGGACTGCTTCTACGCGGCGGTCCACATGCGGGACGATCCGTCCTTGCAGGGCCGTCCCGTGGTGATCGGCGGCAGCCCGAATGGCCGTGGCGTGGTCGCCGCCGCGTCGTACGAGGCGCGGCGCTACGGCATCCGCTCGGCCATGCCGGCCGCCCACGCGATCCGCCGCTGCGCCCACGCGGTCTTCATCAAGCCAGAGTTCACGCGCTACCGCACCGAATCCGAGGCCATCTTCGAGATCTTTCGGTCCTTCACCCCGCTGGTGCAACCCGCCTCCCTCGACGAGGCCTATCTCGACGTCAGCGATCACTTGGAGCCGTGGGGCACGGCCACGCGGGTCGCCAAGGCGATTCGCAAGCGGGTCCACGAGGAGCGCGGCCTGACCGTCAGCGTCGGCGTGGCACCCAACCGGCTGATCGCCAAGATCGCATCCGACTTCGACAAGCCGGATGGACTGACCGTGGTGGTGCCCGAACGCGTGCACGAGTTTCTCGATCCCTTGCCGGCCCGCGCCATCCACGGCGTCGGCCCGGCCACCGAGCGGGCGCTCGAAGCGCTCGGGATTGCGACGATCGCCGATCTCCGGCAGCAGCCCCTGGAAGTACTGGAGAAGCGATTCGGCCGCCATGGTTCAGCGCTCTACCGCTACAGCCGCGGCATCGACGACCGGCCCGTGCGCACCGAGCGGGTGCGCAAGAGCCTCGGCCATGAGCGCACCTACGGTCAGAACCTCGAGACGCTGGTCGACATGGACGAGCAACTCGAGCACCTTGCGGAGCTGGTGGCCAAAGACCTCGACAAGCGCGAGCTGGCAGCACGCACGATTACCGTCAAGGTGCGCTATCCCGACTTCACCACCCTGACGCGGGCCCGAACCCTTCCCGTGGGAACGGCATCCGCGCGGGTGATCGGTGAGCTGGCGCGTGAGCTGCTGCGCACCACCGAAGCCGCCAAGCAGCACGTCCGCCTACTCGGCGTCACCGGCTCTGGCTTTGCCCCAGGCGGCCCCGAGCAGCTCTGGCTTCCGCTCGAAAAACCGGTCCGCAGCCGTCGTGCTACTTGAGATTACCGATCAGCTTCTGAATCAGCTTGGCGAAGATCAGGAAGACCAGCCCGGAGACGATCGAAGTGATCGCGACGTTGGTGAACAGCCTGACATCGTTCGACTCACCGGCTGCCAGGCCGGCAATCAGGTTGCCCAGGGCAGCGCCCATGAACCAGATGCCCATCATCTGGCCGACCAACCGCCGTGGCGACAGCTTGGTCACACCCGACAGACCGACTGGCGACAGACAGAGCTCGCCCGCCGTGTGCAGGAAGTAGGTGACCACCAGCCACATCGGCCCCACCGCGCCACCGGTCGCGTCATAGGCCTGCGCCGCAAGGCGCATCACGAAGAAGCCGCCGCCGAGCAGCACGAGGCCGATGCCGAACTTGGCCGGAATCGACGGGCTGACGTCACGCTTGCTCAGGGCCACCCAGAGAGCGGCGAAAACCGGCGCGAAGATGATGATGAAGAGGGCATTGACCGACTGCAGCCAGCTCGCCGGCATCAACCAGCCGAAGATCGTTCGATTGGTCTTGTCCTCGGCAAAGATGTTCAGTGACGAACCGGCCTGCTCGAAGCCTGACCAAAACAGAGCCGCGCCCACGAAGAGCAGAAAGATCACGACAAGGCGCTTCTTCTCGGTGGTGTCCAATCCGCCGAAGAGGAGCTGATAACCGAAGTAGAGAAACGCCAGGAGCACGATGATGACGCCGGTGGCGCCCGCAAAGCCCTGGAGCGTGATCGCGATGGTTCCGGCGCGCTGCAGGCCGAAGAGCGTGGCCGCGATTGCCGCAACTGCCGACAGGCCGATGAATAGCTGGTTCCACGGCCGCTTCTCACCTGCCGCCGTCGTGATCTCACCAGCTCCTTCGAGCTGACGGCTGCCCAACTTGTACTGGATCAGGCCGAGCACCATACCGACACCAGCCGCGCCGAAGCCGTAGTGCCAGTTGACGTTCTCGCCGAGGTAGCCGCAGACCAGCGGCCCGAGGAAGGCACCGAGGTTGATGCCCATGTAGAAAATCGAGAAACCCGCGTCACGCCGGGCGCCGCCTTCAGGATAGAGATCGCCGACGATCGCGCTGACATTGGGCTTCAGCAGGCCGGTTCCGATGACGATCAGAACCAAGCCGAGGAAGAACATCGTGTCGCTCGGCACGGCCATGCTGAAGTGGCCGAGCGCGATGATCACACCGCCGATGAATACAGCTTGTTTTTGGCCGACCAGGCGATCGGCGAACCAGCCACCGGGCAGCGCCAGGAGGTAGACGCCAGCGGTGTAGAGACCGTAGATCGCGGTCGCCGTGCCGCGCTCCATGGCCATGCCGCTGACCGCGTTGGTCATGTAGAGCACCAGGATGCCACGCATGCCGTAGTAGCTGAATCGCTCCCACATCTCGGTGAAGAACAAGGTCGACAGACCCTGTGGGTGACCAAACCATTGCTTCCCCGATGAGGCTGGTGCCTGGCTCATGCGTGCTCCTGTGAAGTGATGATCTCGCGGGCGCTTCGTTCCGTCCCCGGCCAAGCGAGATCTCGAAGCAAGATCCGTTCCGCGCATCGCCACGGCATTGGGCCGATGGCATTCGGCCCACGGCAGTTGGCCGGCGGCATGCGAAACAGCGTCGCTGAGCAGGGCGGGCGGCTTGGAGGATATGGCAAAGCCGCTACGCTGGCAACTCAGCGCAGGGAACCGCGAATGCCGTCAAGGCAGAGGGATCGAAACGAGGAAACGGTCCCCGGAGTGGGGAGAAAGCGGGAATGGTCGGGGCGAGAGGATTCGAACCTCCGGCCTCACGGTCCCGAACCGTGCGCTCTACCAGGCTGAGCTACGCCCCGATTGGGAAGAGAAACTCTCGGTACACAGGGGTGCCCCGAGCGGACGCGAAGGATACCTTCGGCCAACCTCCCCGTCAAGCTCCCTGTGCACTGCAGAAGCACGACTCGCGTCCCGCCCCTCGGACAGTGCCGCCATCGGCTGAGGTCGTTGGCCGCGAGCGCTGTCCCTCGCCTCTCGGCTTCCCCCTTCGAAGCACGCGGTCACGCCTCACCTGCGGACAGCCTCATGGCCCGCGGCGGCTCACGAGCATGGCTTCGAGGGCAGCGAGCCTGCGTTCGATCGCGCGCAGGGTTGGCGTTCGGGAGCGGAACAGCCACGACAGCGAGCTCACCACCGCGGCCAGCAGTCTGATCATGCCGACGATGCCGAACAACGCGAGCACGGCACGCGCCAGATCGAGCGCGGTTCCCTCTCGGGGCCCGGCAACGGTAAGCG
>CALFAM010000218.1 GCA_937948815.1 uncultured bacterium
CACGAGGAGATTGTCGCGGAAACACCGATTCGTGAGTACACGGCAGCTTCGCCTGCCATGACGTCTTCTACTGGAGCGCTCTCGCTCAAATAGAAGAATCGAGAAGTTTCGATGTTTGGATCCTAGAACAAGTCCCGGGACGGATCAAGCCTTGAATACGCTTGGTTCGAGCAGCTCAGGCGAGTGGGACTGCCTGCCCTGCCTGAACGTAGGCGTGCTCGTAGCAGCCGAGGCCGATCAGGGCGCAGAGCGCCACAGCGGCGGCTGCAACGCCGCCGACCCAGGGGGCCGCCAAAGCGGCCGTGACCAGCAGCGCGCCGAGCCAGAAGTAGCTTCGAAAGCGCCCGCTCGTCATCTCCCAGGCCGCGACACGCGCGTGGGCAGTCACGTGGGGCAACCCGATCTCGCCGGCGACCATCAGCAGGTGGGTGAGGGCGCAGGCGCCGAGCACGACCAGCAACGAGGACAGGGCGCCGGTCTCCCAGATGAGGGCAGGAACGACCAGTGCGGCGGCGCCGGCCAGCGCCGACTGCACCAACATGTGGGGCGGCAGAAGCGGGCTCTGCCACAGGTCTCGCGCCTTGGACTGCGCGAACAGCCATGCGGTGTAGACAGCGGTCATCACGGCAAGCGGAATGCCGGCAATCAGCAAGAGGCGGTGGACTGAGGGCGTGGCACCGAGCCAGCTGGCGGCCAGGTGCGCAGCCAGAATGCCACCGTAGCCGGTGATGATGAATGCGCCCCGCACCAGCCAGCTGCGCCACTGTGGCCGGGTGAAAATGAGGTAGAAGCGCTTGGGGTGTTCGAGGTCCGCGAGCAGGAGCACGCCGGTAATGCCCAGGAAAGCCAGGGCGACGAGCGGCGCCGCGAAGCGCCAGAGCACGCCCGACGGATGGATCCAGCCACCCAAGGAGAGCAGGCCTGCAATCAGGTACGCACCAGCCGAGATGCCCTTGGTCAGCGTGTAGAGGCTGACGCGCCAGTCCCAGGGGGCCTTGTGCGGCACGTCGTACGCGAGCACGGCAGCTGCTTGGCTCGACTTGGGGTCCGGGTGGCCGCCAACGACCTGGCTGCCGCCGGTCTTCTGCTCGGACCACATGAACAGATTCCCTTTCGGGCGGGCAGCGCCAAGTGGGTCGAGGGCTGCCTGGTTGCCGCCCCGATAGAACAGCTTGGGCTTGGTCTCCTTCTCGGGCCGGCGAACCGTCACCGGCTCGCGATGGTCGATCTTGGCGACTGCGGAGCTGTCGTCATTGAGATCGCCGACCAGAATCGCCTCCGTCGGACAAACGACGACGCAAGCGGGCTCCAGGCCGACATCGACCCGGTGCGCGCAGAAATTGCATTTCTCGGCCGAGCCATCTTCTGGGTTGATGAAGATGGCGTCGTACGGGCACGCCGCAATGCATGCTTTGCAGCCGATGCAGGCCGACTTGTCGAAGTCGACGATGCCGTCCGGGCGGCGATACATCGCCGTGGTGGGACAAGCGTGCGTGCACGGCGCATCTTCGCACTGGTTGCAGCGGGTGACCTGGAAGGCGCGTCGGGCCTCGGGAAACGTGCCGACGTCGACGTACTTGACGAACGTTCGGGTGACGCCGAGCGGCACCTCGTTCTCGGACTTGCAGGCTGTCGTGCAGGCGTGGCAGCCGATGCACTTCTCATGATCGATGATCTTGGCCCAGGCCGCAATCGGATCCTGGTCGGCACCGTTGGGCTCGGCCGCCACGCTGGTATGCAGCATCGTATCCTCGGTTGCTAGGCGCTGGCTGAGGCGGTCTCAGGAGCCGCGATCAGCTCGGCGGATACGGCCTCCGCGATCAGCTGCCGAGCTCGCTGAACGATGTCGTCCACCGACGGTGTGGTCGCGAACATCTCGTTGGCGCGCGTCCGCATCTCGTCGAAGGTCGGCAGCTCGGGCATGTGGATGTCAGCGATACGGGCAGCTGCTTGATCGCTCGCGGCTTCCAGCTTGGTGATGACTGCCTCGAGCCGCGGCCAATACTCTGCCGCGCTCCATTGGGCGAAGGTCGCTTCCGCGGACGTGCGCATCTCCAGGAACTGCTGGCGCAAATCGCCCAGGTTCGGATGCTCGGCCCAGGCTTCCCGCAACGACTGGCCAATGGCTTCGGGCGTGAAGCTCGCGGCGAGCTGATGGGCCACCTTCTCGACCACCGGACGCGGCAAGGGGCGCTCGCCGAGCACGACGGCCTTGGGTGGAGCCTTGAGGTCCCAGACCAGGCCGACCCACGAGAGCATCTTCAAGATGTAGAAAGTGACATCGATCTCCCACCAGCGGAAGCCCTGCCGTGTCGACGCCTGATAGAAGTGGTGATTGTTGTGCCACCCCTCTCCGAGGGTGATCAGCGCCAGCCACCAGTTGTTGCGCGAGTCGTCTCCGGTGACGTAACGCTGGCGTCCGACCACATGGGCGAGTGAGTTGATGAAGAAGGTGCAGTGGAACAAGACCACCGTGCTGATCAAGAACCCGACGACCAATCCGGTCCATCCATCGATCAGGAAGCAGATCAATGCCAGGGCGAATGCCGGAAGCTTGTGATGCCGGTTGAGCCACACCAGCTCGGGGAAGCGGGTCAGATCAGGAATGACGCTGAGGTCGGCGTCCTTCTTGTTGCGCGCGAAGATCCAGCCGACATGTGCCATGAAGAAGCCGTGTTGCCGGGGGGAATGGGGGTCGAGCTCTGTGTCGCTATGCCGATGATGGGCGCGATGCTTGGCCGCCCACCACAGCGCGCCGCGCTGAAACGAGGTTTGTCCGAGCGCAGCGAGCACGAATTGGAACGCGCGGCTGGTCTTGAAACTCTTGTGTGAGAAGTATCGGTGGAAGCCTGCGGTGATCGCGAACATGCGCAGGAAGTAGAGCGAAACAGCCAGAATGATGCTGGTCTTCGATACGCCCGTGGCAAATACGGCGAGACATGCGAGATGTACGCCAATGAAGGGAATTGCCTCGGGGTAGATGATGTCGTCGTGGTGTTCGTGCTCGGCAGCCGGAGTCTTCTCGATGGACAAGATCGCACTCCTCCTGTGCCGGTGGGGCCGCGGCAGAGGTCGAATGGTGTTGGGCGCCGCGGAAGCGCGTCTACCGCGGGACCTGGACGGTATCGCTCCCTTGCCGCGCGGTCAATGCGACGGCCTGGATCGTTCCCACGTGATACCATTCGCCCCGCGTAATGCCGGTTGCCGCTGGCATTCATTTGCCGCCAAGTCACGGCCGGGTCGCGCGTCGGTATGTGAGACGTCCCCGGCATCGGATTGCTACCCCGTCTCGGTCTGTGCACCGAGACCCATCAGATCGAGCCCGCACCGTCGCTTGTGAAGGCGCTGGTCAAGGAGACATCGGTTGTTCGTGTGCGCCGTTGCCCTGCACGCGGTGCGCCCAGTCGGCTCCTCAATCAAGGCTCGTGAGAGGTTCCGCTGATGACCGAAGAAGTGTTCGGACGCTTCGCCGACGAGTACGGTCCCGAGAAGATCGTCTACATCTATGAACCGCGGTGCGGCCTGAAGGCCGTCGTGGTGATCGATAATGTTTCCGCGGGCCCCGGTATTGGTGGCATTCGCATGGCGAAGGACGTGACCGCGGAAGAAGTCTTCCGGCTGGCGCGTGCGATGACGTGGAAGAACGCGCTCGCCGGGATTCCACACGGTGGCGGCAAGTCCGGCATCCTGGCGGACCCGGCCGCGCCCAACAAAGAAACGCTGATCCGTCAGTTCGCGCGTGCGATCGAGCGCCTCGATGGCTACATCCCGGGACCGGACATGGGCACGGACGAGGTTGCCATGGCCTGGGTGCGCGACGAGATCGGCCGCTCCGTCGGGCTTTCCAAGGTGCTCGGCGGCATCCCCCTCGATCAGATCGGCGCGACGGGCTACGGCTTGGCCGTATGCGCCGAAGTGGCGCAGGACTTCAACGAGGCGGATCTCGAAGGCGCCCGCGTGATCGTTCAGGGTTTCGGAAACGTCGGTTCTCACGCCGCCCGCTACCTTCAGGAGCGCGGTGCGTTGCTCGTGGGTGCGAGTGATCTCGATGGCACGGTCTACGATCCCAATGGCATCGACATCGAAGCATTGGTCGCGATCAAGGCCGAGACCGGCCGCGTGACCGACTACACCAAGGGCAAGACGCTTCCTCGGGACGCTTGGGTCGACCTACCCTGCGAGATCTTCGTCCCAGCGGCCCGCCCCGACTCGATCGACGAGAACAACGCGGGACGTCTGTCCTGCAAGATCGTGCTCCAGGGCGCCAACATCGCGGTCACGCCGCGGGCCGAACGTATCCTTCACGATCGCGGAATCCTGTCGGTGCCCGACTTCGTGGCCAATGCGGGTGGCGTGATCTGCGCGTCGGTTGAGTACAAGGGTGGCACCCAGAAGCGGGCTTTCGAAACCATCGAAGAGAAGATTCGAGAGAACACGCGCGAGGTTCTGCAACTCGCCCGCTCCCACAGCCAGATTCCTGCGGAAGCGGCACTGACTCTGGCCAAGCAGCGCGTGGCCGAAGCGATGGCCTATCGTCGCTCGCGCTAGCGACTGCTGGTCCGAACCGTGAAGACGAGCGCGCGAACAGGTGCTCGTCACTGGTAGGATCGCGGTTCATCCCCGCGCGATGGTAAATCGTCCTGCGCGCCCTCTGAGCGAGGTTTGATCAGGACGCTCGAGCGCTACCGTCGTTCGGACTATTGAGGCTGCACGCTAGAGGCGCGATTCTTGTTCGGTCTTCTCGGAAACCTCGAAGAGCGCGCCGATCGGATGTATCGGCGGGGCC
>CALFAM010000219.1 GCA_937948815.1 uncultured bacterium
GAAGCGCCAGATCTCCAACGCCCGTTCGTACCGGCGCGCGGCCAGCGCGCGCCGCCCCGCCGCTTGCCAGGCCCGACCCGCGCAGTCGAAGGCGAGCGCGGCGAGCTGAATGTCCTCTGTTTGCTCGGCCAGCGCCTCACAGGACCGGGCCGCCATGGCCGGGCTCTGGTTGCGTAAGTCCCCCTCTGCGCGGATGAGCCGAATCCAGCCGAGCAGGAACGTGCGGCGCGACTGGGCCAGATTGTCGCTCGACAGCAGTGACTCGGCTTCGGCCAGAGGCTGCTCGAAGTCCCGACCGACGCGCATGCGCGCGAGCGCGACATTGATCGCGAAGTTGGCCCGGGTCAGGGAATCCTTGGAGCCCGTCTCGAGCTCGGTGGCGAAGACCGACTCGGCCGCGCGCAGCGCCTCGGGGGAGGCATCCTCGTCGATCAGGTTCAACCACGCCTGCTGCCGCCGCAAGCCAGCCGTCTCACGCTTCCCACAATGCGCCATCTCGGCGGCGCAGGTCGCGAGCGCCGCGGTCACGAGATCGCGCGCTTCGCCCAGCGCGCCGACGCGCTCCAGCACCGCGCTCTTGAGCTGCGCCGCCGCCGGCCACACCCCGTGCGCGACCAGACCGTACTGCCGGTCGGTCTCGCCGGCAAGCTGCCAGGCCGCGACGAGATCGCCTTCCGCAAGGTGTCCGGTGGCAAAGACCTCCGAGGTCATGCCGCGCCACAGCGCAGCCACTTCCGGCCGATCGTCGAGCCAATCGGGCAATTCGTCGAGCAAGGCCGCGACCCGTGGCGAAAAAGGCTCATCATGGTCGCGCCGCAGATGAAAGACCGCAACCATCCGAAGCCGAGCGCCGAGCAGCGGATAGCCTGCCGCATCAGCCTCTTTCGCCTTGGCATGCAGATGGCCGACATCTTGTTGGGTGAAAGCTTCGGTCAGCGCCGCGTAGTGCGGATCCTCGCTCCGCGCGACCACGGTGTGGCAGGTGAGCGGGTGGCGTACGTCCGGCTCACGCGCATCACGCATCATGCCGCAGATTCGGTAGCGTGCCTCGGGCGCCGAGCGAGGCGGCAGGGAAATCGGGAAGCAGACGGTGTCGCTGCGTCGATCGCCACTCGTCAAGCGCCGACTCGGCGTCAACCAGTCGCCCTCGCAGCGACCATCGATCTCGAGGCTCGCCTGCCACGAGGCTTCGATCGCCTCGGCGGGTACCTGCACGCAAAGACGGAGCCCTTCGGGCGCGCCGATCACCAGCGGCACCGGCGCGTCTCCGACCGCTTCGACAACATCCTGGTGCCCGGCGATCGCCACGGCGACGGCCGTGTCGGTGGTCGGTTTGGCACAGCCGCACGCCTGACTGAGCGTGAGGACCACCGCCAGCAAGCAGAGCCTTGCATCGCGCGGCATCAAGCGATTCCGATGCGATCCGCGCAGCGCTCGACTGCCTCGTCGAGAATCTGCTTGCGCTTGTAAGTCGACTTCTTCGACCAGCCGGTCGTTTGGGCGATCTCGTCCGGTGTCAGGCCATCCACATAGCGGAGCTTGTAGTAGAGGTACGTGCGCGCGTTGCTCTCTCGGAGGCAGGCATCGAGCTTGGCGAGGACATCGCGCCCGAGGAGCGCTCGCTCGGCACGCGGCCCTTCGGCGAGAGGCGTCGCCGTTTCGATCGAGACGACGTTGCTCCGCGCCGCCGCTCGCCGACGATTGGTGGCCAACCCGCAGGCAAGATCCCAGAGATAGCGTTCGAGCGCTGACTCGCCGGGAAGGGCTGTTTGCCGATCGAGCCAGCGAATGAGCACGCGTCCGCGGTCACGCAATGCCTGCAAGAACGTATCTTGCAGCAGGTCGTCGACCTCGGTGCTTCCCAGGTAGCCGTATCGGCGGCGCAAGCGAACGTACAGCGGGTTGGCAAATGCGTCGAATAGCCACGCCGCAGATGCACTGTCGCCTGCCGCGATGCACCGCAGCTTGTTGTCCACGTCGGTCACCCGAACACAACCCCCGTCGCTGACGAGCACGCGCCCTTCGCTCCTGAGCTTGGGCCGCTCCCCGACGAACCCAGCCCCTTCACGAGTGCGTACTGGCTCCTGGCTGACGATTCCGATTCATTCACGAGCCCTTGGCTACCCTCTCGCGACGGCCTGCAACGGACCCGCTTTGCTCGCGCGCAAACGTTGCCATTGCAGCCACCTACGGGAGACCACCTCGGGCGCCCCGAGCTCCTCGGGCTCGATACAGCCTCCCACGGTACTGGCTCCTGGAGCCGCAGCGGGAAGCATCGTGCGAATCATCTCATCAGCCTATCGCATCAGGGGCATGCCCGAGCCGCCAACCGAATCGATAGAGTGGTCCCCGCCATGAGCCAATCCTCTTCGCCGCCCAAGCGCCTCGACTTCGAGGCAGACCTCAACCCGGCCCAGCGCCGCGCCGCGACCGCGGGCGCCGGTAGCCACCTGGTCGTCGCCGGCGCCGGCACCGGCAAGACCCGTACGCTGGTCTACCGCGTAGCCCACCTGGTGGATCGTGGTTCGGCGCCCGAGCAGATCTTGCTGCTCACCTTCACCCGACGCGCTGCGAGCGAGATGCTTCGCCGGGCCGCCCAGGTGCTCGATGCACGCTGCCACCGTGTGGCTGGTGGCACCTTTCACAGTTTCGCCAACCTGGTGCTTCGCCGCCATGCCCGCAAGCTCGGCTTCGACGAGGGCTTCACGATCCTCGACCCTTCTGACGCCAACGACCTGGTCGGCCTGGTGCGCACCGAAGGGGGCTTCGCCAAGAGCGGCAAACGCTTCCCACGCAAGGAGTCGTTGGCGACGCTGATCTCCAAGCACACCAATACCGGACGGTCGTGGGCCGAGCTGATCGCGGACGACATGCCCCGCTTTGCCGACGACCGGGCCGCGATCGAGACCCTGGCAGCGCGCTATGCGGCGAAGAAGCGCGAGCAGAACGTGATGGACTACGACGACCTGCTG
>CALFAM010000220.1 GCA_937948815.1 uncultured bacterium
GACCAGGGCTTTCTGGTCGCTTTCGGCAAGGGTGGCAAGGAACGGGTGGTGCCGGTCGGTGAGCGCGCCGAGCAGTGGGTCGGCCAGTACCTGGCCGACGTGCGGCCAGAGCTAGCCCGCGGTCGCCACGACCATGTCTTCGTCAACCGCTGGGGCAAGGTGATGACCCGTCAGGGTTTCTGGAAGATCCTGCGAGGCTACGGGCAGTCGGTGGGCATCGCTGGTCTGTCGCCTCACGTCTTGCGTCACAGCTTCGCCAGCCATCTTCTCGAACATGGTGCCGATTTGCGCGTGGTCCAGATGATGCTCGGGCACGCCGACATTTCGACGACCCAGATCTACACCCACATTCATCAGGCGCGCCTCAAGAGTCTCTACGAACGTTTCCATCCCCGTTCCGGCCAATGAACCGTCCGTTGGGCCAGCCGTCGGATCCACGGGGCGAAACCGGTGGCTGATCCGTATAGATTGTCGAAGGCCTTCGGACCGTGTGCCCTCAACGCTGGGATACGCCACGTTGCGGGGATTTGCGGTGCAGGCGCGACGGGTCGTGCGATGAGGGACCAGGCAGCGATGAACGATCGCGGGACAGAGCACAGTACGGGACATGGCGGGGGCCGGAGAGTCCCCGGCATTGTCGTGCTCGCGGTACTCCTGGTACCGACGCTGGTGTTCCTGCTCGGTCCCGGGCCGGCGCGCGCCGAGCTGGTGTTGATGACCGACGGTGGCGTGCTCAAGGTCGCCTCGTTCGAGCGCCTGGCTGGCGGCGAGCGGATTCGATTGGAGCTGCCCGAAGGCGGCGCCCTGGTCTTGCCGATGCTGCGCATCGAGCGAATTCTCGATGACGAGATCGTGCGCACGGACCCGGAGGCCGACACCCCGCCCGCCCCTCCAGCCTTCCGCCTGCGCTTCGCCGACGAGCAGGCGGTGCCCGAAGTGCCCTACGGCGAGCTGATTTTCGAAACCGCACGCCGGCATGGCCTCAACCCGGCCCTGGTCGCCGCCGTGGCGTCGGCGGAGTCGGCGTTTCGAGATCGCGCCATCTCCCACAAAGGCGCGCAAGGATTGATGCAGCTCATGCCCGCCACGGCCGAGCGCTTCGGACTGCGCGGCGACGAGGTCTTCGAGCCGGCACGCAATCTCGACGCCGGCAGCCGCTACCTCTCCTGGCTGATCGACCGCTTCGACGGCGACCTGCCGCGCGTTCTGGCGGGCTACAACGCGGGTGAGGGAACCGTCGACCGCTACCGCGGCGTGCCGCCCTATCGAGAGACCCGTAACTACATCAAGCGAATCTTCGCCCGACTCGGCCTCGGTGCCTGGGAAGACGACTCAAAAAGTTGAGCCGGTTTGAGGTGGGTTCTCGCCTTGCAGGACGATCCCTATCGATCGGTCCATGCTGAGGAGAATCCCCCGATGAAGACGACTCGAACCGTGTCCCGAGCTCTCGCACGCGGAGTCGGCCGCCCGCTCGCCGCCGTGGCGATTTTCTTGGTCGCCGAATTGGCTGCGGTGGTCGCGAACGGCCTCCCGGTGGTCGCAGTACCCGGGCCGGCATCGAGCACCCATGCGCAGCGCGGCCCGCTCGGCTCGGCCTGCGCCTGGCGCGGTGACTTCCATCTTCCCGATCTCGACCGAGCGGGTCGTGCGATGGCGACTTACGATGCAGGCTCGGGGCCCGCGCTCTACGTCGCCGGTGACTTTCGCGGTGCCGGACCCGAAAATGCGCACTACATCGCGCGTTGGGATGGTGCGCAGTGGCAGGCGTTGGATGGTGACCTCGAAGCGCGGGTGCTCGCGCTGGCCGTCTACGACGGTGCGCTCTACGTGGCGGGCTTTCTCTTTTCGATCGATGGCATTCCGACTGGACGCATCGCGCGTTGGGACGGTACGTGGTCGACGGTAGGGGTCGAGAGCGACGATGGTGTCATCTCGGCGCTGACCGTCTTCGACGACGGCACCGGCGAAGCACTCTATGCAACCGGTAGTTTCAGCCAGATCGCTGGCGTGGCGGCGGAACGCATCGCCAAGTTCGATGGTGACTCCTGGCAGCCGCTCGGAGGCACGGGCTCGGCTGGGCTCGCCGGTGGCTTCGGACAGGCGATGGCCGTCTACGACGACGGGCTCGGTCCAGATCTCTACGTCGGCGGCACCATGACTTCAGCTGGCGGTGTGCCGATTACGACCGTCGCCCGCTGGGATGGAAGTGTCTGGAGTGATGTGGGGACCGGCCTAGCGGGGGGCTCGATCGAGGTCAATGCTCTCGAGGTCTTGCAAGGCGAGCTGTATGCCGGAGGGGCGTTCCAGGCGGTCGACGGCGTGGCCGCGGCCCATCTCGCCCGCTGGAACGGCACGATGTGGTCAGACGTCGCTGGCGGCATCTCGCAGCAGCCCCCGGAACAACCGGCGACCTCGGTCACGGCCTTGCGGACCGTCGACCTGGGGACGGGGCCATCGCTCTACGTCGCGGGGGTATTCGATCGCGCCGGTCCCTTGTCGACCGACAATCTCGCGCGTTGGGACGGCAGTGCCTGGCACGAGGTCGGCGGCGGTCTGCGCGATCGCTTCGGTCTCGGGGGCATCCCCTTTGCGGTCGCTGGGCACGATGACGGCTCGGGCGTGGATGTCTACGTCACCGGTGAGATCACGGAGGGGGGCGACCTCGCCGCCGCCCACATCGTGCGCTGGGATGGCATGGAATTCTCGAGTCTGGCCCAGAGCGGTCTGGGCCTGCTCAGCGGGTTCGCGAGCTCCGTCGTGCCGCGGCGTGCCATGACACTGTTCGACGACGGCAACGGGGCGGTGCCGATCGTGGGTGGCTTCCTGAGCGTGCCTGGGCGTGTTGGCGTGCGCGAAGTCATGGCTCTTCGTAGCGGGGAATGGCAGCCGATCCGTTCTGCCAACGGCTTCGTGCCGGAGCGTCCGATCCGTGATGCGGTGAGGTTCGCGGAAGGCGGGTCGGAAAACCTCTATGTGGTTCATCGTGTGCCCGGCTCCTCGGGCTCGTCCGAGAACTCGATCATGCGCTGGGACGGCAACACCTGGTCGGCCTTTGCCACGGCCTTGCAAGGAGGAGACGTCGGCATCATTACTGACCTGGAAGTGCTCGACGACGGCTCGGGGCCGGCACTGTTCGTGAGCGGTTTCTTCGACACGGTCGGCGGAATCTCGGCAAACAACATCGCGCGCTTCGCGAATGGCTCGTGGTCGGATGTCGGAACGGATCCGCGAATCGACGGGGTGCAGAGCCCGGTGGTCCACGACCCGGGTAATGGGCTGGCCCTTTTCGCCGCCGTGAGGACGACCGCGGGTGAGCAGGTCGTCATGCGGCGCGATGGCGCCACGTGGACGATCATCGACGGTGTCTACAACGGCTCGATCCAGAGTTTGGTCGCATTCGACGCGGGCGGGGGGCCAGATCTCATCGTAGCCGGCGGCTTTACGTCCGTGACCACGTCTTCTGGCGTTCTGGCGGCGAACAACATCACGCGCTTCGACGGCGTGCAGTGGTCAGCCCTGGGCAACGGCCTCGGAAACGCATCGGGCAACACTGCGGTCTTCGATCTGGTCGTTCACGATGAAGGCGTGGGGCCGCGGCTCTTTGCCGCCGGCCGATTCATCCGCGCGTCACAGGGCGGTCTCTTGGTCAACAATGTCGCACGCTGGGACGGCGCTTCCTGGACCGCGTTGGCATCTGGCGACGTGCCCGGCATCGATCCTGCTCCGGTGACGAAGTTGTTCAGCCTCGGCGACACCCTCTATGCCCTCGGCAATTTCCGACTCGCGGGCGGGGCGCCGTCGCGTGCCATCGCGGCCTGGACGTGCACCACATCTCCGCTGTTCGCCGATGGTTTCGAGTCGGGTGATACCAGCGCCTGGGACGCCACGACTCCGTAGCCCGAGAAACCGGGCCTCTGCGCGGCGTGGGGATGTGCCGAGTTCGTCATCAGCCTTGACCGCCGGTACGTGGCCGGGGCTAGCGGATTTTTTGACCATCCTGCTAGCATCCGAGGATGAGCACGACCGCATCGACACAGGACTCGGGCGGCGCGCGTACGGAAGTACAGCGCGAGCAGCTGTCGGACGTCGTCGTCCGCTTCGCCGGTGATTCCGGCGATGGCATGCAGCTCACCGGGTCTCAGTTCTCCAATACCTCCGCCCTGTTCGGCAACGATCTCTCGACGCTGCCCGACTTTCCGGCGGAGATTCGCGCACCGGCTGGCACCTTGCCCGGCGTGTCCGCGTTCCAGGTCCGCATTGCCGACTACGATATTCATACGCCTGGAGACGCGCCGGACGTCTTGATTGCGATGAATCCGGCGGCGCTCAAGACCAATCTCGGGGAGCTGCGCAAAGACGGCATCCTGATCGTCAATACCAACGATTTCAACAAGCGCAACCTGATCAAGGCGAAGTACGAGGCCAATCCCCTCGAAGACGACAGCCTCGAGGGCTATCGGGTGATCGAGGTCGAGCTGCAGCGGCTGACCCGCCAGTCGCTGGAAGAGTTGGAGATCGACAACCGCAGTCGCGACCGGTGCAAGAACCTGTTCGCGCTGGGCATGGTCTATTGGGTCTTCAGTCGGTCCCTCGACCCCACCATCGCCTGGTTGGAGAAGAAGTTCGCCAAGAAGCCGGTGATCGCCGAGGCCAACATCAAGGCGCTCAAGGCGGGTTACAACTACTGCGACATCACCGGTGTCTTTCAGACGCGCTACGAGATTCAGCCGGCGAAGCTCGAGCCGGGCACGTATCGAAGCATCAATGGCAACTCGGCCTTTTCGCTCGGCATGGTGGCGGCAAGCCGGCGCTCGGGTCTGCCGCTCTTCCTCGGCTCGTACCCGATCACGCCGGCGTCGACCATCCTGCACGAGCTGGCTCGCTACAAGCAGTTCGGGGTGACGACCTTCCAGGCCGAGGACGAGATTGCTGCCGTATGTGCCGCGATCGGCGCGTCCTACGGCGGTTCCCTGGCGCTGACCACGACCAGTGGGCCTGGTCTGGCGCTCAAATCGGAGGCAATCAACCTGGCGCTGATCACCGAGCTTCCGCTGGTGATCTGCAATGTCCAGCGCGGTGGACCCTCGACCGGTCTGCCGACCAAGACCGAGCAGGCGGATCTGCTGCAGGCCCTCTACGGACGCAACGGCGAGTCGTCGTTGCCCGTGATCGCGCCTGCCACCCCGGCGGATTGTTTCGACGCCGCCCTCGAAGCCTGCCGGATGGCGATCGAGCACATGGTGCCCGTGATTTTCCTCAGCGATGGCTACCTGGCCAATGGTTCGGAGCCGTGGCGCGTCCCCGAGGTCGAGGATCTCCCCGATCTGCGCCGTGCCTTTGCCGAACGACCCGCCGAGGATGATGATTCCTTCATGCCGTATCGGCGCGATGAGAAGACCCTCGCGCGGCCGTGGGCCGTCCCCGGCACGCCAGGGCTCGAGCACCGGATCGGCGGGCTCGAAAAAGAGGACGTCACAGGCAGTGTCTCCTACGATCCCGAGAATCACGAACGCATGGTGCACCTGCGTGCCGAGAAGGTCGCACGCATCGCTGACAGCTTGCCGCCGCTCGAGGTGACGGGCAGCCCCGAAGGCGGCCCGCTCTTGGTCATCGGCTGGGGCAGCACCCTCGGCGCGATCACGGGTGCGGTCAACCTGGCCCATGCAGAGGGGCTTCCGGTGTCGCGGGTTCACCTGCGTCACATCAACCCCTTGCCCAATGACCTCGGCGAGATCCTGGCGCGCTTCGACAAGGTGCTCCTGCCCGAAATGAACAGCGGGCAGCTCGCCAGCGTGCTGCGCGGGCGCTATCTCAAAGACATCGTCACCTTGAGCAAGGTTCAAGGACGACCGTTCTCTCGCGGCGAGATCCTCGCCGCCATTCGCCAGCATCTGGAGAGCTAACCATGAGCGAACAAGCGACGCTGACGCGGAAGGACTTTCAGTCCGATCAAGACGTCCGCTGGTGCCCCGGGTGCGGCGACTACGCCATTCTCAAAGCGGTGCAATCGGTCTTTCCCGAGCTGGGCATCCCGCGCGAGAAGTTCGTCATCGTGTCCGGGATCGGCTGCTCGAGCCGGTTCCCGTACTACATGGACACCTACGGTTTTCACACGATTCACGGGCGAGCACCCGCGGTGGCCACGGGGCTCAAGGTGTCGCGCCCGGACCTCGAAGTGTGGGTGGTCACGGGCGATGGCGATGCCCTGTCGATCGGCGGCAACCACCTGATTCACACCTTGCGGCGCAACGTCGGGGTGAAGATCCTGCTGTTCAACAACCGAATCTACGGCCTGACCAAGGGACAGTACTCGCCGACCAGTGAGATCGGAAAGAAGACCGGTTCGACGCCGCTGGGGTCGGTCGACGCGCCTTTCAATCCGCTCGCCCTGGCCCTCGGTGCCGGTGCCTCCTTCGTCGCGCGCAGCGTCGACATCTACCAAAAGCACTTGGTCGAGACGCTGCGCCAGGCGGCGGCACACAAAGGCTCTGCCTTCGTGGAGATCTACCAGAACTGCAACATCTTCAACGATGCTGCTTTCGCCTACATGACGGGCAAGGCCGAGCGGGCGGATGCCAACCTCTATCTGGAGCATGGCAAGCCGCTGACCTTCGGTGCTGACGGTGATCGCGGCATCCGTCTGTCGGGCGTCGGGCTCGAAGTGGTGCGGGTGGGCGAGAACGGCGTGACGGAAGACGATCTGCTGGTGTGGGACGCGCATGCCCCGAACGCAGCGCTGGCGTCGCTGCTGGCTCATGCCACGCCGCCCGCGTTCCCGACGCCGGTCGGACTCTTCCGCGCCGCCGCGCAGCCGAGCTTCGAGTCGCAAGTGGTCGGCCAGATCGAATCGACGATCGAGAAGCAGGGAAGCGGCAGCCTGGAAAGCTTGCTTCGCGCCGGCGAGACCTGGACCGTCGACTAGCGGGAACGCAACGGGCCCTCGGGTAGCGACTGCTGCTCGTACGGACACACGCGAATTCCCCTCGATCCGCCAGCGGCTTGCGCACGCGCCCTTTCCGGGACGCTGATGCGGTGCTCATGGGCGATGGGCTCGGCGTGGTGGCCCTGGTTCCGGTGCGTCCTGACCTGTGCAAGTCGCTGTTCGTCACAGGGTTTGCGACCGGGAAAATCCCGGGTGGGTCGGTGGCGTATGATGGTGAGAAGATAGCGCCGGCCCGGGAGGGTCAGCGGCCGGTGGCACGGGCTTCCGGTAGCGATCTGTTCGGGACGTCAAGCGACCTGGACCGTGACCCGAGCAGCGAAGCACCCAGCAGAGGTCGGCCCAGCAAACACCATGAATTCCAGCAACCACGACGACATCCTGTCGGTACCAGTGACCGTACCGCCTGTCCCGGAAGTTCCGTCTGGCGAGCTCGCCTTGGACCCGGTCACTCAAGGCCAGCCCGCCGAGAGCGGACAAGCCGAGACCGCGCCCGAAGAAGGCCGTTGGGGCGTCTTCTGGCGTGAGTGGTTGAAGCCGCTGGCCATCATCGGTTTCATGATGATGACGTTTCGTTCCGCCGTGGCGGACTGGAACGACGTACCCACGGGATCGATGAAGCCGACGATCATCGAAGGCGATCGCATCTTCATCAACAAGGTCGCCTACGATCTCAAGGTTCCGTTTACCACCATTCGGATTCTCGACTGGGGCGATCCCAAGTGGGGCGACATCGTGGTGCTTCGCTCGCCCGAAGATAGCAAGCGCCTCGTCAAGCGTGTCATCGGCCTACCCGGTGACCGCGTCGAGATTCGCCGTGGCCGCCTGCTGGTCAACGGCACGCCGGCTGAATACCTCGAGCTGGCGCCCGAGATCGTCAACCAGATCGATGTCGAAGAGCAGCCGAGCTTCATCTTCGCCACGGAAGCCCTCGGCGGCCGCGACCACGCCACCATGTTCGGTGTCGCCGGCTCCCAGCGCAACTTTGGGCCCGCGATCGTGCCCGAGGACGAATACTTCGTGATGGGCGACAACCGCGACAACAGCTACGATTCGCGTCGCTTCGGCACCGTCCACCACGACGCCATCCTCGGCCGCGCCACCGCCATCGCCCTCTCCGTCGACCGCGACGCCTACTTCATGCCTCGCTGGCATCGCTTCTTCAGCCGCCTGCGCTGATTGCGGTTCCCACGCCACCTCGAAAACCGATTCGTGTGGCACTGTGCCACCCGGGGCTCACGCCTCGTCGCTGCGCGCCGGGTCGCCAGCCGCGGGCTGTAGGCTCAGGCCTTTCCGGGCCGCTCAGCGTTTCGAAACGTTGGGAAGGCTGGGTGGTAGAGTTCGTGAGCGCGTGCAGAATGGGGCCCTAATGTGAATTATGAACGGACTCGAGAGGTTCTCGAGGCGCTCGAACGTGAAGGCGCCCAGTACGCGATATTTGGCGCAGTTGCTCTGAATATGCATGGATTGGCTCGTGCGACGGAGGATCTCGATCTCTTCATCGAGCCGACCCACGCGAACATCGAAAGGATGAAGAAGGCCACCGTACGCCCGAAGGACTGGGGTGATGCGCACCAGCTTCGAATGCGATTCGGGCTGGAGGACTGATGCCGGTCAAGAAATTTCGCGATGTCGCCGAGATGGACGGCAATACCTGGCGCCAGCCGGGCGACCCTGATCTCTTTCGGGCCATGCGAGCCTGTTGGACATTCGCCGCGAAGACCACCCAACCACGCTTTCCTCCCGGCGTTCACAAGAACCGTTCGATCGAAGATGCCGAGAGAAGGCGCGAGACCTGGGCTCAGGCGAATTTCGAGCGCTTTCAGGCACGCAAGGCTGAGCGTGCCGGAACAGATGAGCCTTGCCCTTGAATCGCCCTTCGTAGCGCCGTGCCTGGGGTCCTGAAAGGGCCGAACCGTATCGCCCGGGGCTCACCCGTCGCCGCGTCGCTCCGTTCACGTGCCTTGCCACTGCAAGGTTCGTATGCATCGCCGCGACCCGGGGCTCACGCCTCGTCGCTTCGCGCCGCGTCGCCAGCCCCGGGCTGTACGCCCAGGCCTCTGGCGGGGCCGTTCGGGATGGGCGTCGATCCCGTTTGGAGCTCGTCTGGAAGATCCGCCATTCCAGAATCGAGGCCTTCGGGCTGCCACTCGTCAAGGGTTGCTCTCTGGCGGAATCGGGCAGCGTTGGAAACGCGCTGATTGCGGTAGGGTTGTAGGGTCCGATTGCAATGCTCCGGGGGCCTGATTTGATGGATGACCGTTCGATTCCGCTGCGAATCCTCTCTCTGACGCTTCACACCGTTCTCCTGCTCGTCCTGCTGGGTGGCAGCGCGCTTTCCGCGCAGGAGGCGCCGCTACCGGTCGTCCGGGTCGGGGTGGTGGTGGATGGGCCGTGGGAGGGCAACGACATGATCCTGTCGTTGACCACGCGCGAGGTGGTGGCACTGACGACGGGGGAATTCGATGTCCAACTCGATCCGAGTCACTACCGGATCGCGGACTGGACGCTGGAGGGCGTTCAGGGAGAGGTCGATAACCTGCTGGCCGATCCCGAGGTCGACGTCGTCATCGCATGGGGGATTCTCGCGTCCCACACGCTCTGCTGCCGGCAATCGTTGCCCAAGCCGGTCTTGGCGCCGCTGATCTTCGATGTCGCGCTGCAGGACATCCCCTACCAGGACGGCACGAGCGGCACGCCCAACCTCAGCTACGTGGCCTTGCCCGACAATCTGGTCAACGAGCTGCGCACATTTCGCGAGATCGTTCCCTTCCGCCGGCTTGCTTTTCTCTCCAACGAGGCCTTCATCGAAGGCATCCCCGAGGTCATGCTCACTGCCAGCAAGATCGTCGATGAGCTCGGGATCGACTTCGTCTTCGTGCCGGTGGGCGACCGCGCGGACGAGGCGTTGGCGCGGATCGGGTCGGATGTCGAAGCGGTCTACGTCTGGCCGCAGTTTCAGATGTCGGCCGAGGAACGCCAGCGTCTGGTCGACGGTCTGAAGGAGCGGAAGCTGCCGAGCTTTTCGGCGCTCGGCGGTTCGGATGTCGAGTCCGGCATGCTGGCGTCCATGGGGGCGGACGACTTCTTCCCGCGGTTGGCGCGGCGGATCGCGCTCAACCTGCAGCGTATTCTTCTCGGCGAGGATCCCGGCTCCCTGCCGGTCGACATGGCCGCGCACAGCCGTTTGTCGATCAACTTGGCCACCGCCCACGCGATCGGCGTCTCCCCACGTTGGGAGATGCTCACCGAGGCGGAGCTTCTCGAAGCGGATGCGGTGCCAGGTTCCGAGACTCTGCGCTTCGACGAAGCGGTCCTGGTGGCGGTCGACGCCAACCTCGATGTACTTGCCGAGCAGCGCGCAGTCTGGGCGGGCGCGCAGGACGTGGCGCGTGCGCGCTCGGCCTACCGTCCGCAGGTTCAGGCTTCGGCAAGCGCTGTGACCCTCGATGACGATCGCGCGGGACCCGGGCAGGCCGAACGGTCGCTGACCGCAGGGCTGAGTGTCTCGCAGCTGATCTATCAAGAAGAGGCTTCCGCGAATACCGACATTCAGAAAGCGCTGCAGCTCAGCCGCGAGCAGGTGCTCGAGCAGGTTCGGCTGGACATCGCCCTCGACGCCGCCGTGACGTACCTCAATTTGTTGCGCGCCAAGACGCTGGCCGATGTCCAGCGGAGCAACCTGACGCTGACTCGCTCCAACCTCGAGCGGGCAGCGATCCGCAAGTCGGTGGGCGTCGCCAACCCGGCGGAGGTTTATCGCTGGGAGAGCCAGGTGGCGAACGATCGCCAGGCCGTGATTCAGGCCGTGGCGGATGTCCGCGTCGCCGAGATTTCGCTCAACCAGATCCTGGATCGCGACCTCGAGACCACCTACCGCACCGAGCCCGTCGGCCTCGACACGCCGAGCCTGATTACCAGCGAGTCTCGCTTCGACGGCTACATCGAGACGCCGCGGCACTTTCGCGTGCTGCGCGACTTCGCGGTCGCCGAAGGGCTGGCCACCGCACCGGAGCTTCGCCAGCTCGAGGCCTCGATCGCCGCCCAGGAGCGGCAATTGCTGGCCACCAGGCGCACTTTTTTCCTTCCGACCGTGGCGGCCGAGCTCAGCTTCGATGAGATCTTGGCCGATGGTGGTGCCGGGTCGGACCTCATGGGCCCGGGGATTCCAGACGACACCAACTGGTCGTTCGGCCTGACCGCTTCCTTGCCCTTGTTCACCGGCGGTGCGCGCCGAGCCGATCGCATCCAGGCCGACGAAACGTTGCGCCAGCTCGAGTTGCAGCTCGCCGGCGCCCGAGATCGCATCGAGCAACGGATTCGTTCGGCCATGATGCGCACCCGCGCGTCGTTCTCGGGCATCGATCTGTCGCAGCAAGCATCGTCCGCGGCGCGGAGCAATCTCGAGCTGGTGGCGGATTCGTACAGCCGCGGCGCCGTTTCGATCATCGACCTGCTCGACGCACAGAACGCTGCCCTCGCGGCCGACCGTGCGGCCACCAATGCCGTTCATGACTTCCTCATCGATCTGATGGAAGTTCAGCGGGCGAGCAACCAATTCGATTTCTTCGTCAGCTCGTCGGCACGTGATGCCTGGTTCGCTCGACTCGAAAGCCACTTCGCCGATGCCGGGGTCGTTCCGTGGCCCAAGGCTCCTTTCGAGGGCTCGACGGATGAATAGTCGCAAAGAGAAGGGGCGCAAGGCCCGAAGAGGAAAGATGAACATGCCACGATCGTCACAAGGGTGGGCTCGCTTGGCCCCCGTCTTACTCCTGGCGCTCGTCGCCTGGTCCTGTGCCGACGAGGTCGTCGCGCCCGAAGCCGTGGTGCGCCCGGTTCGTATCCACCGCGTCACGGCGTCGGACAGCACCCAGTGGGTGGCCTACGCCGGTGTCGCGAAGGCAGGTATCGAGTCGCGCCTGAGCTTCCGGGTGGCGGGCACGGTGGAAGAGGTTCCGGTCAAGGTGGGCGATCGGGTGCGCCGAGGGACGGTCCTGGCGCGTCTGGATCGGACGGATTACGAACTCTCGGTGGAGCAGTCCGAGGCCAGCGTGGCGCAAGCCCGAGCCAGCCTGCGGCAGGCGGAAGCCGACTACGATCGGACGCGGGCGCTGTACGAGAACAACAATGCATCCAAGGCCGAGCTCGACGCCAAGCGTGCTGCCGCCGAGTCGGCGACGGCGCAGGTCGAAGCTGGTGAGAAAGGGCTCGATCAGGCGCGCCAGCAGCTCGCCTACACACGCCTCAGCTCGCCGATGACCGGTGCAGTTGCGGCGGTCGACGTCGAGGTCAACGAGAATGTCTCGGCCGGTCAGGCCCTGTTCCAGCTCAGCTCGGACACGCCACCCGAGGTCGAGATCCGTGTGCCCGAAGTGGCGATCGCACAGATCCTGGCCGGACAGCAGGCCGAGGTCGCCTTCGATGCGCTGCCGGGCCAGACCGTGGCGGCCACGGTCACGGAAGTGGGTGTATCGGCTGGCGGCTCGTCGACCTTTGCCGTGACGCTGCGGATCGATGAAAAGGGAGATGCCATCCGCTCCGGAATGGCCGCGGAGGTTCGGCTGCGTGTCGGCGGTGCCGCCTCTGCCGCAGGGACGCCTGATGCGGTGGCGATCCTCGTGCCGTTGGTGGCGGTGGGCGAAGACCAGAACGGGCGATTCGTCTTCGTGGTCGAAGAAGGCGCCGGCGAGGTCGCAACCGTCCGCCGTCGGCCGGTCGTGGTTGGCGATCTCGACGAGAGAGGCTTGCTGATCGAGTCCGGCCTGGCAGCCGGCGAGGTGATCGTGACGGCGGGTGTTCGCCGACTGATCGACGGCATGGACGTGCGCGCGGTCGGCTCGGGGGAAGCACCGTGAGGGTGACCCGCGCAGCGATCGAGCGAAATCGGGTGACGTTCGCGGTCCTGGCGGTGGTGCTGTTCGCGGGCATCCAGTCCTACAACGGCATGCCGCGCGCGCAAGATCCCGGCTTCGTCATTCGCACGGCGCTGGTGGTCACCGAGTTCCCGGGCGCCAGCCCGGCACGGGTCGAGCAACTGGTGACCGACAAGCTCGAGAAGGCGATTCAGGAGATGCCCGAGCTCGACTTCCTGGAGAGTCAGTCCAAGCCTGGAATCTCGATCATCTCGGTGAACGTCCAAGAACGCTACAAGGTCATGCGGCCGATCTGGGACAGCTTGCGTCGCAAGGTCGATCGTGCGGAGCAGGACCTACCCGCCGGCGCGCGGCCGCCGAGGGTAGACGACGAATTCAGCGACGTCTTCGGTACCCTCGTGACCCTCGCTGGCGACGGCTACTCGATGGCCGAGTTGGAAGTGGTGGGCAAGGAGATTCGCGACGAGCTTCTGCTGATCGATGACGTCGCCAAGGTCGATCTCTATGGTGTCCAGGACGAGCGGATCTTCGTCGAGTACACCAACGCCCGCCTTACCGAGCTGGGCCTTTCGCCGCAGCAGCTGCGCGGCATCCTCTCGGCCCGGAACATCATCGACTCGGGTGGCCAGGTGCGTTCGCCGGCCGAGGAGATCGTGCTCGAGCCGACCGGTGATTTCGAATCGGTCGAAGACCTGCGGCGCGCGCTGATCCCGTTGCCTTCCGGCGATCTTCTACCCCTCGCCGACATTGCCCGCGTGGAACGTGACTATGTGGACCCGCCGACCAGCGCGGTGCGGGTCAATGGTCAGGCGAGCCTGCTGCTGGCGGCCTCGATGCGCGAAGGTGGCAACGTGGTCGATCTGGGGGTCGACATCCGGACCACGATCGACCGCTTGCAGGGTCTCTATCCCCATGGCATCGATCTGTCGATCGTCCAAGACGAAGGCCGGATCGTCGACGCCAAAGTGGCGAGCTTCGTCAGCAACCTGGTGCAAGCTGTCGCCATTGTGCTGGCCGTGATGTTGCTGTCGCTCGGGCTGCGCACGGGCCTTGTGGTCGCCACGCTGATCCCGATGGCGATCGTCCTGGCGTTCATTTTCATGCCGCTGTGGGGCGTCGGCATCGATCAGATGTCCCTCGCCGCGCTGATCATCGCCCTCGGTCTGCTGGTCGACAACGCCATCGTGATGTCGGAGTCGATCATGGTGCAGATGGGGGAAGGCAAGTCGCGGATCGACGCCGCGGTGTCATCGGCGGGTGAGCTGGCGCTGCCGCTGCTGATCTCGTCGCTGACCACCAGTGCTGCCTTCCTGCCGATCTACCTGGCCAAGTCGGCGGTCGGCGAGTACACGGGTTCGCTGTTCAAGGTCGTCACCATCACCCTGCTGTCGTCCTGGGTCCTCGCGCTGACGATGATCCCGCTCCTCTGCTCGCTCTTCCTGCGCGTCGCCAAGCAAGAGGAAGGGGTCGGATTCGACTCTCGGCTCTATCGCGGGTACCGGCGTCTGCTGCTGCTCTGTCTGGCACGCCCCGCGCTGACGGTCGTCGCGGTCATCGCGATCTTCGTCGGCAGTCTGCAACTCTTCCAATTCGTGCCGGTGATCTTCTTCCCCGATGATGATCGACCGACCCTCACCGCCCAGCTCAAGCTGCCCTTCGGCACACCGCTCAGTGCGACCGAAACCGTGGTCGACCGCTTCGAGCAGTTCATCGCGGACGAGCTGATGGTCGGCAAGGCCGAGCCGCTGCCGCCGGCCGCTGGTTTGATGGCGACAATCAGTCGCCTGTTCGGCAACGAGGAGCCGCCCAACGGCGTGGTCGACTACACGACCTTTCTCGGCAATGGGGGCCCGCGCTTCTACCTCGGTCACAGCCCCGAGCAATCGAGCCCGGCCTATGCCTTGATGCTGATCAACACCACCACCCGTCAGTCGACCGATTGGGCGGTCGAGAAGCTGCAGCGCTTCGGCGCCGAGATCCCGGGGCTCGAAACGACCATCGATCCACTCTCTGCTGGTCCGCCTGGTGGCAAGCCGATCGAGGTCCGGATCAGCGGGCGTGACTACGAGCGAGTCTTCGATCTGGTCGACCGCTTCAAGACCTATCTACGCTCGATCGATGGCCCCGTCGACGTGACCGACAACTGGGGCGCGCGCTCCAAGAAGCTCATGGTCAAGGTCGACGACGATCGGGCCCAACGCGCCGGCGTGACCAACGAGGATGTGGCGCTTTCGCTCAAGACGATGCTCTCGGGCACCGATGTGACCGACTTTCGTGAGGGCGACAAAATCATCCCCGTGACCCTGCGCTCGGACCAGGCTGGCGGTGTGGCGCTCGAGCGCTTCGGCAGCGTCAACGTCTTCTCCCAGGCCACCGGTTCCTCCGTGCCCATCGAGCAGGTGGCGCAAGCCGAGGTGCAGTGGCAGCCGGCCAACATTCAGCGCCGGGATCGGCTGCAGACGGTCGCCGTGCGGGCCGAGCTGCTGCCCGGATACTCGGCGGCCCGAGTGGTTCCCGAGGTCGCGGCCTGGCTCGAGGAGGAGAGCGCGTCGTGGCCGCTCGGCTACAGCTTCGAGATCGGTGGTGAGGACGAGGCGTCGCGCGAGGCCAACGAATCGATCGGGGTCCAGCTCCCGGTGGCCGGCTTGCTCATCGTGTTGCTGTTGGTTGCCCAGTTCAACTCCTTGCGCCGGCCGGCGATTATCCTGCTGACGATTCCGCTCGGTCTCATCGGCGTGGTCATCGGCCTGATCGTGCTGCGCGCCAGCTTCGGCTTCATGACCATGCTCGGCGTCATCTCCCTTGCCGGCATTGTGATCAACAACGCGATCGTGCTGCTCGACCGTGTGCGGGTCGAGATCGAGGAGAACGGGCGGACGCCGCAGCAGGCGATCATCGAGTCTGCCCAGCGCCGGCTCCGGCCCATCTTGCTGACCACCGTGACGACCCTCGGCGGCATGATTCCGCTCTACTTGGGTGGCGGTCCGCTATTCGAATCGATGGCCGCGGCCATCATGGTGGGCTTGGTCTTCGCCACGCTCCTCACCCTTGGCGTCGTGCCGGTGCTCTACGCGCTGCTCTTCCGGGTCTCCTTTGCGGACTACCGGTATGGGCGCTCGGCTTGAGCGGAAGTCGGCTGACGGCGGTGGATACACGGTACCTGGTGAGCTGAATACGACATGAGTGGTGCGCCCGACTCATCGTCCTCCGACCCGAAGCCTTCGGCTGCTTCCGGCGGCGCCGATCGCACAGCGGACGTAGGCAGGTCCAACGGCAGACTGGCACTGCCGACGTCGCGGTGGTGGCAGTGGATCCGAGGCGACCTGTCCCTGTCACTCTTTTTGATCAGCCTGATCGGCTACATGTTCATGCTCGCACCGCTCGTGCCCGAGCATTCGGTCGGCCGCGCGGTGCTCGACGTTTTCTTCTTCCTGATGTTGCTGACTGCGGTGTTCTCGGTCGCGGATCACCGGCACCTGCGGTGGACGGCATCGTTGCTCTTCGGTCTCGCTCTTTTGGTGCGTGGCGGTTTTCGCGCCGTGCCCACGAATACCGCGCAGGCCCTGAGCTACGGCACCGCGGTGCTGTTCATCATCTTTATCGGTTTGTGCCTGCTCACCCAGGTCTTTCGCGACGGGCCGGTGAACGCTCACCGGATTCGCGGCGCCATTGCCGTGTACTTGCTGTTTGGTCTCGGTTGGGGGCTTTCCTATGGCGTGGTCGACGTGCTTTTCGAAGGCGCCTTTCTGGGTGTCTCCGGCGCCCCGGGGGACGAGAGCCGTCTGGTGACCCTGGTCTACTTCAGCTTCGTGACCTTGACGAGCCTCGGCTATGGAGACGTCGTGCCGCTGCACGGAGTTGCCCGCAACCTGGCCATTCTCGAGGCGCTAACCGGTCAGCTCTACATGGCCATCGTGATCGCTCGGCTGGTGGCGCTGGCGATCACCGATGCACGCATGCGGCCCCCGGAGCTCCCCGAGGAAGACCGGTAGCTGGACGTTCGTTCGGAGTCTGATGCGGGCGTCCGTTCAGCGTCAGGTGACGACGGGATAAACTTCCGCAAACGAGTCTGGCAGGTGCTGGTCTTAGCTTCCGATGCTGCTTGTCGTGCAGCGATCGGCGATCACGGGTTGTGGGGGTGCTCAGGGGGACGGAGGAGCGCGAAGGAAATGCGAATTCTGGTCGTCGAGGACGACGCCGACTTGGCGGAGGTTCTCGAGGAGATGCTCGTCGAGGCGGCTTACGCCGTTGATGTGGCCGCAGACGGAGAATCGGCGGAAGAGCTGGTCGCGGTCAACCGCTACGATCTGGTGTTGCTCGACTGGACCCTGCCGGGCCCGAGCGGGCTGGACCTGTTGGGCAGCTGGCGCCGGGCCGGTCATGACATGCCGGTGCTGATGCTCACCGGACGGCGGGAGGTCGGCGATCGTGTCGATGGCCTCGACACGGGTGCCGACGATTACCTGACCAAGCCATTCGACATGGACGAGCTGCTGGCAAGGGTGCGCAGCCTACTGCGTCGCCGCGAGCGGGGCCTCAAGCCCATGCGCGCCGGCGACCTCGAGATCGATCGTGCGGCCCGCCAGGTGACGGTCGGCGGTGAGCCGCTCAAGCTGACACCCAAGGAATTCGGAGTGATCGAGTACTTGCTCGGGCGGGTCGGGGAGACCGTTTCCCGCACGGACCTGACCGAGCATGTTTGGGATGACTCGTTCGATGCGATGTCGAATGTCGTCGATGTCATCGTTTACCGTCTGCGCAAGAAGATCGACGGCGGACGCGAGGGAAAGCTGCTCGAGACGGTCAAGGGCGTCGGCTACATCCTTCATCCGAGCCGTACGTGACGGCGCCCGCAGCCGAGGGGAAGCAACGTACGGGCGATTCCCGCTCGCGCCGCGCCTGGCTGCCGTGGACGGTCCTTCTGATGGGGCTGGCCTCGGTGATCCTGCTCCTCGGAACCGACTTCGTGCGTCAGCGCGCGGAGGTCGCGGATCTGGCTCGAATTGGCGCGGTGCGTCAGATCGAGGTGGACATCGCGGTGACCCACCTGTGGCTCGAGGAGCACGTGACCGGAGACCGCGTCGATCTATCGGAGATCGATCGTCGCCTCGAGCGGAGCCTGAGCCTGACCCGTGCGATGCTGGGAACGGCAGAAGCGTCGGCGCCTTCGCGTTTGCTTCCGCTCGAGGATGGCGATCTCAAGCGCAAGGCCGAGGCGCTCGAGGATTGGTTGCTGACCTTCCAAGCCATCTCGAGGGATCGCCTCGCCGGCTACGAGCGTGGACTGGATGTTGGCATCGGATCACCGGAAGATGTGAGCTACGACGATGTCTTCGCGGAGGTCTTCGCGCAGACCGTGCGTCTCGCGGAAATGCTCGATCAGCGCATGGCCCGCAACCAGGCGCGCTCACGCCGGGTCTTCTACGGCGCTGTCGGAGCGTGGAGCGTGGTGATCGCCATGGCTGCCTTCGCCCTGTGGTTCCACGAACGGCGCCGCTACCAAGCGGAGCTCGACCTTCGGCGCTCGCGAGAGCAGCTCCTCCAGTCTCAGAAGATGGAGGCTGTCGGCAGGCTCGCCGGCGGCTTGGCGCACGACCTCAACAACTACCTTGCGGCGATTCGGGGACACTGTGAGCTGGTGAGCCGCAAGCAGCCGACCGGCGATACCTTGGTGGTCAAGATGGACCGGGTCGTCGGCATCGTCAACAAGGCGGCGACACTGATCGGCCGGCTGCAGACGTTCGGTCATCGGCAACCCCCTCATGACGCCCTGGTCTCGCTCGGCGCCGTGGCGGAGTCGATGGCGACGATGATCGCGCCGACCCTCGGCGAGCACATCCGCCTGGTGCGCGAGCTTCCGTCGGAGCCGTGGCTGGTTTCTGCGGACCCGACCCAGCTCGAACAGCTTCTCGTCAACCTCCTGGTCAATGCCCGAGACGCCTTACCGCAAGGCGGCGAGATCGAAGTGCGCGTGGCCAACATTGCTGCGGGTTCGGGCCGCCGTGACTGGGTCCGGTTGACCGTTTCGGACAACGGGGTCGGGATCCCGGAGGAGATTCGAGACAAGGTCTTCGAGCCTTTCGTCAGCACCAAGTCGACGGCTGGCGGGGGGCACAGCGGGTTGGGCCTGGCGATCGTCTACAACATCATCGATCAACACGGTGGGTCGATCGAGGTGGTGAGTGAGGAGGGAAGCGGAACCTCCTTCCATGTCCTCCTGCCGCGCGCCGAGGGCCGGTCCGCGGATGGACCGGCCGACAAGGATCCGCTCGGTGACCGGGTGGCGTACGGCGACGAACGCGGCGATGAGCGCATCCTTCTGGTCGATGACGATGACGACTTCCGTGAGTCGACCCAGGCGTTGCTCGCGGACCTCGGGTATCAGGTGTGGGCCGCTGGCGACGGTGCCGAGGCCCTGAAGATCTGCGCCCAAGAGGCCTACGGCTTCGACCTGGTGCTCACCGACGTGGTCATGCCCGGCCTGGGAGGCCGCGAGCTGGTCGACCGGATCCGGCGACACGCCGACGTGAAGGTTATCTTCATGTCCGGGCATTCCGAACGGATGCTGAGCCGCTACGGGGTCGATCGTGGAGAAGTGCAGGTACTCAAGAATGTGTTGTCCGGGGAAGCGCTCGCGCGCCGCATCCGGGCGCTCCTCGACGATCACAGCGACCCGTCCCTCCCGGGCTAACGCGAAAGGGCCGGCCGGATTTCGGCCGGCCGGCCCTCGACACTTCAGGAACTGCTGCGTCAGGGCGCGCAGCCGAAGGTGGTGGTGTCCAAGATCGGCTCTGCCCGCTGGCCGAGGCCGTTCAAGTAGCTCTGGGTCTGGCCCGTGGCCGTGTCAGTCACGGTCACGGTCATGCCGAGATTGGTGGTCGCGGACGAGAAGATCCAGAACTGGCCTCGGGACTCACAAGCGTCGACCATCTTGAACAGGACCTCGGCGTTGTCCTGGCTGAAGAACCAGAAGAGGCCGGAGCGGTCGGAGAGTGCCTGTGGGCGTGCCGCACCGGTCCGCCCGTCGAAAGCCTGCCAGGCGATCTGGATTCTGAACCGGCCGCCCAGCATGCAGAGTGTCGAGGCATTGGCGCTGCAGCTCGTATTGTCGTCGTCGATGATCGTCACGACGGCGTCGGCGCGCAGCAGGTCGAGGCTGGCACCCGTGGCGTTCATCAGTTGAACGTCGAAGGTCTCGTTGCCTTCGGCCAGTCCGTCGTCGGCGATCGGAACCAGGAAGGTCTTGTTGCTGCCATCTCCGTGGTCCCAGAACAGTGTGCCGGAGACGCCGGTGTAGTCGTCGCCATCGGTGGCGGTGCCGGCGAAGGTCATGAAGTCCACGGAGGCCGGACCGTCCTCGCCCATCGAGCGCTCGACGGTGATGACGGCAACGCCAGCTTGTTCCAGTACCTGGAAGGTTCCGCTGTCGAGCTTGAGAACGCCCGGCTCTCCGCCCGGTGGCGGGGGTGGGCCGCCACCGTTGTCGCTCGGCAGGATGCGCAACTCGGCGGTGCCGCGCGATGTGTCGATCACTGCGCCGCCCGTGGGGTTCTCGAGGGTCAGGAGAAGGGCTTCCGTGCCTTCTTCGATGGTGTCATCGAGGATCGGTACGACGAAGGTCTTGTCCTGGCCGTCACCATTCGCCCAGGTCAACGTACCGGTGACCGCCGTGTAGTCGTTACCGGCCACCGCGTCGAGGTCGCTGGTCGCGTAGTCGATGCTGACCACGCCGCCTTCGCCCATCGAGCGCTCGACCGTGACGATCGCCACCCCTGACTCTTCGAAGACCTCGAAGGACATCTCGTCGAACTTGATCACGCCCGGTTCGTCGTCCGGTGGCGGCGGACCGCTGCCATCGTCGTCGAGGATCAGCACCAGGGCGCTGCCGCGCTCGGGGTCGATGGCGGCGCCACCGGTCGGACTCTCGAGGACGAGCTGGATCGACTCGACGACCTCGACCTCGCCATCGTCGACGATCGGCACCGTGAAGGTCCGACCGGTGCCGTCTCCGTTGGGCCATTCGAGCACGCCGGCGACCGGCTCGAAGTCGCCGCCAGCGCTGGCGGTGCCGTCGCCGGTGGAGCGGTAGGCGACGCTGACCGCGCCGTCTTCGCCCATCGAGCGCTCGACCGTGATGATTGCCACGCCGGCGCTCTCGAGCACCTCGAAGCTGGACTCGTCGAACTTGAGCACGCCTGGATCGTCACCGCCCGGAGGGCCGCCACCGCCGCCATCGCTGGCCAGGATGACGATCGTCGATCGGCCGCGCTCGCCCGACACGACGGCGCCACCCGTGGCATTCGAAAGAACCAACGTGATGGTCTCTTCGCCCTCGGCCAGCGCGTCGTCGAGGATCGGCACGGTGAAGGTCATGTTGCTGTCGTCGCCGTCGGGCCAGACCAGGGTACCCATGACCGGTGTGAAGTCGCTGTCCGGCGTGGCCGTGCCGTCGGTGGTAGTCGCGTAGTCGACCGAAACCACGCCGTCCTCGCCGCGCGACCGCTCGACGGTGACCATCACGATGCCGGCCTCTTCGATCACCTCGATCGAATCTTCGTCGAACTTGAGCTCGCCGGCGTCGCCGCCTGGCGGTCCGCCACCATCGTCGTCGAGGAGAACGATCGCGGAACGATTCTCGTCAGGCTCGACGATCGCACCGCCGGTCGGATTCGAAAGCTCGAGCACGATGGTCTCATCGGGCTCGACCTCCGCGTCGTCGAGGATCGGGACCTCGATGAAGCGGTCGTCGTCGTCGCCGTCGGCCCATTCGAGGAGGGCCGTGACCGGCTGGTAGTCACTGCCTGGTGTGGCCGTGCCTTGGGAGTTGGTGGCGACCTCGACGCTGACAGCACCGGTGTCGCCGCTCTTGCGCTCGATCGCGATGCGCACGACGCCGACCGACTCCAGAACCTCGGTGGCGACCTCGTCGAATTCGATGCGCCCGGCATCCTCCGCACGGGCGACGTTCGCCAGCGCGAGCAGCGCGGAGAGCATGATCGATAAGGTGAATGACAGGGAGTGGTTTTTCATGTGTCCTTCCTTCCGGTTGAATCTCGCAGCCGCGAGATGCTGGCTTCCTCGAGCGCTCGCACGGGCTCACTGGGGCGAGCGGGTCTGGCTGAGCTGCGAAAGTTTTACCCCCCCGCAGATGAACGAAGGATGAACCGGAATCGATGACGGGCGATGGGGGATCGACTTGCGGCCGACTTCGGGATTGTCATCTTCTGTTCATGCAGGGCGGGTATCCTGGGGAAGTCATGCAGAGGATTCTCCTGGTCGACGACAACGACGAGCTACGGGGCGCGAGCGCGGCCTTGCTCACGAGTGCGGGCTACCACGTGCTCGAGGCGGCCGACGCAGATCAGGCCCGGGCGTGTTTCGACCAGCACGGTGGTGGCATCGACGTGGTCGTCACCGATGTCAACATGCCGGGAGATGATGGCACCGTGCTCGCCGAAGCGTTGCGTCAGGTCGAACCCAGGCTGCCGATCCTGTTCATCTCCAGCCACGTCGGTGCGCGACTGGGCAAGCGGCTCGCACGCGGCGATGTGGCATTTCTCGCCAAGCCGTTCGGCCCGGCCTCCTTGGTACGCTCGATCGAGCACGCGCAGCGCGTCGCGGCGGATGTAGCTCCGCTGACATCGCCCGCTCCCGTCCCGGACACGCACCCCAGCGCTCACCACAGTTCCCGGCCCAGCTCTCGCCAGTGGCCACGACTCGGCCTCGCCTCCTGGTTGGCGGCAGCAGCAGGAGTGATTCTCGCGATCGGCGTGACGGCCGAGCTGCGGCGCGATCGGGCGCCGGCGCTTCCGGACGTCGTTCCGTCGAGCGTCACCCGTTCGTTGACGGTCGAGACGCTGTTCCCGGTCGGCGAGTTGCTGACGCGGCCCGCGACCTTGAGCTGGCGTACGGTGGGCGCGGCCGACGCCTACCGGGTGGAGCTTCGCCGGATCGGCTACGACATGATTTTCGAAGCGGAGGTCGAACGCTCGACCGTGGCGCTACCCGATACCGTGCGCGCCCTGGTCGAGCCGGGCGTCGAATACACGTGGCGTGTCGTTGCGCTGGCCGACAACCAGGTCCTGGCATCATCCAGGGAGGCGCGGTTCCGGCTTGATCCGCGATCTTCCGCGATGAGGATCCCCGACCCTGACGCTTCTGGAAGGTAGGTACCACCATGCGCACCGTCATTCATCTCGTCTTTCTCGTCCTTGCGCTCGGCGCGGCGACTGTCCGCGCGTCATTTGCGGAGGACGACAGCTTGACCCTCCGCATCGACGATGCCGTGGCGCGCCCGGGCGGAGTCGCCGCGGTCGTTCTGCGTACCTATGCGTCGCGCCCGATCGATCTTGGCCAGGTCTGCTTGCGCTCGCCGAGTCTGAGCCGGGCCGGCAACGCGGCATCGCTCGCGTTACGCGGTGCCGTGGTGTTCAGCGCGGCGAACGACGCGCGCTTCGACGTGCAATTCGACGATACCGACCCCGACCAGCCCGGGGTGGTTCTCACCTTCGAATCACCGAGCGCCACGATCAATGCCGAGGACGGGCCGTTGGCGGTGATCTTCTTCGACGTCGATCCCAGCGTGCCGGCGGGCGCCGAGATACCGCTCGCCTTGGACCTCGAGAACACGACCCTGGTCGATGCCGAGGGCTTGACTGTCGAGATCGATCCCGTCGATGGCGAAGTCGAGGTCGTCGAGGCAGACGAGCCGGTCGTTCTCGAAGCGCAAGGGGATCGCAGTGACGCGGGGATGCCGCTGGTCGTCGGTGCTGCATTCACGGAGCACCGGACGATTGCCCGTGGACAGATCGGCGTGTTGCTACCGCCGGCGCTCGACGCCCTCCCGCGCTCCGTGGACCTCGACCCACGCTTCGGGCGTGCCACATGGACTGTCGACGAGACCATGCCCGGCCGAATTCTGGTTGCATTTGAGTCCGATGATCCATTCTTCGGGACGCTTCCGGGGCAGGTGCTGCGGATCACGATCGATACGACTGGCCAGCCCTCGGGTGAGCACGACATTTCACTCGATCCGACGGCTACCGCGCTGTTCGACGCCGAAGGCCAGCCGCTCGACCTGATCCTCGAAACCGACGAAGCCATCATCTTCGGCGGCGGGTTTTTCGCCGGTGATTTCGAGTCGGGCGATTTTTCCGACTGGTCGAACGTGGTCGGAAACTGACCCGCCCTGTCAGCCCGTGGCGGCTCGCGACGCACGGCGTTGCCAGACCCCCCAGGCACCCGCCACCAGCAAGAGCGCGAGAATCGCTTGCCAGGGGACGCTCGCCCACCATCGCTCTTTGGCCACGGGGCCTGCGTCGCCGACCACGATGAAGGCCGCCCACAGATCGGGGCGCTGCCACGAAGCGTTCTGCCGCATCCGCAGCTTGGTTTGACGGAGTGCTTCGGCTGGTGTCAGGCCGCGCGAGAGCTGAAAGTACATCTGCTCCATGAAGACCGCTGTGGCGGCGTCATCGACGTCCCAGAGCGTAGCGACCACCGACCGGGATCCCGCGGCGAGGAAGGCACCGGTCAGCGAAGAAAGGCCGCGACCCTCGGACTCGGCACCCAGCGCGGTGCTGCACGCAGCGAGGGTCGTCAGGTGGTTGCGAAGGTCGAGACCGGCGATCTCGCGCGCGAACAACAGCCCGTCGTCGTCGCCCTCCGGAGCGAGCAGCACCGCGGCCCCGGCCCGCATGCGGTCGTCGACCACCGTGTGGGTTGCCAGGTGAAGCACACCGGCCTCCGGCGCGGCGCGGCGCAGCGCCGATTCCGTGGCCGCCTCGCCGCGAAACACCGGGCCGCTGCGTCCGAGCCGAGCACCGACCGTCTCGAGCTCGGCGGCGTCGATCGGGGCAAGGGCAAATCGGGAAAGGAGAATCTCTCGGGTGTCGCCGGCCGTCGAGCGCTGCGCAGGGGCGGAGGATGCAGCGCCGAACGCCACCAGCGGCGCGTCGAGCGACAGGTGTGCCTTGGTGCGCGCCAAGATCGAAGCGCTCGGCAGGTAGACGACCACGGCGCGCTCGATCAGTGGTGCCGACGCGCCGCGCGGGACCAGGAGCTCGAACGGAAGGTAGTGGAGAAGGCGATCGGGAGCGATGAACAGCTTGGAAGCGCGGATTGCCGGATCGCTCGGCAAGAGCGCGGCCGCCAATTTCTCGATGGCCATGACCGGAGCGGCTGAGCCCGACGACAGCGCGTCATGAAGCTCTCGCACGTCTGCTTCGATCGTTGCCACGGGTCCGAGCGCGTCGAAGGCAAGCTCTCCATCGCGACTGAGCGTCCAGCGGAAGAGCGTCTCGGTGCCCGCGAAGAACTCGACCAGCATCGCGTCACCCAGGTGGTCTCGAATGGACTCCACGCTCTGCGGCGCAGTGCCGCCGACGTTCCTTCCGACCGCCTCGAGCAATTCGCGCTGCTTGGCGCGTTGCGCGATCTCGAATGCGCGCTCGGCGTAGCCGCCATCGGGGGTCTCGCTGTCCAGGCGGGCGAGCGCGGCGACTGCGTTGCCGAACACGGCTCGGCGCGCTGCGAAGAGCTCACCTCGAAGCTCCTGCTGCTCGATTCCGGCACGGATCCCCTCGACGAGGTCGATCGCCTGCTCCAGGTGGGTGACTGCTTTGTGCTCCTCCCCATTCCGCGCGGCCACCCGACCGAGTCCACCGAGGGCCCGGGCCAAGGTGTCCCGGGCACCCGTCTCCTCGGCGCGCTGCCGCGCCCGCTCGTACTGGCGGTGCGCCTCCTCGAGTTGGGAACCGGCGATCGCGAGGTCGCCGAGATTCAATCGGGTCTCGATCTCGAGGTCGGCATTGCCCAGCTCGAGGCTACGCTCGAGGGCATCTCGGTAGGAAGTTTTCGCTGCGGCTGGCTGTCCGAGGTTGCGGTGCTGAACGATTCCCAGGTTGAGTCGCGCGTTGGCCACGCCCGCAGCATCGCCCAAGGTCTCGGCGATCTCGGATGCCTTGCGGATCGATTGGGCGGCGCGGACCGGGTCGCCGAGATTGCGGTAGAGGGTCGCGAGATTGGTCTGGAGGGAGAGCTGGTGGGCCGGTGGCAGCTCGACACCCTCGTCGATCAGCTTGCGGTACGCGATCATCGCCTCGTCATAGGCGCCGAGGCGCTCGAGCACCACGCCCTCGTTGAGGATCGCCACGCGTCGGTAGGGTGCGGCGGCGGCTCCAGCGTCATCGGATGCGGCCAAGGTGGCCACGCTCCGGTAGCTATCCAACGCTCCGCCATAGTCGCCTACGAGGGTCGCGATCACGCCGAGGTTGATGTGGTTGAAGATCACGCCGAGCGTATCCCCGCGCTCGCGGTTGATCGAGAGCGCCTCGCGAAGGTGATCGTTGGCTTCGTCGTAGTGCCCGAGGCGCTCGAGTGCGCGCCCGGTGTTGTTCAGCGAACGGGCGATGCTCCGGGGGTCGCCCAGCGCGCGCCGAAGCCGCAGCGCCTCGCGGCAAAGCGGCAGCGCGGGCTCTGCTTCGCTGAGCTCGACCAAGCAGACACAGGCATTGTTGAGTGCGATGCCAGCGACTCGGGGATCCGTGGAGAGACTTGCGTCGGCGACCTGTCGGTACAGCGCGACGGCCTCCCGGTAGCGTCCGTCTCGCTGTAGCGCCCGGGCGCGGTCGAGGTCGTCGCTCGCCGCAGCGCGAGCGATCGAGGCAAACGCGACGAGGGCGACGAATGCGATCCAGTCGAGCCGGTGGGCGATTCGCATCGGCGATCGTCGGTAGCGAAGCACGACGGCATTCTACGCGCGATGGGCAGCCTCCGAACGCTGTGATCTCGCCGGCACCGCCGAACGCAATGCCGGCGCTGGAGGCACCGACGCGGGCCGAGGTCGCTCGTTTCGGCGCGCCGAACGACCTCCATGCGTGGCCCGGTATCAGCGTGTCGCCAGGTAGTTGTCGTACCGAACCATGCCGAGCGGGTTCTCGGTGGGAAAGGGCGCCACGCCGATGGCAATCGATTCCAGCCGCTGGAGTGTGTTGGCCCGCCCGAGCACGCTGGTCGCCAAGACGCCATCGACGAAGAGGTGGCCGTAGCCGACGCTGGTGTTGTTCGGAGCCGCTTGCCACAGCAGGGTGAGGCGATGGCTTCCAGAGTCGATCGACGGAATGCCGAGGGCCCCGCCGGCGCCAGGCGCGTCATAGACCGCCAGCACTGGGCGGAGGCCGCCGTTCTTGCGCACCAGGCGCAACACCACGTGACGGGCGCCGGGGCCGTCGCCGGAGTTGCCTTCGAGCACGGTGAAGCCGTGGTTGTCGAGCAGGTCCAGTGTGCTGGTGTCGAGATCGAGATGAACGACGGTGCGCCAGCCGGCCGGAGGCTTGGTGCAGGCGACGTTGGCCGGGCAGCCAGACGTCGGGGTCGGATCCCGCATCACGGCGCGGCCGGCCAGCGCGTTGAGATTGAAATCCAGGCCGTTGTCGGCGTCGGTCGACACGAGTGGTGCGAGGACGTTGGCCGCGCCCTCGTCTTGCCACGATCCGTGGGCACCCTGGTCGAAGGCATCGGCCAAGTACGTGCGGGTCGCGGGCTCGAGGTTGCGCCGGATGCTCAAGCCGTCGACGGCAAAGCGATGGGCGTCGAGATCCTGAATCTCCTGCGGACCGAGCCGACGCTGGCCGAGACGCGCGAAGTCGAAGCCGGGTACCGTGATGCTCGCGGTCGATCGAATCAGGCCGTCGTCGTGCCCGCGCAGCTGCAGCGTGAACCGGTTGTCGACCGCGCCAGCATCCTGGGTGGTCCACAGCGCGATGGTCGTGTTTTCCTCCCGCGACACGGCCTGCCAGGCCGTGCTGCCGCCACCGAACGCGTCCCCGATCTCGGCCCGAATCCGGTAGCCGGTCGGTGTCGCCTGCATGCGCAGAGCGACGACCATGGTGTCGTCATGGCCGGACTCGCGGATCGAGTAGAAGACAAAGCTGTCCTCGTCGAGCGGTGGCATGACCGGGGGACCGGGCGGCGGATTGATCGGCCGCACATTGACGCGATCACAGTCCCCCTGATCGCCGCCCGTGGTGTCGCGCGGCGTGATCGGTGTCCACGTCAGGGTGCCGGTCTCTGGGCGCACTGCCATGTCCCAGCCGAAGTGTCCGGCAATGGCGGCTTCTTCGGTAATGAAGTCATCGAGATTCTCGATGCTGTGCTCCCATGGCGCGGTGGCGGTACCCTCGAATTCTTCCTCGAAGACGTCGCGTGCATCGGCAGGATGACTGGACACGACAACGGTTCGCCGATACCCATTTCCGGCTGGGTCGGCCCAGATCACCACCATCTGGTCGCTGCCGACCGTCCAGAAGTGCGGGTTCGGCGTGAGCGAGAGGTGGCCGCCTGCAGTTGCTGTGGGCAGCGTGGCGGTCAGGAAGCTTGGCGGCTCGTCGATCGAGACTTGGCCGGCCAGTGACAAGGCGCCGACGATCGCTGCCACCGGTACCTGGATGGTCGCAGAACCCGGTAGGACGACGTGCTCGATCGGGTCGGCAGCGAAGGTCGGCAAGGCGCTGCCGAGCGCGATGAAGGTGCCGAGTGCCGCGGCGTGGCGCCAGATCGGGCGCGCGGGAATGAAGGTCGATA
>CALFAM010000221.1 GCA_937948815.1 uncultured bacterium
CCGCAACCGCCAACGACGACCCACTCGCTGGGAGTGTCGTGCTCTCGCAGCGCAGCGCCTGCGCCTCGGTCCACGCCACCGTCGTCACATCGCCGCGCAGCAAGTCGATGGCCAGAAGCTCCTGCGCAGAGAACACACCCTCCCCCAGTCCGAAGCAGGGATCGCCCGGGGTGCGGTGCGAGAACATCATCGCGAGCTGATCGTCGACTGCCGACCAGGCGAAGAAGGCCAGTCCCGAGCGGCTGAGGCCAAGCTCAGCGAGCCCGTCCGGATACGCAGGCTCCGGGATCACCACCGACTGCAGCACGTTGCCGTCCAGATCGACAATGGCGAAATCGCCGTCGCCGTCAGCAACCACCAGACGCTGCCCGTCGGGCGAGAACGTCTCGGACGCGATCCGGATGTCCAGCGCAACCGGGAGCACGGTGACCGCGCCGGTCTCGAGATCAATGCGGCGCACACCGCGATCGCCAGCCAGCCCGACATCGAGCAACAAGCTCCGGCGGTCTGGCGAAACGACGTACGGCGTCGGCAGGCGATCAAAGCGCGCACCACCGGTCAGCACCAGGGCATCATCAGCCGGGTCATCCACGGCCACGCGGCGGAGCTGCTGATCCTCCGCGTAGTAGAGATGCGAAGCATCGGCATCGAAGGCGATCGGGAAGCGACGGAAGGTGGTGGTGGTGTCGCCGATGCGGCTGCGCGAGGAGCCGTCTCCCGGACCCATCCACAGGTCGTAGCGCGTGGCGTTGGCGTTGCGCACCACCCAGGCGACCTGGGAGACATCCGCCGCGGTCACCAGCCGGAACGCCCCCTCTTGCGGCTCGACCGACACCTCGCGCACCCGCAAATCCTGGGTCGACACGCGGTAGAGACCAGGTTGGAAGGCCGTTCCCTCGGCATCGAGAATCCCCAGGTACAGCCATTGCTCGTCGTCCGTGAGTTGCTCGTCCGCATACCGGGGAAGCAAGCAGGTCATGTTCACGAGGCTCTCGAACGGCGTACCCGCGGCCCGCAGCAGGGGCGAGCGGTTGGTGTCGACCTCGATGGCTGCTTCACCGAGTGCCGTCCCACCGGGCGCTGACGTGCTGCTGCTTCCCACCGGCCCTTCGAGGACGACGAAGCGGAAGCCGCCATCGCGCACCGCCCGACCGTCGTCACGACGACCGTCCCAGATCACGTCGCCACCATCAGCCACGGCCGCTGGGAAGGTCCGTACCGTGCGGTCGCGGCGGTCGCGGACCTCCACGCGCGCCTCGATCGACTCGGGTAGGCGGTAGAAGAACTGGACCGTGTCGCGGACGCCGTCACCGTTGGGCGAAACGAAGCGATCGCTGGTGAAGAAGTCAGCGCCCTGAACCGCGAAGGTGCGGTCCGCATCGTTGTTGGCGCGCGTCCGCTCGTCCAGCGTCGCGTCCGGATCGATCCGCACACTGGCGACCACAGCGCCGCTGCTGGCCGGGTCGAGGGTCCAGGTGAATGTGGCGTTCCCTGATTCCGTGTTTCCAGCATCACGACCTGGCACGTCGATCAGCTGATCCGGCGCGAGCAGGGCACCGCCCGCGGAAGGATCACCGTCCGCCAAGCGTACGGTCACCGCGCTCGCATCCTGCTCGCCGAGATTGGCGACCGTGACGACCAGGGTCACGGTGTCGCCAGGTCGTGGGAAGGCCGGCGAGAGCACCAACGAAGCCGGGGTGATTGCCAGATCGGGCAGCGATCGCACCACGAGCTCGCGGAAGGCGAGATTGTCGTCTTCCAGCACTTCGGCGATCGTGTCGTCGGGATCCACCTGCACGAAGAGGAAGCGATCCTGATCGTCGGGAACCGATGGCCAGCTCAGGGTCACCAGCTCACTCGCTCCCGGGGCCAGGCTAGCGATCGTCACGGCGCCCGCAACCAACGCACCGCCCGTTGCCGGATTGCCATCGAAGGCCGCGACCGCCACGTCGGTGGCGACTGTGCCGCCCGTGTTCTCGACCCGCGCGGTGATGCCGAGAGGCTGGCCCTCGCGCGCTGGATCGGGATCGAAGGCGAGGCTCTCCAGGCGCACGACCAGGTTCGGCTGGTTGACCGCGCCGATGGTGAACGGCGAGCCTGCTTCGTTGTTGCCGAGCGCCGTCTCGAGCACGCCGCCCCCATCGAGGCTCACCACCAGCTCGAGATCCTCGGCGAGACCTGCGCTGAGGTCTGCCCGCCAGGTGATCATGCGCGTCCGCGACGCGCCCGCCGACAGGAAGATCGACTCATCGAGAACGGGCACCAGCTGCACGCCGTCGGTGACGCGGTAGGTCACGGTCGCGTTCTGCGGCAGGTCCCGCGTGCCACGGTTGCGCACGGTGACGTCCCAGGTAATGTCGGCTCCCGGCACCAGCGACGGCGCGGTGAGGACAATGTCCGCGGGAAGCACTTCGAGATCGATGCTCGGCAAGCTGGTGACCGTGATGCTCGCCGAGTTGTTGCCTTCGTCGGCCTCGGCGACCGCATCATCCGGATCGACGACCACGGTGTACGCGGCCTCCGGATCGTCCAAGCTATCCATGAAGGTGACGAGGCTGCTGCTCCGCGCCGGCACGGTCACCACACCCTCGAACACCACGACGCCAGCCGACGGATCGCCCCGGAAGGCGCGCAACGACACGTCCGTGCCATCGGTCTGGCCGACGTTTTGCACGGTGACGAAGAACGAAATCTCCGCGGGGAGCGTCGCCGGTTGTTCGGGCGTGACCGCGATGCTGCTCGGCCCGAGCACGAGCTCGACACCCACCGGCGGTGAATCGACCGTGATCTCCGCGCTGATGATGTTGTCCGTCTCGCTGCCTTCATCGACGACCTCGTTCGGGTCGAGGCGCCCGAAAATCGTATGCGCTCCGCCGAGATCGGTGGTGTCCCACTCGGCCGTGAGCGTGACGCGGCTGTTCGGCGGCAGGGCAGGCACGACGATGCCGGCGGCGATCACGGTGCCACCGGCCGATGGCTCGCCATCGAAGAGATCGAGGGTCGTCGCTTCTGCCCCCACGCCCCCATCGTTCTGCACCCCAAGGGCGACCGTCACGAGCTCGCCGTCCTGGGGTGCCGAGGGATCGAATGCAATCGGCAGGTCGAAGCGGAGATTCGGCCGCGTCGCGGCTTCGAGGGCAAGGGCGGCAAGGGCAGTGGCATAGACGCTGCCGTCCCAGCTTCCTTCCACACTCTGCCGCGACAGCAGATAGCCCTCGGCAGCCACGCGATCGATCGTGGACACCGTGTCCAACGCAAACAAGGCGTCGAGCGCCAACAAGGTGCCGAGCACGTTGGCCGTGTCGTGCACCGAGCTCGGGCTGTCGCCGAAGCCGCCATCGTCGGCGTTCTGCTTTCCGGCCAGGAAAGCAATGGCGGCTGGGCTCGGGGTCGCATCGAGCTGGGCGAGGGCCCGAAGCACGGTGGTCGTGACCGTGGATCGCGCCGGGCTATCCTGGCCGTTTCCCCAACCGCCGAGAGAATCCTGCGTCGCCAGCAGGAAGTCCCGCGCCCCGGCCAAGACCTGAGGATCGATCTCGGAATCGGCTTCATCGCTGCTCGTCAGGGCAAGCAAGGCAAGCGCGGTGTCGAGAGGCTCGCTGTCGAAACCTGGCGCCACACCCCATCCGCCGTCCGTGTTCTGGCGGCCGACGATCTCCGCGCGCAGGCTCCGTGCAGCATCTCGAACGATGACGGGTGTCGTGCCCCCAGCGAGACCACCACCTGTATCGAGGCTTTCCGCTCCAGCGTCGAACGTGACCGCCAGGCGGGCCAGGTAGTCGGTGCTCGTCTCCGCCTGGTCGAGCAGCCAGGCCACCGCCGGCTCCACGCCAGCGAAGCTCGGATCGAGGCGCAGCAGGGCTTCGAGGGCGAGCTGGGTGTCGCGGAGACGGGTGCCGGGCCGGTCCTCCCAGAAGCCTTCCGCGGCCTGACGGTCTCGCAGCCAGGCCAGGGCGCTCGCCACATCGGCGGCATCCGGCCGCAGTGGGCCACCGGTCACGGGCTCTGGGCTGCCGGTCGACCCATCATCGGCAACGACCTCCGGGAAGATCTCGACCACGCCTTGCCCGCCCGTCATCAAAGGAAAACGTGCGAGGAAGGCTTCGCGCACCGTCTCGATGAACGCCAGGTCGTCGGTGACGATCGGATCATCGGGCCGCACGAGGTAGATGAAACCGAGGCGGAACCGCTTCTGCGCATCCACCGCTGCTGGAACGCGCGGTCCATTGGCCCGGATCACATCGTCGATGGAGAACGTGGTCGCGATGCCGTCGAGGGTGGCCCCTTGGACGGGCAGCGCATTGACGTCAACGGTCGGGTTGTCGATCAGGAAGGCTTCACCGACCTGCGTGGGCCGGTTGAAGCCCGCGAGGTAGAGGTCGAGGGGGCTGTAGAAGGTCCGGATGGCCAATGCATCGAACGTGCCGTCACCATTGTCGCGCCAGTCGTGGCCGTACATGACGGACGCATCGCTATCGAGCAGAAAGCTCCAGTGTGCGGCGTCCCGTCCGAGCAGCACGTCTGTGGGTGCACTGTCACCCGGGCGTTCGAGGCCGATGAAGCAACACCACTGATGCATCATCTCGTGCGCAAGGGTCCCGAGCACGCGATCGAAATCTGGGCGCGTCGGGTTGCGCTCGTAGCGGCTGATGGCCGCCATATCGATGAAGCCTTGTAGCTTGCCGTCGCTCCCCCATTCCGCCGTCTGGTCGTAGATCGGCACGCCGATGCCTTCGACCTGGTTCTGGACTCCGGCATGAAATGCCAGCGCATCGCCGGTGTCGAATTCGAATCCCGAGAAGACGACCAAGAAATCGTAGGAATCGGTGTGCTGAGCGAGGAACGCCTGGGCCAGCGCCTGCCGCGGCGTGACGTTAAACGTGTTCCCGCCGGTCGGATTGGCGATCAGCCGATCGTAGTCGCCGCCGATCTCGATCACCGAGACATGATCGAAGTCGCCGAGGAAGGTGACGGCACCCTCCATCTTTTCGATCGGCGATGCCGGCGCGGACCGGTGATAGGAATCAGCCTGTGCCGGTCGGCCAAGCATGGCCAAGCCCGCCGCGAGAAATGCGGCCGCAAGCCCTAGCACCAAACCCGATGTCGAAAACGAACGAACCTTGACGAGTCCTGCCCCAACCATATTCTTCACCACACGCTCCCAGTACCTCTTCGCTTCAGCAATCCGCTCCTACGACCGACGTGGTCGTGATCCTTGCGCCCTGCACAAGGAAATCCCCTGGGAGCGTATTGCCCCGATCCGGAAACAAATCGAGCTTTGGCTCTATGCACCGATCGGCACGTGCAAACGCTACATTGACATAATCCCTTCTCAGTATACTGATCTCGATCCATCGACACGAGACCCCTACCCTTCAACGCGAGAATTGACCCCCGAATCTGCTCAACCGATCATCGGTGGTTCCCTGCCGGTGAACGGCGTCAACCCCCGCTCATGCCGTGCGTAGCTCTCACCATGGACGCTGACGACCCTGAAACTTCCCACGGAAGCGCGCGATCCACCGAGCAATCGGTGCTCGCAATTCACGGCGCGCGCAAGCGCTTCGGCGACACGGAGGCTCTGCGTGGCGTCGATCTTTCCCTCGCCGCAGGCGAATGGTTGGCATTGCTCGGACCGAACGGTGCCGGCAAGAGCACCCTGGTGCGTGCCATCACACGACTGGTCACCCTCGACGCCGGCACGGTGACCCTGCTCGGCCGGGACCTTGCCGCATCGACCCCGCGTGAGGCCAGTGCGTTGCTCGGCAGCGCGGTCGGCTTGGTGCCCCAAGACATCGCGCTCTACCCCCGACTGACCGCGGGCGAGAACCTGCGTGCTTGGGGCCGCCTTCAAGGGGTCGGCCGAGAGGCTCTCGGCGAACGTGTCGCCTGGGCACTCGAGTGGACCGGCCTCGCCACCCGCCGCGACGACCGGGTCGAGACGTTCTCGGGCGGCATGAAGCGCCGGCTGAACATCGCCTGCGCGGTACTTCACGAGCCCAAGGTGCTGCTGCTCGACGAGCCGACCGTGGGGGTCGACCCCCAGAGCCGGCAGCGCATCTGGGAAATGTTGGCGACCTTGCGTGAACGGGGCACCTCCTTGCTGCTCACCACGCATCAACTCGACGAAGCCCAACAGATGAGCGACCGCATTGTGATCATCGACCAGGGCACGGTGATCGCTGACGGCACCTTTGACGCACTCGTGCGCGACACCATCGGCACGGGGCGCCGCGTGCGTGTCCGTCTCGCGACTGCGGTGATGGGCTCGAACGCCTTGCCGGACGGTGTTCGCACAATCGGTGACCTGGATCTCGAGGCCACGCTCGACGATGTCGCCGCCGAGCTGCCAGCCCTGCTGCGCGCGCTGGCGGATCAGGGGCTCGACGTGAGCGATCTCGATGTCACGTCGCCGAGCCTGCAGGCTGTCTTTCTTCATCTCACCGGACGGGAGCTGCGCGAATGATCAAAACGTTGCTGGAAGTCGGCTGGATCAACCTCAAACGCGACCGCGTGGCGCTGATCCTCTCGTTCGCCCTTCCCATCGCCTTCTTCTCGTTCTTCGCCATGGTGTTCGCCGGGCGCGGTGGCAGTGGTGCCCGCCCGGCCGCCATGGATGTCGTGCTCCTCGACCTCGATGGGTCCACAGAGAGCGGCCGCCTGCTGACGTTGCTCGAGAATCAGGAAGCCCTGCGCACCCCTTCCGAGAAACATCGCGCGCGCGTCGCCAACAGCGACGGTAGCGAAACACCGCCCCAGCCAGAAGCGCCGTCGAATCGTGACGCCGCCCTCGAAGCGGTGCGGAGTGGTGCCGTGCGCGCCGCCGTGATCATCCCGACGGGCTTTGCCGAATCCCTGACCGCCTTCGACGACCGAGGCGAGCCGGTCGAAGTGATTTTCGACGCTGCCAACCCCATGGCTGAGCACGTGGTCACGGGCATGGTGCAAGCCGCCTCGTTCCAGGCTGCGCCTACCGCGCAGATGAAGCGTGGCTTGCGCTTCCTCGAAGCCTTCGGTGGTCCGCTCACCCCCGTCCAGAAAGTGGCCATGAACGCCGCCGAGACCTCACTCGAAAGCGAGGCCGACGCGGCTGCCCAACCGGGCTCCACTTCATCCGGCGGCGATGCACCCGGTTTCGAAGGACTCGTGCCCGTCACATCGACCCCGGCGCGCAAGGCCTCCGAGGCCAATCAACAACCGTCGATCATTCCGTACTACGCTGCCGGAATCGCCGTCATGTTCCTGCTCTTCTCGATGACCGGCGCCGCCGGTGGTCTACTCGAAGCAGCAGAATTCGGCATTCTCGACCGCATGCTCGCGTCGCGCGTCGGCATGGGCCGCCTGCTCACCGGCAACTGGCTCTTCTTCACCCTGATGGGCGCGGCCCAGGTGATGGCCATGTTCATCTGGGCCGCCTTCGCCTTCGATCTCGCACTCTTCGTGCCCCAGCGCATCATCTCGGTGATCGTGCTCGCCACCATCACCGCTGCAGCCGCAGCGGCCTTCGGCTTGGTGCTCGCCACCCTGTGCAGAACCCGCGGCCAGCTCTCCGGCATCTCGACCGTCACCATCATCCTGCTGTCCGCCCTCGGCGGCAGCATGGTCCCCCGCTTCGTGATGCCCGAATCCATCGCCCGCCTGTCCAAGCTCACCTTCAACGGCTGGGCCCTCGACGGCTTCCTCAAGATCTTCTGGTACGACGACCCCGACGCCGGCATCCTGCGCACCCTCGCCTCCCTGCTACCCGAAATCGGTGTCCTGCTCGGCACCACCGCGGTTCTCTTGTTCCTCGCAAGACGCTTCGCCCGCCGGTGGGAAACGGCCTGACCGACGATCGTCAGCGGCTGCGGACGCGACAAATTCCTCAGGGGCGGGGACGAAGGGTGCCGACTTCAGAAGCCTGAATCACGTGCTCGCAAAGCCAACGGGCAGCAACGCCGCTCTTAGGCTGAATGTCTCGGAAATCCACCGTCGAGAAAAGGATGGTCCCGTCCCTGTCCCGAACCGAGCAATACCAAACCCCGCCCCGACGGGGTCCGTCCATCCACTCAGCGTGCGCACTGCAATGCCCGGCATCGAGCCAACAGTCATCGTCGAGATCACCCTCCCACGCGGACACGCCGTCGCGGGTGTGCACCGCGGTCGGCACGGACAGCCCCTCGGTCATCAAACCAGCAACCAACTCGCCAAGCCAGCGAGCCGCCCGCTCTTCACGCAAGCGGATCGCGACCGTACGCGAAGCGAAAACCTCCCGCCCGTCCGTGCTGACCACACATTTCCACAGCCGCGCCCGACCCTTCGGTCGCTCCAACGGCTCGACCTCGACTGAAAGTGTCGCGCTTCTCTCGTTCATTGTTCGCACTCAGATGCGTCGATCACTGTACTCGCTTTCACATCACTCGCTTTCACATCACTCGATGAAGCGGGCACCAATCCAGTCGCTCAAGCGACGGAGAACTGCCGGGGCCACCGTGGTGTCGATTCTTGCGTACTCGGCTGGGTGACCGGTTTCCGCGGGCTGCAAGAGGTGATTGACACCTGGTAGGACCTCGACCGTGACGTCATCCGTGGGCGCGGCGATCAGCGCTTCGAGAATCGGCGGCAGGTTCTGATCGGCAGGCAGCACGGGGTCGAGGCTTCCGGTCAGGGCGAGAACCGGAATCCGGAGCTGCCGCAAGACCGCAGCGGCATCATGCTGGGCCGAGCTTCGATACCAGGGTGAGACGAACAGTCGGCGACGCGCCTCGGGATCACCTCCGGCAAGCAAGGCAGCACGCGGCGGTTCGACCGTGGCGGCTTCTTCGAGCGCCGCGAGCTGCGCCATGGCATCATCGTCATCCTCGACCGTGTCGAGAACCGCGAAGAATGCATCGGCTTGCTCGCGCAGCGCGTCCTTCTGGGCGTCGTTGTATCCGCTCATTGCGGCGAGCCGGAGCGTCTGCCCGAGAATGGCCTCGCGCCCCAGCAAGCCTGGGCCAGCGAGCAGCACGACGAAGGCGGTCCGGTCGTCCGCCACCGCGGCCATGGGACCGATGGCCGCCCCCTCGCTGTTGCCGGCGAAGCCGACACGAGCTGCGTCGACCGATGGCAAGCTCGCCAAGCGATCACGCATGGCCAGTGCGTCCTGCGCCAAGGCAGCGTAGGTCGTTTCGTAAAGCGATCCGGTCGAGCCACCGACGCCACGGTCGTCGCAGCGCAGGGAAGCAACACCGTGTCGCGCCAGGTGGTCCGCGATCACCGCGAAGAAGTGGTGCCCGGCAAAGCTCTGGTCGCGATCGTTCTCCCCTGCGACAGTCAGCAGGACCACCCCGGGCATGGGGCCATCAGCGGGCGGAAGGTTGGCGGTGCAGGCGAGACGGATTCCCGACGCGGAATCGATCGCGATCTCTTCCACGCTGTAGGGAAATGGCGGTGTCGGCGTTTGCGGTCGCTGCGGCAGGAGGTCCGTCGGCGCAGCACCTCGATGCCACACCAGATCTGCCGCACCCATGGGTTGCTTCCAGCGCCCTTCGATTCGCTGCGCTCCCGGTGCCACCGTGCCTTCGAATTGCCCAGCAACCGCGGGAACGTCGAAGCGCAGTATGTCGCCATCCAGAAGAAGATTGGAGAGGACGATTCCCTCGACACCGCGCGAGGGGCTGTCCAAAGAACCGCGAAGGTCGCCTCCATCAACGGTTTCCAGGTGCAGCACCAAGACCACCGCTCCCGTGGGTGCGGCCAGGCTCGCGTGCCAGGTGCCGGCGACCATGGCGTCAGCCTGCGTAGCGCGAGGCGCGAGGATGAACAGTGCTGCGAAGAGCGTTTGCGTCAGAAGAGCTCGAATCGTCATAGCGCAGCTTACGTCGCTGCGCACCGCGAGTTTAGTCGCGACGAAGAAGGCTCAGGCCTCCCCGGCTGGCTCCGCGACCGAGATGGCTTCGAAATAGTGATTCGCGCCCGCGTCTTGATACGCGCCGACCAGCTTCATCTTTCCTTCGAAGAGAGCCGCCTCGTAAGGTTCGGTGCCGAGTGAGCGCGACAATCGACCGGTCAGGACGTCGACCCACGTGCATTGCTCGGGTGGCGCGGTGAAGAGAAACCTTCCACCAGGACGGAGTGCCGCACCAATCTGCTCGATCAGGAAGCCCTGCAGAAACCATGGCAGGAGAAAGACCACGCCAATCGCGATGACGCCGTCGAACGTTCGGTCGAAGAATCGTGAGCGTTCGATCGCTTCACAGGTCACCGGGGCATGCGGCAGCTGGCGGCGGAATGCCGCTACCATGCTGGGCGACGCATCGATGCCGTAGACCTCGAAGCCCTCTCGATCGAGCATGGTCGCGATCGGCGCGCCGGTTCCACATCCGAGGTCGAGGACCGAACCGCCCTTCGGCAGCTTTCGAGACCATTCCCGAATCGTGTTGACACCAATGTTCGATTGGTTCCGCCGCCGCTCGAATTCGGCGGCGGCCGCTTCGTAGCCGTTCGATCGGTCGGTGCCACGCGCGCCCTTCGCTTGTTTCGCTTCTGTCGTCAAGATTTCCAACCCGTTGGCGTAGTCACAGACGTTCAGCCGCCTGTGAGTCGATGCGCTCGCTCTCCCGACGCGTGGTCCGGAGATCGGTGCACCAGTCTACGCCGAGTTTGGTAGCGGTCGGGTGCGGACTGGAAGACCGCACCCGAGCCTCGATGTCGATCAGAAGATTCGAGCGGTGAACGAGCCGGAAGAGGGCGACACGGTGACGCCCGGGGCGAGGACGACCTTCTCCATGGCTTCGAAGGTGATGGTGGCGCTGCCCTCGATGGTCAGGTTGTCGGTGCCGGTGACCTGGCGGCGGGCCTGGATGGTGTGGCTGCCATGGTCGATGACGCGTTCACGAACTTCAGCGTAGAGCTGGTTTTCGTAGATGTGGGCGGCGCCGAAGACGGCCGGACGTGGCTGGCTATCGCACTGAAGAGGATCCGGAACAACAGCGCCTTCCTCACGCACGCCACCCAGAACGACATCGAGATCGCCGTCACGATCGAGATCACCGAGGGCAATGGCGATACCCCCGAGATTCGTATCAACGAAGGCGGAGGCGTCGATCAGGTCAGACGTCACTTCAGCAAAGCCAGTGGCGTCGAAGCGGACGATCTGCATCTCAGTGTCCCAGACACAAGCCCCTGCCGCGTTCTCGCCAAAGTTCTGAGCCACCATGATGCCTTCCATCGAACCGTCCTGGTCGAGATCCTGGTACCGGATGTCGTAGCGACCCTGATCGGCGCAGTTGTCACAATCAGTCGAATCGGCGTACGGCGTCACCAGGTTTCCGGTATTGATGAACAAGCCGACAGCACCGCCAATCTGATCTTGGGCGAGAAAGACATCGGCATCTCCATCACCCGTGAGATCGGGCAGGTTATCCGGAATTCCGTCGTCAGTGCCACAGACGAGACCAAGGTCTCCCACGATGTCACCGACCGACGTCACTTCTCGTTCATCAATCTGCGTAAAGACATGATCGGGTGACAAGCCATACTGGATCGCCGTCGAAGACTGTCCGAGAAAGAGATGCGGTGGCTCGGCCCCAGCGATCGACAACGGGCTGTTGCCGAGCAGAATGTCGAGCTGACAGTCACCATTCGCGTCACCGACACTGACCGCATGCGTCCAGTGAGCCACCAGCCCCGGCTCGTCTTCCACCGCCAGTGGCGCCGGAAGGCCAGGGACCGTGCCAGGCCCCGATGACACATCGTTGCGCACGACGAGATTGGTCCCACAGCGCGCGTACTGACCGATCACGAAGTCGAGATCACCATCGTGATCGAGATCCGCGAGATCGACATCGTCGTAGGTGCCGCCGCATTGATCATCACACGTCTCGCCAAAAAGCTGACAGTTCGCGTTGGGATCGCCCCCGAGGGCGGTCAAGGCATCCTGGTGACTGAAACTGCCGTCTGGCTGCCCGGTCAAAAAGTCGATGCGCCCTGGGATGTCGACCCGGATGATGTCCATCAATCCATCGAGATTGAAGTCGCCGAATTCGACGTCGTAGCCGCGGTTGGCGAGCACGGTGGCCGGAATGGCGTCAGGCTTGCGCGTGAATGCGTGCGTGACCGGATCGAGCTGGAAGTGGAATCCTGGATCGGCACCGCCGAGATAGAGCACGTCGAGATTGGGTGCTGCCTCGTCGATTTGCAGGCCCGGAAGCTTCTGAAGCATGAGCAGATCGAGCCAGCCGTCACCGTCAAGGTCGCCGAGCTCGACCTCCTTGACCCAGGTGTCCTCGGGGCTCACCGCCGTGCTCTGGGCCAACATCCCACGATAGGCCAGGACGCACGGCTCACCGCCGCAGTCGGCGCCCACGGAAGCGACGGGCAGCGTAGCCAGCAAGCAGCCGAGAGGAACCGTTCGGAAGATGAGGGTGTGCAGGGGGTTGTGTGCCATTGCGCATCACCTCGAGGTGCCAGTTATTGTGCGCGCCACAGCGTCGAGATCGGCCCGCAGCGCATCATTCTTCTGCTCGAGGTCGATCACATAGAGCGTCAACTCTTCCACTTTCTGCAACAGCTTGGCCTGCATGTCGCCGACGCTCACGCCGTTCGCTTCGACCTCCTGGGCCGAGGGAATGTCGGGCAGGTGTCCGTTCTCGGCAATGTGCTGGGCGACCTCGGCGAGAGGCATCAGTGGGTACTCGTCTTCGAAGACGAAGTCCGCCCAACCCGTGTCGACGATCACTTCCTTGGCGCGTACCGATCCGTTGACGGCCAGGCGAAAGGCGCCTGGATGCGGTGTGCCGATGCCCACGTGTCCGTTCTCGGCGATGCGTAAGCCACCAGGTTGGGGACCCCAAGGAGCGATCACCAAGCCCGCTTGCGGATTGCCGGCGGAAGGCCCCTTGAGCAGGAACATGAAGTCGCCGGCTTGGGTCATCGGCCCCCAGGCGCCACCTGCCATGTTCGACAGTAGGCCCAGGGCCTGCGAGCCGCCACGGGTCATCCAAATGCCGTCGCCGGTTCCGAGCGTGCTACCGGTCTCGACACAAAGATCCTTGCCGCAGAACGACGAGCCGATCGCCACCGGCCCCTGCCGCCAGCCCACACCGGTGGTATCTGCGCCATTCCAGACGTCGTCAGCCAACGCAGTGCTCGCGAGGGTTGCGCTCAATGCTGCGACTACGACCGCACGGAATCCCATCTTCCGGCGTCGCGGCCTGCCATCCAAGGCCCGCACACTGCGGGTCGGATCCGTGTCGCGGGTCGTGGCCGAGATTTTCCTGAGATCAGTCTCGAGTCGGGCGTTGCTGGTTGATTCCATGGTGAACCTCCTTGGGTGTCGAGAAAGATGGTTTCTGTTTCCAAACGCGGAACGGGGCAACAAATCTTGTCGGCATGCCGCTTTCGAGATCGTTGACCTTTGTCGCGTTCCATAATCTCTACGCGGTCGAATCGTGCGAACGAGATCAACGCGCGGTAGGCTTCGGCAGTGGGATGGATTCACCGACTTGCCCGCCAGGGCCCCCTGTGTCCGGCCACGCCCCTGACCGACTACGACTCTTCGATCACCGCGACCGACCATCGAACGTGAACATGCGAACGTTTCTCCGTCTGCCTTGGCGCCTCGTGCTGCTGTGCATCGTCGTCACGAATGCGATCCCGCAAGCGCTCGCCGCAGCATCCTTGGAAGATGAGCTCGGACGAAGCGAGGTGCGGGTGCGAAGCGCGCCCATGCCGCTGATTCCGGGGCGTACGGTGGCGGACTACGCGCTCGAGGACCGACTGAAGCGCCTCGGCTACCTGCGGGTGCGGAAGCGCCCGACCGAGGTGGGAACCTACTTCTGGGGACACGAGGTCTTTTGGATCTACCGGCGGGCGCACCGGGTCAGTGGCGATGACCATCCGGCGGCACTCGTGGGCCTGACACTTCGACGCCGAGACGGCATGATCACCGGCGCGACCGCCGCGGATGACGGCGCCGCACCCGATCGCGTCTGGATCGAGGGTGAGACCCTCGCAGAGTCGGTGGTCGAAGACCGAGCACGGCGGCTGACAATTCGCCTCGACGACCTGCCCGAGCACGTCTGGCAACCGGTCTTGGCGGCTGAGGACGGACGCTTCTTCGACCATGGCGGGGTGGACGCCAAGGGCATTGCGCGTGCGCTTCTCGCCAACATCAAAGCGGGTGGCGCGGCCCAGGGTGGCAGCACGATCACCCAGCAGCTGATCAAGAACCGCGATCTGACGGCCAAGAAGACGCTCGGGCGCAAGATGTCCGAAGCCGTAAGGGCCCTGTGGCTCGAGGCCCACTACGACAAGCGGGAGATCCTCGAGGCATACCTCAACCACGTCTATCTCGGCCACGTCGACGGGCGGGCGATTCACGGCGTGGGCGCGGCGGCGAGAGCCTACTTCTCCCGCGGTGTCGAGGATCTCTCGTTGGCCCAGACCGCCCTGCTCGCTGGCATGATCCAGGCGCCGAACCGCTATGCGCCCCAGCGCCACCCCGAGCGTGCCAAAGCGCGCCGTGATTGGGTTCTCAGTCGCCTCGAGGACCTGGAGTGGATCGATGCCGCGATGATCAGCCGGGCCCGCGAGACATCGGTGCACGCCCGGCTCGAGACACCACCCAAGACACGTGCCGCGCACTTCCTCGACTATCTCGAAGATCAAGTCGCTCGCGCCCTGCCGACCCGCACCGAGGAGGGACGCGGCATGGTCGTCGAGACCACCCTCGACGCGGTGATGCAGACCCACGCGGAGACCACCGTGCGCGAGGCGCTCACCCGACTACGCCGGCGCCATGGTGGGGGCGTGCAGGCAGCACTGGTGGCGCTCGACGCGGCCAGCGGCGACGTGCTCGCCTATGTTGGCGGCCACCCCGACAGCGGACGAGGCGGGTTCGATCGCGCCCGGACAGCCAAGCGGCAACCAGGCTCAGCGATCAAACCCTTCGTGCTGCTCGAAGCCTTCGGACCTTGTGGCAATCGCGAGCCGCTCTATCCGGCGTCCCAGGTGGCGGACCGGCCCCTGACCATCGATCTGCCGTCCGGCCCCTGGCAGCCGGCGAACGACGACGGCCGCTTCGTGGGTACCCTCGACCTGCGCCGCGCGCTGGCAGACTCCCGCAACGTGCCCTTCGTGCGGGTCGCGCGCTGGTGCGGTTTCGACGAGACGGCCGAGCGCCTGCGCGCCGCCGGCCTTGCCATTCCCACCCCCGCTCCCCCCGCCTTTGCCCTCGGTGCGGTGGAGACCTCGCCCCTGGCGCTGGCTGCTGCCTACACGACCTTCCCGAATCGCGGCGGTCGCGCCCACCCGCGACCGTTTCGGCGCATCGAGCGACCGGGCGGACGGGGCTTGGCCAACCGGCGCGCGGACACCTCACGGGTCACCGGGATGGCCACGGCCTACCTGGTGCACGACCTGTTGCGCGGTGCCGCGCGGGAAGGTACGGCCCAGGGCGCGGCGATCGACGGTGTGACCGTCTTTGCCAAGACCGGAACGTCTTCCGAGCGTCGAGATGCATGGCTTGCCGGCTATGCCAACGGCATCGTTACTGTGGTGTGGGTGGGTCGCGACGAGGGCAAGCCGCTGGGCCTTGCTGGCTCGCAGGCGGCCGCACCGATCTGGAAGCGCTTCATGATCGATGCAGTCAGGCTGCGCCCCCCGGTCGCCGAACCTGAAGAACCTGGCGAGATTCTCCACCGATCGTTCGACCCGGACAGCGGCATGCTGGTACGTTCCGGGCGGCGCGGATCGGTCGACGAGATCTTCCGGCGCCGCGCCCTGCCGCCGCGCAAGCGCTTCTTCAAGGGCGGACGCGCGGTACCCGTCATTCAGTAGCACTCAATTTGATCCTTCGGCCAGGAGGCAGTGGCATGCGATCTCAACGACTCGATGGCAAGGTCGCCATCATCACGGGAGCGGCTGCCGGCATCGGACGGGCCACCGCCATCCGGTTGGCCGCTGCGGGGGCCCAGGTCGTGGCCTGGGACCGCGACGCCCAAGACGCCGAGGCGCTGGTCGCCGCCATCGACCAGGCTGCCACGCCCGTTCCGTCTGGCGCCGCAGCGCTGGCGCCGCAAGCGGCCTTCACCCGCGTCGACGTCACCGATGAGCAGGCGATCCGCGAGGCCGTGGCCGCGACCGTCGACCGCCACGGTGGCATCGACATCCTGATCAACAACGCGGGCATCACCCGCGACGCCCAGTTGGTCAAGTATCGCGACGGCGAAGTCGTCGACGAGATGAGTGACGCGGCGTGGGACGCGGTGATCGACGTCAACCTCAAAGGGGTTTTCCGAACCACGCGGGCCGTGGTGCCTTCGATGATCGCCCGCGGCGGAGGTGCCATTGTCAGCGCCAGCTCGGTGGTCGGCCTCTATGGCAACTTCGGTCAGACCAACTACACCGCGAGCAAGGCCGGTGTCATCGCCATGACCCAGACCTGGGCCCGCGAGCTCGGACGTTACGGCATCCGGGTCAACGCCATCGCGCCCGGATTCGTCGCCACGGAGATGGCGATGGCGATTCCCGAGAAGATTCGCGAGCGCATGGCAAACGCCGCCCCGCTCGGCAGTCTCGGCACACCCGAGGACATTGCCGAAGCCTACGCCTGGCTGGTCTCGGACGCGGCCTCGTTCATCACGGGCACCACGCTGTCGGTCGACGGTGGTCTCGTGATCGGAACCTGAGGGAAGAGCGCTTGGGCAAGGACGAAGGGAAGAAGCTCGAGGTCTGCTACTACGTCGCCGCCAGCGTCGACGGCTTCATCGCGACGGCCGATGGCGGTGTCGACTGGCTGTCGGTGGTCGATGCCCCGGGCGAAGACTACGGCTGCGCAGCGTTCTACGACACCGTCGACGTCGTCGTGATGGGTCGCGGCACGTACGAGAAGGCGCTCAGCTTCGGCGACTGGCCCTATACGGGCAAGCCCAGCTACGTGCTCTCGAAACGGCCGATCGAGCAGGCACCAGACGAAGTGATCCAGACGGGTGCGGCTCCGGCCGAGGTGTGCAAAACCATCACCGCCTCGGGCCACAAGCGCGCCTGGCTGCTCGGTGGCGCCGCCCTCGCGGGATCCTTCCGCGCGCAGGCCTTGATCACCGAGTACGTCGTCTCGTTCATTCCGACCTGGCTGGGCGCGGGCATCCCATTGTTTTCCAGCGGGGAGTCGCTGGAGGTCCTCGACGTGGTCGAATCACGCACCTATTCGAGCGGTCTCGTGCAGATCCGATACCGCCGACGCGACGAAGACTCTTCACCATGAGCCGAGAACACATTCTTCGCCGCGAACAGTGGCTACCCTTGAACCTCGAAGAAGGCTTCAGCTTTTTTTCCCGTGCCCAGAACCTGCAAGCCATCACCCCGCCCTGGATGGGATTCCGATTTCGCGGCGAGCCGCCCGCGTCGATCGAGACTGGCACCCGCATCGAGTACGTGATCGGCCTCGGCCCCCTCCCCATGCTCTGGCGCACCCGCATCGACGATTGGAACCCGCCGTACTCGTTCATCGACGTGCAGGAGAAGGGGCCCTACAAGCAGTGGATCCACCTTCATACCCTGACCCCCTGTGGCGAGGGTGTTCTCATGACCGACACCGTCCGCTACCGCCTGCCATTCGGCCCGCTGGGGCGCCTGACCCACTGGATCGCCGTTCAAAGCATGTTGGGGCGGGTATTCGACTACCGATACGACAAGATCAACGAGCTCTTCGGCGGTATTGAAGGGGCTCCAACGCCCCAAACCTGACGATCATTCGGACCGAATCGTCCCTGAGCGAAGGAATCGCGCGTGGAATAGGCTCTCTCTCTCCATAGCGCGTGGCTCATGAGTCCCGCCCATCCAATCTCGTGAACGACCCTGGAGGAAACGCGAATGCGCCGCATGAGCCGAATCCTGTCGACCTTTGTCCTTCTGGCCCTCTCCCAACTGGCCCTCACGGCCACCCCCGCGACCGCTCAGCTTCCCGGCGATTTCCAGCTGAGCTCGCTGGGAATCTCGGTGGCGACGCCTGTGGCAGCTCGAAACGCCAATGACGGCACCGATCGCCTGTTCATTGTCGAACGCAACGGCACGATTCAGATCTACCAGCCCGGCGTTGGACTCCTCGGCGCGCCCTTCCTCAACATCGTCTCGCTGGTCGACACCTTCTTCGAGGGCGGCCTCCTCGGCCTGGCCTTCCACCCTGACTTCACTACAAACGGCTACTTCTACGTCTACTACACACGCACCGGCACGGGCGGCAACCCTCTGGAGACCGTGGTTGCGCGGTACGAGGTGAGCGCCGGCGATCCCAACGATGCCGACGAGTCCTCCAGGATCGAGATCTTCTCGCTGGGCCAGCCCGCCGGCAACCACAACGGTGGTGACATTCACTTCGGCCCGGACGGCTTCCTCTACATCGGCCTGGGTGATGGTGGCGCCTCGAGCGCGACGTCTCAGAACACCAACAACTTGCTCGGCAAGATGCTCCGCATCGACCCTTGCGACACCGCCGCCTGCGCGTCGGGCTACGCGGTTCCGCCGAGCAATCCTTTCGTTGGTGGTGCCGGGCTCGACGAGATCTGGGGGGTCGGATTCCGCAACCCCTACCGCTGGAGCTTTGATCGCATGACCGGCGACATGCTCATCGCCGACGTCGGTGCCGGCTCGCGTGAGGAAGTCTCGGTGGAGCCGGCCGGCAGCGCCGGTGGCCTCAACTACGGCTGGAATTGCCGCGAGGGAGACATCGGCGGCCCCGGCGGTTGCACCGGCACCTTCGTCGACCCAGTCATGGTCTATCCCCACTCCCAGGGCAACTGCTCGATCACCGGTGGTTTCCGCTACCGCGGCTGCATTCCTGCCTTGCGCGGCACCTACATTTTCGCGGACTTCTGCACCGCCAAGGTGTTCTTCGGGACCGAAGACACGCCCGGCAACTGGAGCTTCACGGAGTGGGACGACCTCGGCGGCAGCGTCTTCGGATTCGGCGAAGACGAGGATGGCGAGGTCTACTTGCTGCAAGGCAGCAGTGTGCAACGCTTCGAGAGCGCCAGCACTTGCGAGGCCCAGGGCAACGACGTCTTCACAGACGGCTTCGAGTCGGGCGATACCTCGGCCTGGAACGCCACCATCCCTTAACCCGAATCCGTTCGAACTTCTCTGGGGCGCCGCACGGTCGATCCGGCCAGCGGCGCCCCTCTTGCGTTCAGGGCAAGCGTCGCTGCCCTACGGAACGGCGTTCGGTAGGCAGACGTCGACCCGCGGGCCGAAGCCGAACATCGGGCCAACGTCGTCGACGCAGGTCAATCCCGCCGCGCACTCGGCGTCGCTGTCGCAATCGCCCTGCCCTTCCGTGCACGGCCCGCAGACCGAGCAGAAGTCGCCACGTCCGTTCTCGGACGTGCACATCGTCTGCAAGCACACGTCGATACCCGGCGCGAATCCGAACGTGGCGCCGACGTTGTCGACACAGCTCAAACCCGGACCACACTCGGCGTCGTTGTCACAGTCGCCCTGGCCCGCCAGACACGGGCCGCACGCCGGATCCGAGCAGTAGCGGCCGCTGCCCAGCGGCAGACCACAACTCGTTGGCGGGCCACCGTTGTCATCTGGCAGGCAGATGTCGATTCCCGCAGGGAACCCGAACTCGGCCCCGCGATTGTCCGTGCACACCAGCCCACTCGCGCACTCGCTGTCATTGTCGCAGTCTCCCTGCCCCGAGCCGCAGGGGCCGAATTCCGTACAGAAACGCGGATGGCCATTGGGCAGCGTGGGAGGCGGTCCGCCGATTTGCCCCGGCTCAGGACCGTTGTAGCTCGCATCGTAGAGGTAGCCGATGCCGTTGACGTCGTCGCCTCCGAGTTGGGCGCCAATCGACGGACTGTGGAGGGTCGCCCGCATCAGGGCCGCATCGAGGAAGGGATTGGGCCCACACGACCGGCCACCCGCGTCGCCACAAGAGTGGCCGAGGCCGAGGGTATGCCCCAACTCGTGCGCATAGGCTTCTTCGGCTGCACGCGGATCACTCGCGAACAAGCAGGATGCACCGTCGTTGATCACGACATCGGCTTCCAGAATGACCGCGAAGTCAATGCCGCGAAATCGATCGACTTGCTGCGCGCTCGTCCAATACCCGCCCACGGCGACGGTGCCGGGCACGCCGTTGCAGGCGAAGTCCTGGGCAATGAAGTTGTTGAAGTCTCGGAACAAGATCGCGTTGACGCCGTCCGGCTGCGTGAGCCCGCCGGTCGCGTTCGTGGTGCCGCCCGGCCGATAGCGGATCGGCGTGCTGGCATCTTGGTTCCAAGCCCTTCGGGCACGCCGAAACGCCACGGCGCCACCGTCGGCAAGACCTTGCTGGCCAGCCGAGTGGGTGCGCCACGCAACCGTACCCCCCGCTTCGAAGACAAACCAGCGCGCGGGGCGGTTCGGCTGAAGCAGGGTGAACTTCGTTGGTGGACGCAGCGGCGTGGTCGGTGTGCCCACCGCCAGGTAGTCGGCCGGCCGGTGGGTTCCGTTTGCACGATCGCCGAGCCAGGTGACGAACGGCTCGGCATGGCGCGGGGTTTCGTAGTGAGCATCGTTCCCCGCCCCATTCTTGGGCAGGAGCCGATGAACCGAGTCACCATCTCCGCGGCTCCAGTAGTGCGCACCATCGGCAACCGTGGGGCCGAATGCACCCTGGGCGTCGTACGACAGACGCCAGGTACTCCCGGAGCCGGCGGTCAGAAATAAGAGCGCTTCTTCGCCGGCAGCGAATTGCGGCATGCCCGGAATCACGAGCCCACGCCCATCGGCAAGCACGCCACCAGGCACCTCGACCCTGATACGCGAAGCTTGGCCGGCACCTTTGACCGGACGAATAACGTCCACCACGTATACCGTGGCGATGCCGCCGCCCGACGCGACGACCTGCGCATCGACGACCCGCCCGTGGACCACCAATGCTGACGCGTCCAGCAGCGCCGCATCGGAGACCGGAACAACCGTCATGGCCGTGACCGGACCGACTGCCGAAAGTGCCGTGAGCAAGGCAATCGTCCAGGCACCAATAGATTTCGATCTTCTTTTCACAATGAACCTCCTACTGATAGAGCGGCAACGAATAGAGCATGAATGTCGTTTGATACGGACAGTCCATCAGCCCTATTCATCTTCGTGGAAGACGATCAATCTCTTGTAGTGGCGTCAGCGGTGCGCGGAGCTGCTCATGCGCCGAGAAATGGCGGCACGAGTCCGACACCATCTCCAGGCGCACGCTGAGCACGCAACCGTGGAAGGCGTAGCGGTGCCGACGACCGCGACGCTGCCTTGGGCTCGGGATCGGCCAAGGCGAAAAGCCCAGGGCAGGCGGCGCGAAGCGACGTGAGCCCTGGGCGGGGATGGGAAAACCGAGTGCCGGCGTCAGTCGGCCGATGAAGCAGCAGCGGCTTGGGCCACTGGCTTGTCGGCCGCGGACCAAACGTCCTGCAGGGTCGCCAGAGCGCTTTCCGCAACCGTTTCGTCACCCGCCTTGCGCGCGGCGTCGGCAAGGGCGCGCAGGACGATTGCCCGCCGAGGCGTGCGCTCGAGCGCACGCTCGAGCTGGGGCTGGGCTTCGTCGTAACGCTCAGCACGGGCGAGCATCTCGCCGAGCAGCTCGCGCGCGGGCTTGGCCGGCACCGGCGGGCCGAACCCGGACGGAGTATCTTCTTCGCGCGTGGCCGCTTCATTGGCCTTGACCAGCGCCGTCGCCAGATCGCCACGCTGTTCGGCCACCAGGGCCTCGAGCTCCAGCGCCATGACCTCGGCCGAGGCCGTGCGTACGCTGCCAACGCGCGTGTAGGAATCATCGCGGCGCTTGCGTTCGCCCTCGAGGGCCTCTGCGATGCGTTCCCGAATCTTCTTGGCGGCGGCTTCCGCGGTCGCCGTCTCGCCCTTGGCCAGGGCGGCCAGCCCAGTGACGAGATCGGTACTCGCGGCCACCGCGAGCCCCATGTTGTCGCTGACCTCCGGCGCCGGTGGCAAACCCTCGAAGTCACCGGTCTCCACAGCATGCGCCGCGCGCATCAAAGCCAAGTGCGTGCCCGTACGCGTCGTGCCGGACGCTTCGTGGTCGGCTGCCATGCGCGTGAGGAATGCCTCGGCTTCACGCACCCGCCCCTGCTGCAGCAGACCGTAGTGCCCCCACAAAAGGGCGTGGTAATTGTTGCGCTCGACCGCCCACCCCTCCGCCTTGACGCGGGCCGCGACCGCATCCCAGGACGACTGGTTGGACGTGACGGTTTCCGCCCACATGCCGAGCGCCAAGAAGATGTGCGAGGGCATGTGGCGCGCATGACCGGCAGCCGGCGCGATCTCGGCATAGGCGTAGGCAGCGCGCAGCCCCAAGGGCGCATGGACCGGGTCGTCCGTGGCATGAATCAGGTAGTGGGCCGCTCCTGGGTGGCGCGGATTCTGGGCGAAAACATGCTGAGCGATCGCAGCCGCACGCATGTAGGCGGGAAACTCGCGCCCTTCGTGGCAAATCCCCATCCATGCGAGGGATAGGAAGGCCGCTGCTTCGTGGTCCTCGGGAAAGCGGGCCGAAAGGGCTTCCAGTGCTTCGAGGTAGGCCTGATCGCGCTCGGCCTTGGTGCCTTCGCCAAAGAGGATCTCGACCGCGTGCAGGTAACCGCGCTCCCGCTCGGTCGGCGCCTTGGCAGCGCGGGCCTCAGGGGTCGGTGCCAGACGTGCGAGCGCCTCGCGCGCCGATTCAACGTCTTCCTCCAGCCAGATCGGGTGGTTGTAGGTCATGGCTTCGCCCCAATAGGCCATGGCGAAGTCGGGTGCCTTCTCCTGAGCCGCCTGAAACGCCGCGCGAGCATCCCGGTATTCGAAGCTGTGCAGGTAGAGCACGCCCCGCTCGAACAGCTCGGTGGCCTGTGGTGGCCCGGAAGTCGGGAACGCGATGGTGCCCAGATCCGCCGGTGGCGTCTCGGAAACCGCCGGAGCCGCTCCGAAGGCCAAACCCCAAACGAAGAAAGCCAGCAACGAGCGAACCAGCAACGAGCAATACGGCATCCGCATGACGACCTCCGTTAAACGGCCGCGAAGCGACCGATCCAAACCCTAGCGACGCGTCTCTTCGACTGTACCAGCCGTACGCGGTCGCGGCGCACAGCTTCGGAAACCGTGCCAAGACGTTGACAAACATCGAACCAGCAATGTCGTATGGTGAAGTGCGCTGCGCAACCTCGGGCATATTCGCACTCGCACTCGCCCCCACGCAGCCCGGAGAAACATCCTATGTTTTCGCCTCGAACGAACCGATCGAGCAGTCGCCCCGACTGCAGACTCCGCCCAAGCTTCTCACCCCCCATGAAAGGCCTGATGACGGCCTTGGCAGTGGTCGCATCTCTCCCGGCAATGACCGCCGCCCAAGGTCCCGGCGGGCCGATGCCGGTCGGCGTGACCGAGGCGCGAGAAGCGCGCGTGGCGTCGACCGTGTCCTTGACGGGCTCCGTGATCTCCCGAACCAGCGCCCTGGTGGCCAGCGAAGTCGCCGGGCTGGTCACCGCCCTCGAAGTCCGCGACGGCGAACGCGTCCAGCGCGGTGCCCCGATCGCCCGGCTTCGGCGCGACAACCTTGCGCTGCGCCTGGACGCGGCGCGCGCGCAGTTTCGCGAGTCGGAAGCACGTTTGGCGCTCGCCGCGAGCAGTCTCACACGCAGCAAGGAGCTCTTCGAAGCCGGCGTCATCAGCCGCCAAGCATTCGACAACGCGGTCTCCGAGTCGGATGCCTGGCAAGGACGGGTGGATCAGTCGAAGGCCGATATCGGCCGTCTCGAGGACGATCTGGCCCGCTCGGTGGTTCGTGCACCCTTTACCGGCGTGGTGGTCGCTGAGCACTGCCAGGTCGGTGCCTGGCTCTCGATCGGTAGCCCGGTGGTCGAGATGATCGATCTCGATGCGCTCGAGGTCGTCATCGATCTGCCGGAGCACCACTACGCGGCAACTCGGATCGGTGCCTCGGCCAAGGTGACGTTCTCGGCCCTACCCGGCCTGGCCATCGATGGCACCGTCACAGCGCTCATTCCACGCGCCGACCCGCAATCGCGCACGTTCCCCGCGAAGGTGCGCATCAAGAATCCGAACGGCCGGGTTGGTGTCGGCATGCTCGCCACCGTCGCCTTGCCGACCGGCGAAGCCAGCCCCAAGACCGTGGTCCCCAAGGATGCCGTGGTGCGCAACGGCGCCAACGAGATGGTCTACGTGGTGGAAACCGTCGACGACGGTACCGTCGCGCGCCTGCGGCCCGTGACGGTCGGCGCCGGCATCGGCGCCTGGGTCGCGGTCAGCGGTGTCGCGGCCGGCGAGTCCGTGATCACCCGGGGTAACGAGCGCATCATGCCCGACATGCCGGTCTCGACCGAGCCCGTGGAGTACGCCGCACCATGAACGTCATCCGAGGTGCCATCGACGCGCCGGTGACCACCGCGGTCGGCGTGATCCTGCTGGTCCTGTTCGGCTCGATCGCGCTGACGAACATTCCGGTCCAGCTCACGCCGACGGTCGAGGAGCCGCAGGTCACGATCCAGACTTTCTGGCCTGGAGCCAGCCCCGCCGAGATCGAGCGTGAGATCGTCAACGAGCAGGAAGAACAGCTCAAGAGTCTCGACGGCCTGCTCGAGATGGAGAGCTCGAGCCAGGACAGCTTCGGCCAGATCATCCTGACATTCGCGGTCGGCAGCGACAAAGACGCCAGTCTGCTCAAGGTCGCGAACCGACTCGAGCAGGTGCCGCGCTATCCGGATGACGCCGACAAGCCGATCATCCTGACAAGCGATCCGAACAACAGCGCAATGGCCTGGTTCATCCTGCTGCGCGACCCCGACAACCCTTTCGAAGGCGAGATCTGGACGCTCTACGACTTCGTGGACGACCAGATCAAGCCAGCGCTCGAGCGGGTGCCCGGCGTGGCCCAGTCGAACTTCTTCGGCGGCCGCGAGCGCGAGATGCAGGTCTTGGTCGATCCCGGCAAACTGGCCGCACGCCAGGTGACCCTCAACCAGCTCGCCGCCGCCCTCGACCGCGAGAACCGGTCGTACAGCGGTGGCGACCTCAACGAAGGCAAGCGGCGCTACGTCGTGCGGACCGTGGGCGAGTACAGCTCGCCTGAGGACATCGAGAATGTGGTCATCGCGGTGGCGGGCGGCGTGCCGGTCTACGTGCGCGATGTCGCCACGGTCGAGCTCGGCTTCCGCCGGGCTGGCGACAAGCTCTTCTTCCGCGATCAGCGGACGATCGCACTATCGGCGATTCAGGAGCCTGGCGCCAACATCATCGACAGCATGGAGGGCCTCAAGGCAACGGTCGCCGACCTCAATGCCGGCATCCTCGCCGATCGCGGACTGCACCTGGTTCAGGCCTACGACGAGACCGAGTACATCGACAGCGCGATCAATCTCGTGCAGCAGAGCCTGATCATTGGCGGCGTGCTGGCGGTGCTGGTGCTGCTGCTGTTCTTGCGCAGCCGTGCTAGCACCTTGGTGGTGGCGCTGGCGATTCCGATCAGCATCGTCGGCACGTTCCTGCTGCTCCATGCCCTCGGCCGCAGCCTCAACGTGGTGTCGCTCGCCGGCATGGCTTTCGCCGTCGGCATGGTCGTCGACAACGCGATCGTCGTGCTCGAGAACATCTACCGGCATCGCCAGATGGGCAAGGCACGGGCGCGCGCCGCCTACGACGGCACCGTCGAAGTTTGGGGCGCGGTGCTCGCTTCGACCCTGACCACGATCGCGGTCTTCGTGCCCATCCTCTTCATCGAAGAAGAGGCCGGCCAGCTCTTCCGCGATATCGCCCTCGCCATCAGCTGCGGCGTCGGTCTCAGCCTGGTGGTCGCCGTGACGGTCATCCCGAGCCTGTCCGCCAAGATTCTCGACGCGCGTCCGCCTCGCGGCGCACGATCAGAAGACGGTGATTCCGAGGCCGAGTTGGACACCGATCCGGGCATCGCACCTCGCTCGGCCGGCATCACCGGCCTCGCACAGCGCTTCAGTCGCTGGATCGCGAACACGGTCTACTGGATCTGTGGCACCACCCTGCGCCGACTCGCCGTGGTGCTCGGTTTCACCGTCACCGCTCTCGGACTTTCGTTCCTGCTCATCCCGAAGGCCGAGTACCTGCCGCTCGGCAACATGAACTTCGTATTTGGCTTCATGCTGCCGCCCCCCGGCTACAACCTCGACGAAGTGGCGGCCTTCAATGACATCTACAACGACGTTTTCACGCCGCTGATCGAAGCCGAAGGGGCCGAGGCCGAAGCCATGCCAGGCGGTGGCGTCGAGAGCTTCTTCTTCGGCGCCTTGCCCAACCAGGGATTCATCGGCGCCAGCTCGCGGGACCCGCTTCGCGCTCACGAGCTGCTCGGTGTCTTTCAACAAGCCCACGCACGCATGCCCGGAACGATCGCCTTCGCCTCGCAGGTCAGCCTCTTCGACCGCGGCATGGGTGAGGGGCGCAACATCGACATCGAGATCACCGGCCCGGAGCTCGAGAAGCTGATCGGGCTCGGCATCCAGATCATCGGCGGCGTCCAGCAGGCCTTACCCAATGCCCAAGCGATCCCGGTTCCGGGTCTCGATCTGGGCAATCCCGAGGTCCAGGTCGTGCCCGACCGCAGGCGGGCCGCCGAGCTCGGCATTTCCAACCGGGACCTCGGCTTCGTGGTCGACGCCCTGATCGATGGCGCCAAGGCCAGCGACTACCGCCACGAGGGACGCGAGATCGACCTCGTGGTCAAGGCGAGCCCGGGGGCGCAGCACCGCACCCACCTGATCGAGCAGCTTCCGATCGCCACGCCCGACGGCCAGCTCGTGACCCTCGGATCGGTGGCGCGGGTCGAGATGGTCAATGGACCGGTGCAGATCAATCACCGGGAGCGTCAGCGAACGATCACGATCCAGGTCACACCACCGGACGAGATCCCCTTGCAGGCAGCCATGGAGACCCTGCAGTCGTCGATCATCGAGCCGCTCCGCGCAGCCGGCGAGATCGGTGGGCTCTACCGCATCTCGCTCTCGGGCAGCGCCGACAAGCTGACCCAGACCCGCCAAGCGCTGGCCTGGAACTTCCTGCTCGCCGTGGTCATCACCTACTTGCTGATGGCCGCGCTATTCGAGAGCTTCCTCTACCCAATGGTGATCATGTTCAGCGTGCCGCTGGCAGCGCTGGGTGGCTTCCTCGGCCTCGGGCTGCTGAACCAGTTCAGCTACCAGCCGCTCGATGTGCTGACCATGCTCGGCTTCATCATCCTGGTGGGCACCGTGGTCAACAACGCCATCTTGATCGTCCACCAATCGCTCAATCTGTTGAAACGGAGCGATCTGGCGCCACGCGAGGCGATCCGCGACGCGACCCTGACGCGGGTGCGGCCGATTTTCATGAGCGTGTGCACCAGCCTGAGCGGCATGCTGCCCCTGGTACTTTTCCCAGGTGCAGGCTCCGAGCTCTATCGGGGACTCGGAAGTGTGGTGGTCGGTGGCCTCGCGGTTTCGACCTTCTTCACCCTGTTCCTGGTTCCTGCGCTGTTCAGCCTGGTGCTCGACAGCCGCAACGCGCTGGCCGCACGCCTACGAATCGCTTCCGACGACCAGACCGCCCTGGCCGAGTAGACGCATCCCGGCCCGTTCAGGGAACGACAATCGGAATCAGAATCGGCGCTGAGCTCCAGAAGAGCTCGTTCGTTCCGACCTGCAGATTGCCGTCGAGGTCTTCCCACATGTGGAAAACCAGCGAAGGCTGCTCATCCTCGAGCGGCAGCAGCGCTGCCTTCGTGAGCCGCAGAACTTCGACCTCGCCATTCTCCAACGCCAGCAAGTCTTCTTCATCCAACTTCACCGAGAAGAAGCGCTGGCCAACGCGGAAATACATCTCATGAATGCTCAGCGTTTCTCGGAGCTTGGGTGAGCCGCTGAAGTCGAGGAGGAGATCGTCGTCCTCCGTGGGGAAACCGACGCCCTTGCGGGGCACGCTCTTGTGCGGAACGCTGCCCGGAACCCTGGCCAAGGCGCCACCACCACCACCACCACCGCAGGGCGTACAGATCTCGTCGCCAGGCGTCGGAGAGTGATTCTCGGCTTGCCACTGCGCAAAGCTCGGCAACCGCGGCGGAACCTCGGGAAGAGACGGCATGAACGCAGTGATGACCTTCTGATCTGACGAACCGGTGTTTTGCGTGTCCGGCTCCTCGCAGGACGTTCCGGTTACCGCTTCGATCACGAACTGGTCGAGCGTCGGCATGCAGCCTGGCACGAAGCTGCTGTCGGTCGTCAACAAGAAGCAATTGAACCCTTGGCCGGCGATCCAGGTCGGCCGCCAGACTCCTGAGACCGCCGCGGGCGTCAAGGATGCTCGCGGCACGGTCTCGGCTGCCAGAAAGCCGGCCAGTGCCGCTGACGAGAACGATGTACCTGCAGCCAACGCAGCGGTCGTGCACAGCCCGTCCCCCGGCAGGAGGACATCGACTCCGAGCGGCGTCTCCCAAGACTCGACGGCTTCCAGCGCCACACCATAGCGCTTGAGATCGAATGCGCCGACCGAGAGGGTGCCTGGCAGAATGGCCGGAAACAGCAGCTCGCGGTGGTTGCCGGCCGCGGCCGTGACCGTCACCCCGCGTTCCACCAGGTGCGAGACCGCCTTGTTGACCTGGCACGACAAGGTGTCGGTACAGCCGACCGGGAAAGAGTCCTCCGTCCACCGCCCGAAGCTCATGTTGATCACGCGGGGAGCCGCTTGATGCAGGACGTCAATACTCTCGATCACATTGCACAAATTGGCCAACACATGGGCGTCGCCGATCGCTGGCCCCAAGGAACTGACCAGGTCTTGGTCGTCTAGCGCCAAAAGTCTCGTCCGCACAGATGGCCCAGCGAGCTGCTCCATGATCGCCATCACCGCCTGGCCGTGACTGTTGCTCCAGTCGATGGCGATCGCGTCCGCCGCCCCATGGGCGTTCTTCAGCAAAGGTTGGCCCGGGCGCAGGTGCTGGCCGAGTGGGAGGTTGAAATGCTCGAGATCCCACGTCTGGCCGTCGGCCAATGCGACGGGTCGTGACGCGGTGTAGACGTCGTTCGCCGGAGGCCCCTCGTCGACCACCAGACAGCCGAGCTGCGACACGTCCTGTGCGAAGAGGTAGTTACCGAGATCACCACAGCCGATGACCACGGCGCCGGGGGGCGGTTCACAGGTGCGGTTGACCAAGGCCCAGGAAAGACCACCCGAGGGCTCCATGGCCAGGCTCACCGAAGTTGCGAGCAGAAACCACGAGACCGCGAGCATGATGCGTCCTGCGCGGAACCTGTGCGCTTGCCGTGCGGAGTCGACATGAACACGAGGCGTTGCCATGAATCCTCTCTCCTTCTCGTTGTCTACGATTCGGGATGGCGTCGCCCTGCCCGTCACGGCGGAACGATCTCGATCGCAATCGGATGCGCGCGACGCCGACCGGCGTCTGTCAGCAGGTCGAGCACGGTTCGTTCGTCACTGCCCGGTGGCACGGCAATCTCGTCCGGCAGCTCACCACGCCAGGCGGCGACGATCCAGGCGACTCTGTCGCCGACTGGCGCACTGACCAGATTCGAGGCCTCGACCAAGAGCTCGCTCGACTCGTTGGCATCCTCTCGCCGGACCCACTGCTCGTCGTCGATGCGTTCGATGCTGTCACCGCGCCAGCGGTACAGACCGTACTCGACGCCGGGCACAGCGTCACGCGTGGGTCGAACGCGAATCTTCAGCCGATCGTCTGCCAAGCCCGTGAAGCGGTCGTTGCCCGCGAAGGCCGCTGCCGGTCCCGACCGCACTGCCGAAGCGTTCGACACGTCGATCTCGGTCGCGGGCAGCTCGCGGAGCGGCCGATAGAAGATTTGCAGGCCGAACACCAGGGTGACGAAAATGGCGGCCGGCAGCAGCGTACGCAACATCCGCCTCTGTTGGACCCTTGGCGGATCCGGGAGTGCCGGGCGCTGCTCGTCGAATTGCCCCAGCACCGACTCACGAACCGCCGCGGGCGGTGTCGCTGCGCTAGCACGGGGGTCGACACCGGCGAGTGCTCGCAACGCGGCGCGTGCTTCCGGGCTGTCCGCCAGCTTCAGCTCCACCCGAGCAGCCTCGTCGGCATCGAGATTGCCCTCTCGGTAGGCCTCGAGCAGCGCTTCGTCGAGCGCTGCATGCCCTTCCTCTTGGGCTGCATCCCCAGCCAACGCATGCAGCAGCTCTTCGGCCTCATACTTCGCCATCACCAGTCTCCGTCCATTTCCGATCCGCGTGCCAGGCGGTGCATACCCTCTCGATGATGTGAGGAGTATAGCGTGGGTGCTCTTGCCCCCCTTCCCATGCCGAAAGTGTGAATGCCACGCTCAGCCTCCGGACAAAGGGGCCCGACTGCGCCGACCATTGCCGTCGAGGAGCATCAAGGCGGCCCATTCCACGACCGGCACGCCACTCGCTCGGGTCGCCGCCAGGCCGGCTGCATAAGCCGCAGGGACACTCTCACCGAGCGCACGGTAGTACGCCTGGTTGAAGCCTTCCGCGGTCCGATTGACCAGATCAGCTCGACTGGCGACCACCCAGCCGACTTCTCCCGCGGCGAGCACGCCACCGATCCCGTAGCGTCCGCTGTCCGCTGTTACCGGCCAACGCCCGGTCTGGCAGCCGCTCAGGTTCGCGAACCAGAGGTCCGACTCCCAGGTTCGCACCTCGCCCAACCCGAGCCGCCCATCGGCGAGCGCCAGATAAGACAGCTCGGCAAATGCAGGATCGTAGTAGCCATGGGTATCGATGTGCAGCCAATCCGCTCGGGCCATCCGGTCGCGTACGACCCGCCGGGTACCTTCCCTTTCGATGAGCACTTCGGCGGCCGGCACGAGCTCACGGTAGGGTGTCTTGCTGTTCAGCTCACCGGTCGGATTGACGATCACCAGCGGCCGTTCGTCCGATGTCGCGACCGTGGATCGTCCTGACCGAACCGCCGCGGGCCGAAGCACGGCGATGATCCGATCGCCCAGCCAACCGTCCCCCTCGAGCAGCGGCAGGGCGCCGAGAGGCACACCTTGGAGCACGCCGTGAAGGGCGAAGCTGACACTCTCGGTCCCGACCGCGAGCGCGGGCGGCACCAGGACGGCAGCGATCGGTGCCAGGGTCTCTCGCCAGCCGGCATCGTCGATCGCGCGTTCCGCCAGGTGCGTCTCGATCTCGCGAACCGTCGCCAAGAGAGCGCGACGGGGCAATGCGTGGCGGCGCGACTCGATACCGCCGCCCTTCCTGCCGTGGAGGACGATCACCTCGTCATCCGTGGCAAAAGCGCGCACCTGCACCGTGTCTTTCCCGAAGCCTGCCGACGCTTCATCGGCACCGGCCGGGTCGAGCGGCTGGCAGCCGGGCAGCTCGCGATGCAAGCCGACCAGCTGCTGGGAAATCACCAACCGACGCGCATCACGGATGGCTTGGGTGGAGCCGGGGCCCGGCCGGTCGAGCGAACGCGCCTCTTCGGTGAGCTGCGCGATCTCCTGGTCGATCTCGATCCAGCGCGCGGCATTCGCTCCGGTCGCTTCGGCGCGGCACCGGCGCCGCACCGACTCCATCGTGCTGCCGGCATCGAGCTCGCGCAGGAGGTCGGCCGCCTGCTCGGGCCGGCCGCGATCGACCGCCAGGCGTGCGGCGCGATACGTGGTCGCTGCCCGTTTGCCGGTTCCGAGTGCAATGTCGAGCTGGAGCTCGCGGGGAGTGGCGAAGCGCCAGATCTCCAACGCGCGTTCGTACCGGCGCGCGGCCAGCTCGAGCCGACCTGCCGCTTGCCAGGCCCGGCCTGCGCAGTCGAAGGCGAGCGCGGCGAGCTGAATGTCCTCT
>CALFAM010000222.1 GCA_937948815.1 uncultured bacterium
CGCGCGAGGTGATGCGGGTCGACGAGGTGCCGGAGCCGTCGCGCGAGGTGATGCGGGTCGACGAGGTGCCGGAGCCGTGTTGGTACGCGGTGCCGAACGCCGTGGCGCTGACGAAGCGCGCGGCGCCGTGGCACGAGGCGAGGACGGACGGTTGGGACGTGACGCACGATTCTGGCCACGTGGCCTGCTGCGCCCCGATGTCGTCGAGCCCCTGGATGCCGAGCCCCTGGACGCCGAACCGCGAGACGCGCTGCCACGTGATGTCGAGCCGCGGGGCGCCGAACCGCGGGCGGTGGAACCGCGCGAGGCCGAGCCGCGGGCGGCGCTTTGGCCGGCGCTCGATGTGCGCGCGGAGGCAGCGCGCGCCCGGGCCTCTGCTGTGCCTTCTTTGGCGGTCACAACTGGAGCAGGCCCTACCGCGACCAGCAGAACCGTGCCTGCGATCGCCAACCAGGGGCGGAGGATTTGCCGGATGCATGTTGAACTCATGAGAAGTCTCCTGATCGCATATGACCTCTGGTGTGCCCGGCGGGAGGCGTCCCAGTGTATCCAACACTACCTGCAACCTGCGTTCCAGCCCTCCAGGCCCACCGGCCGGCGATGAGAAAGGGCCTTCCGTCCCGGATCGACCCAGGATCGACCTCATAAGGGGACGATCGATGACGCAGCCGTCTAGCGCCAGAACGGAATCACGCGGATCCGCAGGTCCTCTTCGTCATCCCCTGGTTCGCCCCTGCTTTGCAACCGAAGAGCATGTCGCCCGACGGCTCGTTCGGCCATCGGCAGGTAGCCAACCAATCCGACCTGCCCAGTCTGGGGGTGTCGGAAGAAGTCGAAGCTGCTGGCGTCGATCGGTTCGCCGTCGAGATCGATCGTCCACAAGCCAGCCAAACAACGAATGGCCTTCCCCACTGCGGCCTCGGCGGCGCTGTCTTGCGGCAGGAAGCGGCGCCGGTGGACGATCAGCCCGTCCCGCTGCAGCGGTTCGAGCGTCGGGCATAGGGCTTCGATCTGGTCATTGTGCACATGGGGAAGATACGGGAGGAACAAGCGCAGATACGGCCCCTTAACGACATCACGCTCGATCGAAGGTCCGCCGTAGACGCCCTCCGGGTCGCGCAGATTTTCGTAGTGCTCGTTCACCATCTCGCGGCTGCTGGGATGAGCGGGGGCGAACCGCCAGCCATGCCAGCCGAGAATCCCGGCACTGATGGAGGTCGAGATCAAGAACAGCCCGACCAGCAAGGAAAAGATGCCCACGAAACCCAACCAGTAGGTGCGCTTCTTGACGTTGCTCCACAGCGTGAAGGAAATCGTCGGGTAGATGGGCCCGCCGATCGCGTAGTAGTACGGCCGGTAGGCAGCATGGACGAACGAGCGTAGTCGGTTCTTGCCTGGCCGTTGCGCGAGCCGCCGGTCGAGCAGAACCGCAATCACCATCGGCACCAGGGGAAGAAGGATCACCGTATAGAGCCGCAGAAGCGAGAATTCCGAGTCGAAGAAGAAACGGTCGATCACGGCTGCCACGACGGCAAAGGGGCCCACCAAAAGAATCGATGAGAGGAAGACCAACGTCAAGGCGAAGGCAATCGAGAAAATGGTATTGCAGAACGCGTCGAGCCCGTCGATCTGCCGCCGCATGCGTGGCAAGCGGACGCGGTAAAACGACTGGACACGCGGCCCGAACGAGGTGAGCTGGCGCCACCGAATGCCGCCGGGGAAAACCGCGTCCAGCCCGATCAGGCCAACCCACAACGCGCGAGTGATCAGGTGCACGACCAGTGCCACGATCATGCAGCCGATGCCCAGCTGAAGGTAGGTGTAGAAGAGCACGGCAACGAGCTGCCAGCCTTCGTCGAGGTAGTTGGTATGGCGTTCGAATGCCCCAGCCAAGGTACCAGGAACCTTGATCAAGGCGAAGACCACGGCACCGGAAATCAGAAGCTCGAGCTCCCAGGTCCGGCGCGCGAGTGCCTCTCGAGTCGTGGTGGGCTCCATGCCCATCGAACGCGCAGACACGGTGCCCGGCGGAGGACTCTGCGAGCCTGACGGCGTACGCTCGTCAGCCGCCCCCGTGCTCTCGTGCCCGTGGCTCATGAGTCCCGGGTCGAGCGCTTCCTCACCGTATGGGCGAGGAACTTACTGATCGCGGCCTGGGCTTCGGGCGAGCTCCAGAGCGCAAGCACTGCCTCGTCGTCTTGATCGGCAGCGCCCGCCATGGCGCCTGCCCGAAGCTGCTGCTTGGTGAGCGCGAAGGCCGGCCGCGGCAGCTCGGCAAGCGCGCGTGCGTCGGCGATCGCCGCCGGCAGAAGATCTTCCGGCGACACGAGTCGGTCCACCAGCTTCCGTTGCTCGGCTTCCGCCGCACCCACCAACCCCGCCTCGAACACCAGGGCTTCGGTTGCGAGATTGCCGAGACGGTGACGCACGACTTCCAGCGGCACGCCCGGAAACGGCACGCCGACGCGCAGCTCGGTAAGGCCGACCTTACCTTCGCCTCGGGCCATCAGGACCCGGTCTGCGCTCATGGCCACGATCAGCCCGCCGGCAATCGCGTGTCCATCGACGGCTGCAACCACTGGCAACGGCAGCAAGAAGAGGGTGTCGAGCGCGCGAGACAAGGCGGGCAGAAACCGCTCCAGGTAGTCACTTCCGCCTTCTTGCACACGCAAGAGATCGACACCGGCCGAGAACATGCGGCCGTTGCCCGTCACCACGGCAGCGCGCACGGACTCATCCTCCGAGAGCTCGACCAACACACTGTCGAGGTGCTCGAGCAACTCGATGTCGAAGGCGTTGGCCTTGCCGTGGCGCAAGTGGAGAACGGCGATGCCGTCGGTATCTTGTCGGTCGATCATGGGAGTTCCTCGGTCATGACGCAGCCTGAGGGCCGCACCCTCGAAACGGAGATCGCATGGCGACCGTCACGGCGCGGTCAGGTGATCGGTTGGTGATGGTTCCCTCGGCGCGAGTTTGCCATATCCAGTCCGTTGCGAGCTGGATAGGACATGCTGGAAGGTGGGCTTCAGAAGCGATTCAACCAGCTCGCGATTTCGGTTCGCCTGCGCGCCACCGGATCGGTGCGGTGATCGAGCACGACCACGAAGACGAGCGGGTGGCCGCTGTCCGGGCGGAGGTAGCCAGCCAGGGCCTGGACGTGCTGCTTGCTGCCGGTCTTGGCCACCAGCGAGGGCAAGTCGCGCCAACCGCGCAAGGTGCCCCGGCCCGGACGGGCCAGGGCGTCGACGAGTCGCGGCCGCCACGGCTGCCGCCAAGCCCAGGCCAGTAGGTCGGCAACCGCGCGCACCGTGATCAGATTGTCCGCGGACAGGCCTGAGCCGTCGTCCAGGCGGAAAGATTGGGGGTCGACGCCCACCTTCTCGGTCAGGACCGAGGTGACCGCAGCCAGTCCATCCTCCAAGCGACCTTCCCCCGTGTGAGCCAGGGCGATCTGGCGCAACAGCATCTCCGCGTACCAGTTGTGACTCAGCTCGAGGATTGGCTGCAGCCAGGTAGCAAGCGGCGGCGAGTGCACAGAGCCCAACACGATCTTCGCGGGCTGCGGAACCCGGACCACACGATCACGCCCGTCGATCAGCAAGCCCTGCTGAGCGAGCTCGGCGCGCAAGGCGCTGGCGACCGCGTGAATCGGATCGGGCATGGCCACCGGCACGTCGTAGGCCGGCTCGCTCACGGGATACTCGCCGTCGATGCGCACCGCGTTGCGCCCGAACAACGGCAGAAACGACACCGTGCCGCGATCGTGCCGTTCCGCGCCAACTGTGTACGCGGCACGTTCCAGGCTCGGCGCCCCGGGTGCCGTGGTCAGCATGGTCGCCGTGGCTGGTGTACCCACCCGCGGGCCGGGAGCGATGCGAACACGGACAGCATTCTCATTCACCGCCAGGGCGGAAACAGACGCTGCCCAACCGAGCGCCATCTCGGAAAGCGGCCGGCTGCGTGGCTGTGCTGGCGGCGGCATGGCGCTCACATCCAGCACGAGATCGCCCGCGATTCGCCGGACCCCCCGCGCGCGCAGTGACGCGACCAGCGCGCGAATCGGATGGCCTACTGCCGCCGTCTCGGCCGGCGAACCCTCGGTTGATGGTGTGGACGTACCCGATGATGCGGTGGGGCTTGGTGCAGTGACGGGAAAGAAGCGCTGGTTCCAGGTCGGATCTCCGGCGCCGTGGAGAACCAGATCGCCGATCACCCCGGCGGCGTCGGGCTCCGTACCCGTGCTCATCCGCGTCTCGGCCCGGTAATCTGGCCCGAGCGTCTCGAGCGCGACGGCGGCCACCACCAATTTGAGAACGGACGCGGGTTCGAGCAAGAGGTCGGCTTGTTGGGCAGCCATGACCTGCCCGTCCGCGAGCAGAAGATGCGCGCGCAGGCCGTGGCTGGCCGCGGGCACCGACGCGGCTTCCGAGGGCGTGACCTGCGCCGCTGCCATGGACGGCACGAGGCAGATTGCAAAAACGAAGCTCGCTAGAGGGCAGCAGGCTGCGAGGAAGGCGGGCGCGCGAACGGCAGCCGCCGCCCTTTCCCTTCCTCCTGTCAGCCCTTTTCTCGCGCGCCGCCGGCCCGCGCGCAACGCTGCGATGACCGACGAACGTGCCACTTCGTGACCTACTGAAGGCCGAGCTTCGGAATCAGGTTGTTGATCGCCGTCGAATTCTGCATCACGTAGAAGTGCAGCGAAGGAACGTCGTGCGCGAGTAGCTCCCGTGCCTGCTCTGCCGCCCATTCGACACCAATCGCCTCGACATCCTCGGGCTTGGCGCGCTCGATCTCGTCGGACAGCGCTGTCGGGATGTCGCAATGGAAGGTTCGTGGAATCGACTTGAGCTGCCGCTTGTACCGAAGAACCTTCAGGCCGGGAATGATCGGCACCTCGATTCCAGCCTTGCGGCACATCTCGAGGTAGCGGAAGTAGTGCGCGTTGTCGAAGAACATCTGGGTGACGATGTACTCTGCCCCGGCTTCGACCTTGCGCTGCGCCCAGCGCACATCGTGAGCCAGATTCGGGGCCTCGAAGTGTTTCTCGGGGTACCCGGACGTACCGACGCAGAAGTCGGTCGGCTGGGCGTCGAGAAGCTCTTCGAGGTATTCGCCACGGTTCATGGTCGCAATCTGCTCGATCAGGTCGATGGCATAGACATTCGCACTTCGCCCCGGCGCGAGAGGCTTGCGAAAGCCCGGATCGTCGCCCCGAATCGCCAGCACGTTATCGATGCCTAGGTAGCGAAGCTCGATCAGGAAGTCTTCCGTTTCCTGCCGATTGAAGCCGTTGCACAAGACATGCGGCACGGCATCGATGTCGTACTTGTTCTGGATCAACGCGCAAACACCCAGGGTTCCCGGCCGCTTTCGCTTGGTACGGCGCCGAATGCCCTCGGTTGTCTCGTCGTACACCACCTCAGCCGCGTGGCTGGTGATGTCGATAAACGGCGGCCTGTGCTTGACCAGGTCGTCGATCAAATTCAGCAAGCTCTTGATATCGCCCCCGCGAAGCGGCGGGATGATCTCGAAGCTGATCAGTGGTTGGCTGGCTTCTGCCAGGTGCTCGGTGACTTTCATCGACGTCAACCTATCGTGTTTGAGGGTCAGGTCCAACGCCCTAAACCGGGGAGTTTCCCCCCAACCGGCCCCTGCGCGCCCTGAAGAGGACCCACGAGACGCCCAAGAAGACGCCGCAGAAGTTGGCGATCAAATCGCCCCAGTCGGCACTGCGGGTGGGGATCGGCGCCTGCATCGCCTCGGTTGCGACGCTCAAGATGCCGGATGCCAGCACCGCACCCGCCACGGAGCGGCCGGTAGGCAGCGCGCCCGGACGTGCGAACAGCACGGTCTGCACGAGAAACAAAAAGGCGTGAATGAACTTGTCGAGCATCGACGGTTGCTCGACGAGCCCACTGTGCCAGGGCAAGAAAGACAGAACGGGCAGAGACGGACTGAGCAATCCGAGCACCAGCATCGCGGCCCAGCCCCACGCGAGTGATTTGGCGAAACGGGACGAACGACGCCAAGCGCGTCGCTTCTCGGGTCGAGCGTAGGTCATAGGCACGATACGATAGCCGAACGCCCATGACTGAATCAGCATCCGATCGACCGGCCGACGACGCCCGCGACGATTCTCGCCCGAAGCGGCGCACCGACTCCCGTCGCCGACGGCGCAGCGCACAAAGCACACCCAGTGATCTACCCGAGCGCACGTTCGCACCCAAGCTGATCGGTGTCGTGCTCGCGGCGGCTTGCCTGCTGTGCGCCTGGTGGTCGATCTCGATCTATGCCCAATGGTCTGGCAGCCGCGCGGCACTGGTCACCACGCTGCAGCAGGCCGGCGTGACGTCTCAAGAAGTCTACGACCGCGTTCAGCGGGAGCCGGTGGCTCATCATGCCCAGCTCGACACGGCACGCGCGCTGGTCTTCCAACTCCTCCAAGCCTCCCCCATCGAGTCCTTGCCTGCTGGTGAGCGACAGACCACCCGCGACCAGCGCCTCTCTAACTTGATGGCTGCTCACGAGCTGGCGAAGCGCGCCCTCGTTCGTCAGCCGAATAGCTGGGAAGCCGCCATGCTCCAGGGGGCGACGACCTATCTCGTCTGGTCACTCACCCGCGATCGCCGCCTCTTCACCGACGCGAGCGCCTGGCAAGAACCGTTGATCAAGGCCTGGAACGAGGCACCAGGAAGGCCGGAACCCCGACGCATCCTCGGCACGGCCTACCTCGAGCTGTGGCCCGCCTTGTCGCCCGAGAAGCGGGCCTTCGCCACAGACCTACTGCGCACCACCTTCGCTGCCGACGCGGATGCGTTCAAACAACTGGGCCCAGCATGGCTTGAGATCGCAGCCGACAACGCGGAGGCGTTGGCGATCATTCCCGATCGGCCGAAGGCTTGGGACATCGCTGCCCGCCATTACGCCCAGCTCGGGCGCTGGCGCCAGTACAGCCAGGCGTATCTCGCCAGTCTCGACAGCCTCGAGCGGCACCTTGCCGAGATGCTGGAGGACGGCAAGACGCGCCTCGAGCTGGGAGATGTTTTTCACAGCCGTACGCGCTTCGCCAGGGTGATCGCCGACGCAACGCCCGACCAGCGCTATGCGCCCTTCGTCGACCAAGCGCTCGCGCTCTACCCGGCAGGCCTGCAGACCGCCGGCACCGGCAATGCCATGCCGAACTGGCTCGCGTGGTCTCTCGAGCTCGCCGAGGCTGGGATTGCATCGCTGGCCCCCTCGTCCATCGACCGCCTGACCGGTGCACTTGCCGAGCTGCCTCCCCACGCGGCGGCCATGGCCGCCCTTGCTGGCGGCAGCCTGCACATCGCCGAACGCCACGAACGGCTCGAGCGCGATCACACCACCTCGATTTGGGGTCCGTACCTGATCACCAAGGCCGACCACCTGTTGTCGATGGGCGAGCTCGATGACGCTGCTGAGGCGTTGCAGCGTGTCGGCAGCGCCAGCCGGCGCAGGCCCCGTCACAGCCTCGTCGCGCGCCAGCTTGCCGAGCTGCGGGAGGATTTGCCCGCCATCGCCGCGGCCGACCGACGCCTGGATGAGATCCGGACGAACGAGCTACCGGCCGGGTCGTGGCGGAAGGCAAGCCAGGAGGTTGCTGCTGGCGGATTCATGGTCGAGGTGCTGCCAGCCCAGGACGGCGACACCCTGGCCATTCGGGTTGCCGCTGCGCCCCCCGAAGGCTGTGTCGTGCGGGTTCGGCTCGACGGCGCGATCGTCGCCGTCGCCGAAGTGCGGCGGGCGGGTCAGGAGCTACGAATCGAAACGCCGGTATCGGCCGAGCTTCATGTCCTCGAGTGGATGACCCTCGCTGGCGCGCATGCATCGCCGGGCACGGTCAGGATCGGCTCGTCTTGATCGCTGCTCGGCCGCGCCAGGCTCGGTGTTGATCGACGAGCCCGAAGAATTCACGACGCCTGAAGTGAGCGCACGTCGATGCTCGTGGCTGCGCGGCTTTCGAGCGAAGGCGACGAAGGCGTAGCCCTGCTACGTCCAGGGCGCCTGAGCGAGCGCAACACAGCAGACACATGTCGATACGTGATTGCAGCCGGGGCTCGGGAATCAACTGGGCTAGCGAGATCGCACCCGCTTCGCGCGCCCAGTCGGCGCGCCCGCGCACAATCCGACGAGCACGGCAAGCGCCAGGGCATTCGCTGGAATGGTCAGCCCGAAGTCGACCAGGGAAGCTAGAAACGCCATGGACAGCATGGACAACCCCGCGAGACCGGCGGCCCGATCCTCGGAACGCTGCCCGCGTTGCAGGACGAGCAGCAGCCGCCGCACGACCGACACGCTCCCGAACACGATGATCGGCATGGACACCAACCCAGCGGTGACCAGGAGCTCGAGGAGATCACCGTGGGCGTGCAGCCAGGTGCCCGCAAGCTCGCTCGACTGCACCAGCGGGAACGCTTCGCGAAAGGTACCGAGGCCGCTCCCCAGCCAGGGAAACAGCAACCACA
>CALFAM010000223.1 GCA_937948815.1 uncultured bacterium
GGTTGCGCTGGTGCTTGGGGCAGATGGCGGTGCCGGTTGGGGGATCGTCGAGCTGACGGTCCATGGCGCCTTGGGCGGCGTAGGAGAGGTCCCAACCGAGAGGCAGGGGGAGTGGGCGGCTGCGGCCTCGGATGGTTTCTCGGGCGCAGAGGGCGAAGTGGAAGAAGCGCTGGTCTTCAGCCCTGGGTGGTGGTGGGGCTTCGGTGCAGGTGACGTCGGTGGGGACGTTGGCGACGTCGGTGCACAGGGTTTCGAGGCTCAGGGTGCCGCGGGCGGTGCGGGTGCGCAGGAGGGTGCGGATGGGGGCGAGGAGCTCGTTGGCGATGCGATCGGTGGCCGCGCCGCCGGGCTCGCCGTTGGTGATGGCGATGACCGCGACGCGGTTGGCGCAGGTCGGACAAGCGTCGAGAATTTCTTGCACGAGCTGGGTGGCGCGGGTGGCGCCGAAGTTTTCGAAGTAGCCGCCGTCGACCACGCGCTGGGTCGGGCCCGGGTTGCCGTCTTCGTCGAGCGCATGGAAGGTGCCGGCCGGGCTGACGTAGAGAAAGCGCGCACTGTTGTGGATGGCGGTCGACAGCGGCAGGTCGACGCCCATCGCGGCCAGCAGGTCACCGCGCTCGAAGCCGCTGCGCACGGTGACGCTCGTGCCCGCTGTCGGCAGCGCGCCTTCGCCTTCGAGCCCATCGTCTTGGTCGGGCGCCTGCAGCTCGCCGCGCCCGAGCTGGAGATCGCTTGCGTACCACGGCATGCCCGTGCCCACGTGGGTGGTGTTGAGCACCAGGGATGGCACGATCAGCGGGCGTTGGTCGGTTCCCAGCTCGAGCAGGCCACGGCTGAGCCGATCGGTCTCGATGGCTGTTTCCCAGCCCACCTCCCAGCCCTGCTCGAGAGCACGAGATCGGTCGAACGTGGCGACGGGGAACGGTAGAAAGCGCTGGAAGGCGTCCGGGCCGAGCATCATGCCGAGCACAGGGGAGAGAAAGTCTCGGCCGATGACGTCCTTGGCGTGGGCGCGCAGGCTGCCGTCGAGATCGCCGGTGGCCTGCTCGGCGACCAGGGCGGTGTAGACGGCCGCGCCGAGGCTGCCGCCGGAGACCGTGCTCTGGGCAAAGAGGTGGCGGCTGAAACGACCGTCGGTCAGGTCGTGCAGCGCACCGAGCACGGCGCCCGACCAATAGGCGGCGCGGATGCCGCCCCCTTCGGCGACGACCACGAAGATCGGGCCCTCGGGGGGCTTCCAGCGGGCCAGCTTCGCAGGCACGGTGGGCCGCTGGTCGACGCGCGCTTGACTCCCCGCGATGGTGCGCAACGCGTGGTTGTCGTTCCAGAGGCTGAAGACGAAGGCGAGACTGATACCCACCGTCACCAGCGGCATGCCCCAGCGCCTGCCGAGCATCACCGTCGCCGAGCCGAAGAAGATCCAGACCGCGAAGGTGAAGAATACGATGGCAGCCGTGCCCAGTCGCGGTGCGACCGCGATGGGGGCGACCGTGAACACGAGAAGAAGCAGCGATGCGACGGCGATCGTCACCAGCACGATCCAGCGCTGCTTGGCATCGAGGTGACGACTCTGGGTGCTCACGTGGCCCAGGCTGAACATCCGCCGGCGGGTGACGACGAAGATGAGGAATGTCGCAGCCATGCTCAGTGAGAACAGGCCAAGAAAGAAGAGGTTGGCCTTGGCGTTCGTGTCGGACTCGACGTACCGATACGCCGCGCTGGCGCGCAGCAGCCCGAAGGACCAGCCGAGCCAGCCGAGGGTACCGAGCAGGCGCGGAATCCAGGTCCGCAGCGCGGGGATCGTGGTGCCGGTGTCGACACAGAGCACGGTTCGGGCCCAGTACCAGGCGCTGAGCGTCCACGCCCAGACGGCGCTCGAGGTGAGGGCCGCGAACCACAAGAACCGACGCGACTCGGCCATGCGTCGCAAGCTGTCCTGCCCTTGGTCGACGATGAGAAAGGCGATGATTCCGACCAGGGTCAAGACTACGCTCCAGCGGGCCGGCTCGAGCACGGCGAAGAGCGCGCGAATCCACCGCCCGGCACTGCTGATGGCACGGCGAATGAGGTGTTGAATCGTCATGATCTTGTTCTCCCCGGATTGCGGGTGGCGTCACGGCCCCTCTCGACTCCGCCCGGCCTCGGCTGCAGCGATCGACTCTCGCAACCGGTTCCCCCTGGCCCTTTCGGCCACGCCATCCGCGAGCGCGCGAGAAGAGTCGCTGTGCGAGCACTTGTAAGGTTTTCTATCTCATAGGCTGTCACAGTGGCCCGAAACCAGACAACGTGGTTGACGATTCGTGTCCTTGCACGACCTGGGGCTGCGTGACACCGTACGATCGGCGCGGCGATCGCCTCGCGACTGTCAACGAGCCTCGACACGAACCTGCCGCGAAACGAGTCATGGACAACCCTGCCGACGACCATCATTTCGACGACACCTTCACCCTCTTCGACCTGCGGGTCGAAGTGGTCGCGGGCGACAAGCCCATGGTCTGCAACCATCCCGTGGGCACGTGGTTCGAGCTGCGCGGTGAGAACCTGATCCTGCCCCCCGGGCAGAGCTTCCCGATCTACCCGCTCGCGGCTCTGTTGCCCATCTTGCCGGCCAAGCAGCGGATGACCGAGCCAGCCGACTGGATGACGACCGACGCCGAGATCGCCTGTCCCGACCCGCACTGCGGCGGCCGTTTTCGCATCACGCGGGTGGGAAAGCGAACCTTTCGACACGGCGAGGTGACGGTCGTCCCGATGCCCGGATCGGGCGGCGGAAGCCGCGCTGAAAGACGCACCGATGAGCCCGACCAGGGGGCCGTCGGTTGAACGGAGAGACCGAACCGTCGTCTCGCGCCTCGGTGGCGCGTGCGTCCTTGGCCCCGGACTACGACATCGCGCGCGTCATCGGTGGCTGCTGGCAGCTCTCCGAGGGGCACCAGACGTCAGCGCCCGGCGCGAATCACGAAAGCGTGCTCGAAGCCTTCGACCGGCGGGCCGATCGAGGGTTGACCACGTTCGACTGCGCGGACATCTACACCGGGGTCGAGGCTTTGCTGGGTGAGCTCGTGGTGCGCCGCCGTCGCGCAGGCAAATCCGCGATCGAGATCCACACCAAGCTGGTGCCGGACCGCTCGGTCCTTCGGGCCCTCGATCATCGTTATCTCGAAAGCATTGTCGATCGCTCCCTGCGCCGCCTCAGGGTCGAGCGCCTGGATCTGGTGCAGTTTCACTGGTGGGACTTTGCGGTGCCCGGCTGGGTCGAGGCGATGACCGGGCTCGACGCGCTTCGCAAAGCGGGCAAGATCCGCCACCTCGGGGTCACCAATTTCGATGCCGAGCACCTGGCACCAGTGCTCGCCGCCGGCGTGAAGATCGTGTCGAATCAGGTGCAGTATTCCCTGCTCGACGATCGGCCCCGCGGCGCGCTCAGCGAGCTGGCACGGCAGCACGACTTTCGACTCCTCACCTACGGCACCTTGGCGGGTGGGTTTCTCAGCCGTCGTTGGCTCGGCCAGCCGGCGCCACGAGAGCCGCTGGCGAATCGGTCGCTGATCAAGTACCGCCTGATCATCGAGGAGGCAGGGGGATGGGACGCGCTTCAGAGCGTGCTCGGAGGTCTGGCGGATCTGGCCGATGGCCGCGGGCTGACCCTCGAGGCGTTGGCCACCGCGGCGGTGCTCGCGCGTCCGCGGGTGGCGGCCGCGATTGTCGGCATCCGCGACGGGCGGCATACGGAAGCCCATGTTGCAGCCGCGCGCGATCGGCTCGATCGCGCGACGCGAGATGCCCTCGACAGGTTGACGGCCCCACTGCGTAGCCTCGATGGCCCCGTCTACGGCCTCGAGCGTGTGCCCGAGGGCCGGCACGCGGTGATCATGAAAACCGATCTCAACCGCCGCGCGCCGAAGCGCGCCGGCGGCGAGACCTGAAGGAGCGAGCCGAGATGTCTCGATGGACGATGGCTCGATCCGTGGCACCTGCACCGGGCAGGCGGCGGGGGTGCGATGGGCGGTGAGCTCGCGGCGCTTGGTGCCGCGGTTTGCTGGGCGGTGGCGGTCGCGCTCTTTCGCGCCCCCATCGCGGCCCACGGTGCGCGTGCGATCAACCTGGCGAAGAATGCCATTGCTGGCAGCTTGCTGGGCATCACCATGCTGGCGCTGGGCCAGGGCGGCGCGCTGCTCTCCACCGAGCCGCGTAGTCTGTTACTGATTGCGGCTTCCGGCCTGGTCGGCCTGACCATCGGCGACACCGCGCTCTTTTCGGCGGTGGCGCGGGTCGGTCCGCCGCGGGCGCTCCTGCTGCAGTGCTTCGCCCCGGTCTTCACCGCCCTGCTCGCGTACGTCTGGATGGGCGACGTGCTCGGCGGGCGTGAGCTGCTCGGTGGGCTGGTGATTCTGGCGGGGGTCAGCATCGTCTTGGCGCCAGGGCTGCGGGCAGGCACGGCCGCAGCACGCGGTCAGCGCGTGGGCCTCGCGCTCGGTCTGCTTGCTGCCTTGGGGCAGGGGGCGGGCATCGTGCTGGCCAAGGAAGCCATGACCACGATGCCGATCGTCGCCGCCAGCTTCGTGCGCATGGCCACTGCGGCACTGGGCCTGATCGTGGTGCTGGCGGCCAGCGGCCGCGTGGCCGCCGCCGGTCGGGCGCTGATGTCGCGGGAAACGGCCGCACGACTGCTCCCTGCGTCGATGCTCGGGACCTACATCGCGTTTCTGCTGATGATGGCCGGCGTCGCCTGGGCTTCGGCTGCGGTTGCCGCGGTCCTGCTCTCGACCGTGCCGGTGTGGAGCCTACTGGTCGACGCCGCGGTCCACCGGCGTGGCATCCGCCCTGCCGAGCTCGTGGGCACGCTGATCGCCGTGGCCGGTGTCGCCATCATCACACTGGGCTGACGCAGGGCGGAAACGCGAACCGCGAGTCGTGATAAAACCCGCTGGCCATGGCTTCTGCACGGAAACAGCGTTGGTTGTTCGGAGCTCTCCTCGGCGTCTTCGTCTGGGGCTGCATCGAGGTGACGAGCTTCGCGGTCTACCGATTGACCATGGGTTCGTGGTTCAGCTTTTCGGCGAACCAGTCGGCCCGCGTCAGCCTGCTGGATGCCGAGCAGGCGGCTGCCCGCGCCGAGGCGACCCAGTCGCAGGCGCGCGCCAAGATCCAGGTGCCGGGCACCATGCAGCGGGATCGTCATCATCCGTTCATCGGCTTCGTCCACAACTACGAGGGTCCGGAGCAGAAGACGTATCTCCACTCGACCCGTTGGGGGTTCTACGAGCTCGGCGCGGCGCCGCCACCTGCAGAGAACGCCTACCGGGTCGGCGTGGTGGGTGGCTCGGCGGCCTACCTGTTCTCGTTCAAGGGTCGCGAGCGCCTGATCGAAGGTATTCGCGACGCGTCGTTCGTGGGTGGCCGGCCCGTCGAGGTGGTGAGCCTGGCGCTCGGCGGCTTCAAGCAACCGCAGCAGCTGATGACCGTCGCCTGGCTCCTGTCGGTTGGTGAGCGTTTCGACCTGATCGTCAACCTCGACGGCTTCAACGAGGTGGCCTTTGGCAAGGAAAATGCCCAGCGCGGGGTTTTTCCGGCCTATCCGCGCAACTGGTCGTTCCGGGTCGGCGGTCGCGACACGCTCGAGGATCTCGAAGCACTGGGACGGGCCGCGGCGTGGAGTGAGCTGCGCCGTCAGCTTGCCTCGGTCTTCGAGACACCGATTGCGGCCTGGACAGTCACCGGCAACCTGATCTGGCGCCTGCTCGATCGTGGCGCGGCAGCACGAATTCAGACCGCCGAGGTGGGTGTGGCAGCGAGCATCGCCAAGGACCTGGGCTATGCCGAAACCGGGCCGCCCTTCGTCGCGGCGGACGACGAAGCGCTCTACGCCACCATTGCCGGACACTGGCGGCACAGCTCGCATGCCCTGGCGAGCCTGTGCGAGGCGAGCGGCATCCGCTACGTGCATCTCCTGCAGCCGAATCAATACGTGGCAGGTACGAAGCCGATGGGACCCGCCGAGCGCGCAATTGCGATCGATCCGAATCACATTCGCCGAGAGTCGGTGGAGAAGGGCTACCCGGCCCTGCTCCGCGAGATTCCGGCGCTCCAAGAAGCCGGGGTCGAGGCACACGACCTCACGCGGCTCTATGCCGAGGTCGAAGTGGCGGTCTACGAAGACTCGTGCTGCCACGTGAATCAGCTCGGCAACGAGCTGATCGCCGACTACCTGGTCGCCGCCCTGCTCGAAGACGCGCCCTGACCGTCATCGATCGTCCAATCGATGGCGCGATCGGCGCGTCCCCGGGCCTCACCTTGTTTTGTGTCGCACAGCCCGCAGATGATGCCGGTCGACGCCGGCCAGCCGGGAAGGTCGGCCGCCATGATGAGGCGTTGATCGGCATCGAACGAGGACGGCCGTAGTGTGTCTGAGGCTCGGCGAGTTCGCGGAGGTCCGCCCGCAGACGATGCCGGTCGACGCCGGCCAGCCGGGAAGGTCGGTTGGGAGGCGTGACTCATGCGCATTGGGGTATTGTTCGCTGTCGGTGGATGTTCGGGTTTGAAGGTTGGCGGGTTGCCGCTGCTGGCCTTTTCCCACCCCAGTTCCCAATAAGGACGGATGGTCAATGCGTCGATTGATTGCCTTGCTCTGCGTCAGCTCTGCCTTGCAGGTGGGGGCGCGAACGATCTGGGCGGAAGAGGGGGGGCCTGCAGGAAACTTGGTGTTGGAAGAGCTGGCGCGGGTGGCGGAGCCGACCGACATTCGACATGCCGGCGATTCCCGGCTATTCGTCGTCTCGCAGCTCGGCCAGATTTGGATCGTGCGCGACCGACAAACCACGGCCGCGGTGGCGCCGACACCCTTTCTCGATCTCGGCGATCGTGTCGCCCATGGCCCGGAGCAAGGACTTCTCTCCCTTGCGTTTCATCCAGCCTATGCCGCCAACGGTCGCTTTTTCGTCACCTACACGCGCGCCGACGGCAGCTCCGTGATCAGCCGATTCAGCGTCGATCCAGCCGATGCCGACCGTGGTGACCCGACCAGCGAGAAGATCCTGCTGGTGGTGCCGCAGCGCGGACCGAATCACAACGTCAACCAGCTACGCTTCGGCCCCAACGGCTACCTCTTCGTCGCCGTGGGCGACGGCGCGTTGGAGGCCGAGCCACCGTGCACGGCGCAGCAAGGGGACGTCTTGCTCGGCAAGATTCTGCGCCTGGACGTCGATGTCGACGAGGAGCCCTACTACGACGTGCCGGGAGACAATCCCTACACAGGAGACGACGCCGCGCGCGATGAGATCTGGGCCTGGGGGTTGCGCAATCCGTGGCGTCTGACCTTCGATCGGGAGACTGGCGATCTGTTCATCGCCGATCCCGGCCGTCAGGGAATGAGTGCGTTCGAGGAGATCAACATCGAGCCCGCGGGTGGGCCGGGCGGCCGAAACTACGGTTGGAAAGTCATGGAAGGCACACGCTGCCGGGGCATTGTCGAGGGCTGCGACGTGCCGGTTCCGCCTTGCGACGATCCGCGCTACACGCCACCGGCAATCCAATATCCACACGACTCCCCCGCGCGCTGTGCCGTCATCGGTGGCGCGGTCTACCGTGGATCCGCCCTGCCCCAGCTCACCGGGGCCTATGTGTTCGGCGACTTTTGTGGCCAGCTGTGGACCGCTTGGCGCCGCGACGACGGTTGGCGGCTCGAAGCGATGACGCCGAACCTATTCGGCGTCACCACCTTTGGCGAAGACGTCGATGGGGAGATCTTCGTCGGTACCCACGAAGGCCGGATCTATCGCCTGGCCGACGCCGTGCTCGATCCGACCTGCGAGCCTGACGAATTCGCCTTGTGCCTTTCTGGCAGCCGGTTTCGGGCCGAGGTGACGTGGCGCACCCGTCAGGGCGCCGAAGGGCCTGGCACGGCCATTCCGCTCGGTGCCGATGGTGGCTGGTTCTACTTCTTCCGCCAGAGCAATCCGGAAGTCTTCGTCAAGGTGCTGGACGCGTGCTCGGGACCGAGCCACCGTTTCTGGGTCTTCGCCGGGGGCATGACCGATCTTGCCGTCACCCTCACCGTGACCGATACCCGAACAGGTGAGGTTCAGGTGTACGAGAACCCGCTCGGCACCAGCTTTCTCACTGTGCGCGACACCCGCGCGTTCGAGACCTGCCCATAGCTCCGGGCGTTCCTGCGTATGCTACGCTGGCGAGCCGTTCCCGAAGCCGTGCGCTGGGTGCGGCGTCAGTGGCGAAGGTCACGGAATGCCCTCGCTGGCAGGCTGCGATCGAGCCGAAATCCTAACCAAGACCGTTCGGGAAGGACTATGCACGTAGATGTTCGCCAGACCAACGACGTGATCATCGTCGATCTGGAAGGAGACCTGGTCGCCGGCACCGGTGACGAATTGCTCCGTGAAGTGATGGGCGAGCTGCTGAGCGGCGGCTGGAAGAAGATTCTGATCAATCTCTCGCGGGTGCCACGGCTCGACAGTGCGGGCATCGGAGAGCTCGTCGGCTCGATCAAGCTGGCCAAGCGGATCGACACGTCGGTCCGGCTCCTTCACGTCACCGGCCGCGTTCGGGACGTCCTCGCCTTCAGCCAGGTGCTCCCTCTCTTCCACGTCTACGACGACGAAGCCAGCGCGCTCGCCGCGTTCAGCGAAGTTGATTCCTCTGACAGCGACGAGGCGGTCAGCGAGTCCGCCACCTGATAGCAGGTTGGTTGTGAGCTCAGGCCGATCGTGAACCCGGGGCGATCGTGAGTGTTGTCCACAGGAGCCGCCCGCAGAGGCTCCGGCGCGAGACGCGGCTGACGCGCCGCGTGCTCCCGTGTCCTGGGTGCAGAGCGCGATGACCGAGGGACGGCACGCCACCCGGCGGCGGGATGGATGGGCGCTTCCGAAGGAACCCCTGACCCGTCTGCGCGATCGACTCAAGCAGCCGGTTCGGCTTCCTCCCGTTCGAATCCCCACCGTCGCTCAGCTTCGACGCGAGCGCGTCGAACGGGCCATCGAAGCTGCTGGTCCGCGACCGGACGATGCCCTTCGGCTGCTGACCCTCAACATCGCACATGGCCGCCGGCGGGTACCGCACCAGGCCCTGGTGCCGCCTCAGCGCGTGCGGCGCAACATCGACGAGGTCGC
>CALFAM010000224.1 GCA_937948815.1 uncultured bacterium
CCGACGATCATCGCCACCACCGGTTGGACGACCGACGAGCTCCTGAACGGCGTCGACGCCGCGTCACCGCCCGCGAGCTTCGACCTGGTCAGCCTTCTGGTTGGCGTCAACGACCAGTACCGCGACCGGCCGACTGCCTCATTCCGTAACGGCTTCCGCGATCTCCTCGCGCGCGCGATCGGTTTCGCTGCGGATCGACCGCAACGGGTGATCACCCTGTCCATCCCCGATTGGGGCGTGACACCCTTTGCGGCCGACGATCCCCGCAGCGGCGCGGCGATCGCCGAAGCCATCGACGCGTACAACGCCATTGTCGCTGAAACGTCCCGGGCAGCGGGCTGCGCCCACCTCGATATCACCGCGCTCTCACGCCGCGCGGCCCGGGAACCGAACCTTGTCGCGGCTGACGGTCTCCACCCGTCGGCGGCAATGTACGCCGCGTGGGTCGAGAAGCTGGCGCGCGTGGTTCGGGCGTTCATCCCGCGCGCATCAACGTGGCGGATGGGTCAGGCGGCGATGTAGCGACTCCCCCATCGCGAGCAGGCTTTCGAGGTCGGTGGGCTCGTCGGGCTCGAGGGGCATCTCGGCGACGATCTGATCGGCGGGAAGAAGGGCGCGCAGGGCGCTGAGACCTTGCCTGTGCCGTTGGCCCAACCAGGCAAAGAGCTCGCGGCCTTGGCGAGCCGTCTCGTCGTCGCCAACCGGATCCTTCCCCACCGAGTCTTCCGCTGCAGCGCTCACAGAACGTGCGTCCTCGGCGTGCGAGAACGTGGGATGAACCCGATTGACCACGATCGGCCCGAGATTCCAGCCGGCTTCTTGAAGCTTGCGCGCAAAGAAGAGGGTGTCGGGATTGCGCGACTCCCCGGGCCCGGCGACCAGGAGGAACTGCGTCGACGAGGCGGCGAGCAGCTTCTCCACTTCGGCGGCGCGCTGGCGGAATCCCGCGAACAACGGCTCGAAGGCCTGGAAGAACTCCGACATGTCACGCAGCAGCTTGAGGCCGACGATCTTGTCCAGGAAGCGCTCCACCCCGCGCCCGAGGAACCCGAGGCTGCGCGAGGGCATCAGCCGGCCGTCCTCATCGAACCAGCGGCGGAGCGCAATCTTGAGCGCCCCGGAGTCGAGAAAGCTGACGATGCGCTGGGGCGCCTCGAGAAAATCGATTGCCTGGCGGGCCGGCGGCGTGTCGAGAATGATGCGCTGGTAGCGGCCCTCTTGCGCCACCTCGTACAGGCGTTCGACCGCCATGTACTCGAGAATTCCGCCCAGGTGCCCCGCGAGATGGTCGTAGTAGGGGTTGCGCAAAATCCGCTCGCGTGCCGCATCGTCCGGCGCATGGCGTGCGACCAACCGATCGAACGTTCGGCGCGCATCGAGCAGGCTGGCGTGCAGCGTGCCGGGTGCGTCGAACGCCACCCGCACTTCTTGTTCTTGCTCCGCGGCGGCACCAGAGCCCGTGTCCGCGGGATCGCCAACGCCCAGCGTATCCTTGAGCCGCAAGGACGGATCGAAGGTCATGACCAGGGTGTCGTGGCCGGCCTGGGCCGAGATCAGCCCCATGGCCGATGCCAAAGTCGTCTTGCCGACCCCGCCCGAGCCGACGCAAACGAGCAGCGGCGGCGTGTCGGCAGCCAGATCCAGCTTCATCACGCACTCTCCATGGCGCCGTCTTCCGTGGCCGCGCGCTCGCTCGCCAGCGCCTGATCGAGCTGGTCATCGACCTTGCCACGCAGGGCCCGCACCAAGGTCGGGCCTGGATCGATCGGCAGGAGCGGAACCGTAACCCGCGGCCCTTTCCATCGCTCCACCAGCCTTGCCAGCTCGTGCTCGTTGACCCGCCGTCTGCGGCGCCACAGTGCCAAGAGCGGATCGCCTTCGGGCTCGGCCCCGGCCGTCGACCCGTCGTCCGCCGGCAGGGGCGGATAGACGCCATTGGCAATCAGCAGGTCCGGCTGACGACCGAACCGATCGACCAGTGACTGGCGGAGCTCGAGAGATTCGTCAACCGGCAGCTCTTCGGCCAGGGTCACCACCACGACCCCTGCCTCCTCGCCGGCGACGAAGTCCGCGGCCTCACGTGCCAGCGTCGCCATCGGTCCTTCACCGATCGCCTCGGCGAACAGCCGTGCCGCGGTCAACAAGTAGATGCCATGACCGGTGGCGGGCGCGTCGAGCACCACGGTGTCGATCCGCGGCGCATCCTCGATCTCGCCGCGCACCGCGCGCAGGCAGTGGCCGAGAATCGCCACTTCCTTGAGACCGGGAGCGCCTTCGGCGAAGCGCTCGTAGACCGCGCTCTGCTTGATCCGGCGCACCACCATGCCGATCGGTACGCGGTCCGCGACGACCCAGTCCACCACGTCCTTGGGCTTGAGATTCTGCAAGAAGAGACGCTCGCCCACGGGCACGATCGCGCCGCCAGAAGGTGGCACGTCGAGCAGCTGGTGCAGGTTCTCACGCGGATCGATCTCGAGCACGAGGGTGCGGCGCCCACGCGCCGCCAGGCTGTGGCCGAGGGCCGCGGTCATCGCACTCTTGCCCACGCCGCCTTTGCCGGTCACGACCAGCAGCTGCCGCGTCAACAGTCCGTGGCTCGGCTCTCGTTCGGCGCTCGATTCGCTCATGGGAATATAGAAAGGAAGAACAGGTTCGCGATTGTCTGACTCACCTCGGCATTCTTTGCCGCAATGCGGCGTGAATGCTACCACACGGATTCCGTGAGCACCACGCCCTCACCACCAAAAGGACACTCCGAAAGGAACCACCATGAGCCTGGACGACTTCGCACGGACCCCGCTGCTCTTTGGCCCTTCGCCTGTTCACCCCTTGCCTCGCCTGAGCGCTGCCCTCGGCGGCCAGGTCGAGATTTGGGCGAAGCGCGAAGACTGTAACTCCGGCATCGCGTTCGGTGGCAACAAAGTCCGCAAGCTCGAGTTCCTGGTCGCCGACGCCCTCGAGCAAGGCTGCGACACGCTGGTGTCGATCGGTGGCATCCAGTCCAATCACACCCGTCAGGTTACCGGTGTGGCGTGTCACCTCGGACTGGCCGCGGTCACGGTCCAGGAAGGGTGGGTCGACTGGCCCGACATGAGCTACGACAAGGTGGGAAACATTCAACTGACTCGCATCATGGGCGGCGACATCCGGATCGATCCCGCGGGATTCGACATCGGCGTCCGAGACAGCTGGAAGCGAGCAATCGAATCGGTCGAGGCAGCCGGCGGCACGCCCTATCCAATTCCCGCCGGCGCTTCGGACCACCCCTTGGGCGGCCTCGGGTTCGCCCGCTGGGCGGCCGAAGTCGCCGAGCAAGAAGCACAGCTCGAGACCTTCTTCGACACGATCATCGTGTGCACGGTGACTGGATCCAGCCACGCCGGCATGGTGGCGGGCTTCGCGCTGGAGAATCGCCAGGACCGCCGCGTCATCGGGATCGACGCATCGGCTACGCCGGAAAGGACCGTCGCCCAGGTGACGCGAATCGCGACCGATACCGCTAGAAAGATCGGCGTCACACGGTCCTTCCGCGACCACGAGATTCGCCTGATCACTGGCTACGAGGGGCCTGCCTATGGAATCCCGGATCAACAGACGATCGACGCGATCCATCTCGCCGCACGGACCGAAGGCATGCTGACCGATCCGGTCTACGAGGGGAAATCGATGGCCGGCTTGATCGGCCTGATTCGCGACGGAGAGATCACCCCTGGGTCCCGGGTGCTGTACTGCCACCTCGGTGGTCAGCCAGCGCTTCCGGCCTATGCGGGCGCGGTCGGTCTCGGCTCCTGAGGCGCTCCATTGGCCTGCTAAAAGCCGTTCAGTCCGTGGGCCACGAGCAGGGTGCCGAATCCCAACAAAAGCAGCGCGCAGGCGCGCAAGGCCAGCCGGTAGCCCCGGGGCCTCAGGTGCTTGCGACCGCGCGCGACCAAGCCGGCGATGACGATCTTGCACCCGACCAAAAGGGTGTAGAACAGCACGAGGAATCCGCCAGCAAGCGCGCGGTCTCGGCGCCAGAGCACCACCAGTTGCGGACCGAGGACCGTTGCCCAGGTGAGCCAAGGATGCGGGCTGAGGAAGTTCACCAACGCGCCGCGCCACAGGTCTCGGCTCCGTGCCGGCACGATCGCGGCAACCGGCGCGCCGCCGTCATCGGTCGCCACCAGCACGGGGGGCTCCTCCCGCCAAGTACTCACCCCCATCACCACCACGAAGACACCGCCGATCACCGACAGCCCGGCAAGCCAGTGCGCCGGCGCCTGATCGAGGGCGAGGAGCGCAATCAGAATCACCGGAATGTCCGTCAGCAAGGGGGCCAATGCCACCCGAAGGCCGGCCGGAAAGCCGCGCGCCAGGGTCGCCTGGACCACCAGAGTGAGCAGTGGACCTGGGCTCACGCCGGCCGCCAGGCCGATCGTCGCCGCCAGCAGCAGGGCTTCCATCAGCGCCCAGCCGTGGTGCTGCGAGACTGCCGAACGGCGGCATCGATGCCGCCATCGCCGGTCGGCATGTTCACCTGCGACGCGTCCGCACCAGCCCGCAAGAGCGCTTCGACCGTGGCGCCATGGTCACCGTCGTTTCGCCAACTGTGCCGAACGCCATACGTCGTGCAGCCGAGCACGGTGCCGCCATAGCGATTGACGAGCTCGAGTGGTGGCGCCGGATCCCGTTCGAGCAAGTGACGAACGATGCTGACGAAGCCGTGAAAGCCAGCGGCGTGGAGCGCGGTCTGCCCTTCGTGATCCTGCAGATGGGGATCGAAACCGGCTTCCAACATCGCGCACACCGCCTGCTCACGCCCCTCCCAGGCTGCGCGCACGAGCAGCACAGCATCGGCTTCCTCGAGAGCCGACACCAACGTCGGATACTCTGCCACGAGCCTCGTCAGACGCGCCGTTTCACCATGCCAGGCCGAAGCCAACAGACGATCGCGCGGCGCAGCTTGGCGATAGAACGTTTCGTAGAGCCCGTGATGACCGAATGCATGGGCAACCTGCAGGGGCCGCTGGGCTCCACGCAATTGCCAGCGATAGATGTGCCCCCCGGCCTTTCCAGATTCGCGGGTGTGGCGGCAATCGCCCAACCGTGAAGCCAGCGCGTCCGGCTCGGCGGCCAGCACGCGATCCGTCAGCGCTTCGTCGCCAAGCGCGCAGGCCAGGTAGATATCCGGCGTGGCGCCACGATCGATCAGGTGACGACAGACCCTGGGACGCGTGTCCACGGCATACTGAGCCGGTGTGGCTTCGTGATCGATGTCGCGGGCGTCGATCGAAGCGCCGCAGGCGAGCAAACGGTCGACGATGGCCGGGCTGGCCGCCACGTGCAGGGGACGCTGCCCATCACCCCCAGGCCGATCCGCTTGCGAGGGCTCAGTCATCAGGATGGTGTCCAATCGATTCAGCCAGCCATGGCGTGCAGCGGCATGGGCATCGACGGTCGCGCCGCGGGCGACCAGCGTTTCGGCCGTCGCGCCGTCATCGTGGTCGAGCACGCCGAAACCGCCAGCCCACCAGCGGCTGCGCACCGCGAGGTCGGCGCCGTGTACGAGCAGCACATCGATCACGTCGACCTGTCCCTGCTGCGCGGCCGCGACCACGGCTGGCGCGTCGAAGGCGAACCACGGTGCGTCGATCTCGGCACGCAGCGCCGCATCCGCGCGCAGCAGACGATCGACCGCTGCCGAATCACCGGCCTTGCAGGCGGCGACGAAGGCACGACCATTCGGTGTGGTCGGCTCGGTGTGGCAAAAGGGTTCAGCCATGGCACGTCCCGGCAAATGCTGCGATCCGGCAGATTCCGCATCCCGGCAGAGTCTGTGGCCCGCGGGTGTTGCGGCCGGCGTAGGCGGCACCTCGCGCCTGTCGATCGGTGGTGGTGCGTCGGCGATGGCGCCGTGGCGTCGCTGTCTGGCCGAGAATCGGCATTGTATCCAGCCCTCGCCAATGTGGTACAACGCCACCATGAGCTATCCGCGAACCCGCATGCGCCGTACGCGCCGGACCGCCGCGCTCCGTGCGATGGTCCGGGAGACCGCGCTGCAGCCGCAAGACTTCGTGCTTCCCTTCTTCGCCTGTTCGGGCACCGACGTCGCCAAGCCGGTGTCCTCGATGCCCGGGGTTTACCAGCACTCGGTCGACCGCTTGGTGCGCGCGGCGCAGGAGGCCGCGGACGACGGCGTCGGCTCCGTGCTGCTGTTCGGCATCCCAGCCGCCAAGGACGCCACGGGCTCCTCGGCCTGGTCGGACGACGGCATCGTGCAGCAGGCCCTGCGCGCGCTGCGAGCCGCCCTCCCCGACCTGGTGTTGATCGCGGACGTGTGCTTCTGCGAGTACACCGATCATGGCCACTGCGGCGTGCTCGACGGTGAGCAGGTGATGAACGACGAGACCGTCACCAACCTGGCCAAGCAGTCGGTTTCCTTGGCCGAAGCCGGAGCCGACATCGTGGCACCGTCCGACATGATGGACGGCCGGGTGAGCGCGATCCGCACCGCCCTCGACGAGGCTGGCCACACCGGCACGATCATCCTGTCGTACGCCGCCAAGTTCGCCAGCGCGTTCTACGGCCCGTTCCGCGAGGCCGCGGAGTCGACACCTTCGTTCGGCGACCGCCGGGGCTATCAGATGGATCCGTCGAACCCACGGGAGGC
>CALFAM010000225.1 GCA_937948815.1 uncultured bacterium
GAGCCCAACGAGCTACCAGACTGCTCCACCCCGCGTCAGTGCCGCTGCCGTCTCCGGCGGCGGACGCGAAGGATCGCACAGCGCCCCGAGCGTGTCAAGCGGCGTCTTTGCCTCATTTCTGCATCGTCTTCACACCACCCAACCCCAGGCGCTTGAGCGAAACTCCTGTCGAATGGGTAAGATAGGGACATTGCTGGGGCTGCAGGGCGGGCCTGCCGGATTTCGGATCCAACACTGCTTCGATTCCAACACTGCCAGGTTACGCTTCAGATAGGTTGCACTTCAGAGTCGGGCGCTCTGCGTTCGCGCAGGCGCATCCCGGATCTGGCATGCGAGCGGGCACACAAACGATGACCATCGAGAACGAGGCGTGGAGCGCCGACGACGATCGGCCGCGCGGGCGTGCAGCACGTCTCGCGATCGCCGGCTTCGTGCTGCTCGTTCTCGGACTGGTCGCCACGGCAGGCATCAAGAGTGCTGGTGATCTGCGAGCCGCCAAGAACCAGGAACAAGCACTGGTCGCACGCATCGCCGAAGCCCGGCTGCACATTCGAGACCTCGAAGACCGAGTCGCACGACTGGACGAGGATCCAGCGACCCTCGAGCGTCTGGCGCGCGAGCAACTTGGCATGGTTCGTCCGGGTGACGTGGTGATCGTGCTCCCAGCCAACGAAGACGACACGCGGCAGAACCCGCCAACGGAGCCAAGGCACTGAGACTGTCACCCCTGGACCGGAGGCTCGCCCGTCATCGGTCGAGCCTGGCGGAGGGTGAGTGGTGGTAGATCCGAACATCCGCGGCCGACGAAACGCCTTCGACACCATCGCGCCGTTCAGCACGGCGAGACGATCGCGCCGTGTTCGGCACGGCCAACCGAAATCAAGCGCACCACGAAAATGACGAACTCTGATCCCGGTCCTTGGGTAGATCTCTCCGCAGATCTCCGGAGTAGCGATCGATTCACACAGCTGCTGTCCGGCCTGGCTTCTGGGGAGCGGATGTCGGCATCGCGCCTCCCGACGCCAGCAGCTGCCTGGATCGGCGATCTGCTGAGCCTCGCCCTCTCGCGCCCCCTGGTCGTCGTCGTTCCCAACGAGGCTGAGGCCTATGCCTGGCTCGAGGCCGTCACCCTGATGGCGCCGGACCGTCCGGCGATCTACCTGCCGGCACCGCCGCTCGGTCCGCTGCAAGAGACCGAAGTCTCTCTGGTGGTGCGTGCCGAAGAATCCATGGCCCTGGATCGCATCGCGGGCGGCGGCAAGCGGGGCGCCGTCAGTACGATCGTCTGCACGCCCCGCAGCCTGTTTCGGCGTTGGCCCACCCGCTCCCTGTTCCGCACCCTGACCCGAACGATCCATCCTGGTGAGGAGCATCCGCCAACCGAGCTGGCCGCCTTTTTGATCAATGCCGGCTATCGGCGCACCGAGCTGGTCGTCGAGGTCGGCGAGATGGCGATTCGCGGCGGTGTCTTCGACTTCTTCCCGCCGGGTGAACCGGGACCGGTGCGCCTCGATCTCTTTGGCGACACTGTCGAAAGCATCCAGCGATTCGAGCCCGAAACCCAGCGCTCGATCGAGCATCTCGATGTCGTGCGCGCTCTTCCGCTGGGCCTGTTTCCCGAAGGCGCCGAAGAGGCGGAGATCTTGGCCGAGCTGCTGGCCGAGATGAGCGGTCCTGACACCACCCAGGAGGTCGCCGAGCGGCTCGGGCAGCTGCGCAATAAAGGTGGCTATGACGGATGGCAGCAGCTCCTGCCGCTGCTCGCGAGAGAGACCGTCGGCCTGTGCAGCCTGGTGCAGGGCGCCGAAGAGGCCCAGCCCCTGGTCGTGACCCTCGACCGCGAGACCCTGATCGCCGAGGCCCGCGAGCACTGGCAGCTCCTCATCGCCGAGTTCGAAGGGCGTCGCGACGATGGCCGCCTGGCGGTCGCGCCCGAGCTCCTCGAGCACCCACTTGCCGATGTCCTCAGCGATCTGGATCATGCCGCCCTACGGCTCGGCGAGCCGCTCGACGACCTCGCCGATCGGACATCGACCGTCGATTTCGGCGCCACCCTCACCGATCCGCTGCACGATCAGCTCCCTCGCCTGGCCCGAGAGGTCTCCCTCGCCCGCAGCCGCGACGAGCGCGTGCTGCTGGTCGGCGCCCCCGACCACCGGGCCCGACTCGTCGAGATGCTGGACACCCTCGAGATCACAGAAGGGCACAGCGGTATCGAGTTGATTGCCGGCGACCTCGGCCGGGGCTTCCGCCTTCCTGATGCCGGCCTCACGGTGTTCGGGGAGCGCCAGCTCGTGCGGCGCAGCCCGCTGACCGTTCAGCGCCGCCGACCGCGAGACCGCTACGGTCCCTTCCTATCGTCCCTGCGTGACCTGCGTGTCGGCGACTACGTGGTGCACGTCGACCACGGCATCGGCCAGTTCGTCGGCCTTCGAGCCATGGGCGAGAGTGGCTCGGGCGGACCGGAGCTACCGCCGTCACTGGCGGGCGTACGGCCGCAAGAGACGGGTGAGACCGAGGTCATGGAGATCGTCTACGCGACGGGCCAGCGCCTGTTGATGCCTCTCGCGCGGCTCGACCAGATTCAGAAGTACAGCGGCATCGAAGGCGTGTCGCCACGCCTGGACCGCCTCGGTGGCACCTCCTGGAAACGCACCAAGCGGCGGATCAAGAAGGGCATGCGCGACATGGCGGAGGAGCTGCTCAAGCTCTACGCCGAGCGACAAATGGCCGAGGCACCGCCAATGGCCGCCGACAGCGAGCTGCAGCAGCAGTTCGAGGCTGCCTTCTCGTTTGACGAGACGCCCGATCAGCTCGAAGCGATCGGTGCCATCAAACACGACCTCGAGAGCACCCGCCCGATGGATCGGCTGCTGTGTGGCGACGTCGGCTTCGGCAAGACCGAAGTGGCGGTCCGCGCGGCGTTCAAGGCCGTCGACAATGGCTACCAGGTTGCGGTCCTGGCACCCACGACGATCTTGGCCGACCAGCACCTCGAGACCTTTCGCAAGCGCTGCAAGGGCTTTCCAGTCCGCGTCGAGATGGTGTCGCGGTTCTGCACGCCGGCCGAAGTCCGCGATACCCGACAGCGTCTGGCCGATGGGACGCTCGACATCGTGATCGGCACCCATCGTTTGCTCGGCAAGAGCTTCAGCATTCCCAAGCTCGGCCTGATGATCGTCGATGAAGAGCAACGGTTCGGTGTCGCCCACAAAGAGCGGCTCAAGCACATGCGCAAGGACGTTCACGTGCTCGCCATGTCCGCGACGCCGGTGCCACGGACGCTGCAACTCTCACTCGCCGGCGTACGCGAGCTTTCGCTGATCGAGACGCCACCACGTGACCGCATGGCGGTCGAAACCGCAATCGTGCCCTTCGACGCCCAACTGATCCGCGAGGCCCTGAGCTTCGAGAAGGAGCGCGGCGGCCAGATCTTCTACGTCTACAACGAAGTCGAGTCGATCGAGCGCATGTCGTCGTACCTGCGCGAGCTGATGCCTGACCTGCGGATCACGGTCGGCCACGGCCAGATGGACGAGCACGAGTTGGCGCGTCGTATGCATGCATTTGTGGCCGGTGACTACGATCTCCTGCTCGCCACCACGATCATCGAAAACGGCATCGACATCCCCAACGTCAACACCATGATCGTCCACGACGCCCAACGCTTCGGCCTGTCGCAGCTCTACCAGCTTCGCGGCCGCGTCGGACGCAGCGATCAGCTTGCCTATTGCTACCTGCTCGTGCCCCAAGACCGGGTGCTCTCCGAGCAAGCCCGCAAGCGACTGTCAGCGATTCGGGAGTTCACCGAGCTCGGCGCCGGCTTCCGAGTTGCCGGGCGCGATCTCGAGATTCGAGGCGCCGGAAACCTGCTCGGCGCCGAGCAGAGCGGCCACATCGGCGCGGTCGGCATCGATACCTACTTGCGGATGCTCGAGGAAACGGTCGCCGAGCTGCGCGGTGAAACCGTGCCCGAAGCGCCGTCGGTGACCATGGATCTGCCGGTGCCGATGGCGATCCCGCAGTCCTATATCGAGGACGCCAATCTGCGCATGGAGGTCTACCACCGCATCGTCACCGGCGACGCGACCGAAGACGAGATCCTCGCCGAGCTGCGTGATCGCTTCGGAACGCCACCGGATGCGGTCCATGGGTTCATCCAGGTCGTGCTGTTGAAACGCTTGGCCGAGGAGCTGCGACTGCAGTCGATCGCCGCCCGCAAAGGCACGCTCTACCTGCGTCTGCGGCAGGACGCGAAGCTGGCTCCGGACCGCCTGATCGAGTTGGTTTCCAACCGCCCCGGGGCGCGCTTCTCACCCGACGGTGTCTTGAGCCTCGATGGCATCGCAGCCGCTGACTTGGTGACGACCGCCCGTGAAACGTTGGAGGCGCTCGCCGCCTGAGCGAACACCATGCGTGCACAGAGCCCCATTCGGATCACCCCCGGACTCACTGTCGCCAGCCTGCTCGCAGTTTGGGCACTCGGCGTCGCCTGCGGCCAGCATCCGCCTCAGGGTGGCTCGGACGTGGCGCTTCGCCTGGGCGACGACGAGGTGCCGTACCGGCGTTTCGAAGGCTATCTGGAACGCAACCTCGGCACGGCGGATTCATCGGGCGATGTTCCCGCACCGGCCGTGCTGAGCCGCCTCTTCGACCGCTTTGTCGACGAAGAGCTGCTGGTTCGCATGGCGGTCGGCGCCGGCTTCGACGAATCCGCCCTCGACGCCGACGACCAACGACCGTCGATCACCTTTTTGCTCGAACGCGCCCTCGGCCGCGAGGACATCGCTCCCGAGGCCATCGAAACCTTCTACAACGAGAATCTCGAAACGTACGCGCGGCCGGAGCAAGCGCACGTCTGGCAGATTCTCGTCTCTCGCCGCGCCCTGGCGGAGGAAGCGCACCGGGCCATCGCCGACGGCGAGCCGTTCCAGACGACCGTTCGACGGCTCGAAGGCGACCCCGACGCCAACTTCTGCGGCGATCAGGGCTTTCTGACCTACGACGACCTACCGCCCTCGCTCGCCGAAGCGATCTTCGCCTTGGCACCAGGCGAGATCAGCGACGTGCTCGAGACCGACTTCGGCTTCTACCTCTTCTGGGTGCAAGCGCGCCGCCCCGCAGAGACCCGCCCCCTGGACTCTGTTGCAGAAGAGATCCGTGACAACCTGCTCCGCGGACGACTGATCGAGCTCGAGGCCGAGCTGATCCAGGAAGCGCGAGCGCGATACACTGTACGCGTCTTCGCCGCCAACCTGCCGTTCGACTACCAAGGAAGCTATGCCGCCAATGGATAGGACCCCGACTCCAGATCGAACGCCCATGCCCGTCTCCTCGCCGCCTGCCGGAATCTCGACCGAGCCACTCGACAGTGCACGCACACCGGCGCCCATCATCGCCTTTGCCCTGCTCGTCCTGATCGCGGCTGGCGTGCTGTTCTGGGCCCTGCCCGCGCGCGGCCAGGAAGCCGTCGAGATCAACCGCCTGATCCTGCGCGTCAACGACCAGATCCTGACGCTGCACGACTACGAACAGCGCAAGGCCGAGGAAGTCAACCGCATCCTCGCCAATCCCAACCTGACGGCCGATGTCCGCCAGGAGCAGCTTTCCGCGCTCGGCAAGCAGCTGGTGAAGACGTCGTTCGACGAGATGCTGCTGCTTTCGCGCGCCAAGCAGATGAGCATCATCGTCACCGACGAGCAAATCGACAGAGCGATCATGCAGGTCCGCGAAGAGCAAGGCCTCGCGTCGGAAGACGCCTTCCGCGAGGCCTTGGCAGCGTACGGCATGTCGATCGAGCGGCTGCGCAAGGACTACCGGCGCGAGATCACCATGCGCGAGATCGTCAGCCGGGAGATCCAAGACCGCATCGATCTTTCCGAAGACGCGCTTCGGGCTTACTACCGCGAGAATGCAGACCGATTCGAGGTACCCGAGCGGCGTCGGATCGAAGAAGTGATCGTACTGTCATCGAGCGGACTCGACGACAGCCAGCTGCGCGGAGTGGCCGAAGAGATCCTCGCCGCCACGGCGGATGGCACCTCGCTGACCGAAGCCTCGGCCTCCTTCCGAGACCAAGGCCTGGTTTCCGAAGTGCTCGATCTCGGCTGGCTCCAGCGGGAAGAGCTCGGAGAAGAGCTGCGTGCCGCGGCCTTCGCGGCCCCGGTTGGCGGCTACTCCGAACCGACCGAAGCACGCGGCGGCCTGCACTTGCTTCATGTCTTCGAGAACGAGCCCGGCGGCAAGCGGCCGTTCGCCGAAGTCCAGGACGAGGTCCGCAGCCGGCTCCAGAACCAGTCATTTGGGCGTGAGCTGAGGAGCTACATGGCCGAGCTCGAAACCCAAGCCTTCGTCCGCGAAGACCTCCCCGCCGAAGCCCTCGGCTTCCGGGCACTCGCCGGAACTGTGGAGAACGAGGTCGACGCCCTCGACCTGCTCACCGCCCCAGAGCTTCCCGAGCCAGAGATCGAAGTAGGCGAAGTGGAGTAGCATCAACCGCGAGTCTTTTACGCCCCGTTACTGCCAAAGGCCCCCTATCTTGGGGGCCTTTGCTCGTATGGGGACAAGATCATGTAGTCAGCGAAAAACATTTCTGTTCGAGACCCGTGAAGCGTCGTTGAGCCTGTAAATCACGAGGTGGAGCAAAAGGGATCAAGATGGTCTCGAATGGACAAAAGTGGCCCAAATCAGATAGGCTCCTTCGAATATCCCCCTTGGTGGGCGGTTGTGGTTTGGGACCATGTTTCGCGGAAGTGCAGCAGCAAAGATCGATGTCAAAGGTCGCCTCAAGTTGCCGACAGAGTTTCGGCGTCTGCTTGACGATCGCTATGGCCTCGATGTCTTCGTGACCTCGATTGACGGGGGCTCGGCGTTGCTCTATCCGCTCACGGTCTGGGAAGGCGTCGAAGCTCGGCTGGCGGCCATGCCGTCGACCGAGCGGGTGAAGCGCCGCTTCCTGGAGCGGGTCAACTACTTCGGTCAACAGCTACAGCTCGATAGCCAAGGGCGGGTCTTGATGCCGCAGATTCTGCGCGAACGAGCTCAGGTGACCGGTGAGGTGGTGGTCAGCGGTCGCTTGGATCACTTCGAGATCTGGAATCACGAGCGCTTCGACAACCGCCTCGCCGAGGAGCCGTTTACCGATGAGGACTTCGAGGCACTCGCCCGCTTCGGCGTGTGATACCCCAGCCGGATCCGAGGGTGGGCCGCAAGGCCACATCCCTGTCCTCCTCGATCGCGTCCTCGAGCTTCTGGCACCGGAACGCGGAGGCGTGTTCGTCGATGCCACGGTTGGGCTCGGCGGTCACGCGGAAGCGTTGCTCGAAGCCTCGCCCCGTGTGCAGCTCATCGGCATCGACCGTGATCCGCAGGCCCTCGCGCTCGCCCACGAGCGTCTGGAGCCCTTCGGCGAGCGGGTGAGATTGGTACGGGGGCGGTTTGGCGCCCTGGGAGAGCTGCTTCGGGGAATGGGCGTCGATCGAGTCAGTGGCTGGCTCGCCGACTTCGGAGTCTCTTCGATGCAGCTCGACGTGGCAGACCGTGGGTTCGCTTTCGGGCACGACGGGCCTCTCGACATGCGCATGGGTCGTGGGGTGGGGAACGAAGTGGACGAGAGTCGGACCGAGACTGCAGCAATGATCGTCAATCGTGAACCGGAGGACGAATTGGCCAAAATTTTCAGGGAGTACGGAGAAGAGCGTCACGCGCGGAGAGTCGCGCGCGCCATTGCCGAAGCTCGACGCACCGAGCCGATCGAGACGACGGCGCAGCTCGCAAGCCTGGTCGCACGCGCGAAACCGGGCGAGCGTGGCCCGCGGCGTCGTCATCCGGCGACCCAGGTCTTCCAGGCTTTGCGCATCGCAGTCAACCGTGAGCTCGACGAGGTTGGCGAGCTGATGAGTCAGGCCGCAGACCTTCTCGAGCGCGATGGGCGCTTGGCGGTGATCTCCTACCACAGCCTCGAGGATCGCGCGGTCAAGAACGGCCTCCGCGACCTCGCCACTGGCGAAATCGATCTGGTCACGGGCCGGCCGCACGCCGAGACCCGCGTCATCGAAGTGCTGACCAAGAAGCCCGTTCGCCCGAGCGCGGACGAAGTTGCCCGCAACCCCAGATCGCGCTCTGCACGTTTGCGCGCCGGGCGTCGCCTCTAGGAGCAGCTTCTCGTGCGCAGCCCCCATATCTATCGACGACCCGTCGAAAACGCGTACCTCGAACGCGTCCGAGACCAGCGCCTCAAGCGTGAGTTGCTGGCAATGCTCGGCGTCGTCGTTGTGCTCGGAGGGGGCTTGCTCGCCTATACCTGGATCCACGTCGAGACCCTGCGGGTGGGCTACCGGATCGGCATCCTCGAGAAGCAGATCAACACCCTCGAGGAACGCGAGCGCGCCCTACGCCTGGAGGCTGCCCACCGCGCTCACCCAGCGCGGATTGGCGAGCGTGCTCGCGAAGAGCTGGGTATGCGACCGCCTTCGCTCGATGAAACCTTGTTCTACGAGGAGCTGGTGCCGTGACCACGCGCCATCCACGACTGGCGTTCGCGTGCACGATCGTCGGTGCCTGGCTCCTCGCGCTGACCGTGAGGCTGTATGGGCTGCAGGTCCTCGATCACGACCGCTATGCCGAGCGGGCGGTGGATCAGCAGCAGGCGGTCGTCGAGCTGTCCGCACCGCGCGGCACCATCCGTGACGCCCGTGGCCGTGAGCTCGCGGTCTCGCTCGAGGTCGACTCGATCTACGCAGATCCACGCGAGCTACGTGCCAAGGAAGGCGACCCCGAGGAAGTGGCCGAAGCACTCGCCGACATTCTCGAGCTTTCGAAGAAGGCGCGCGCCGATCTTGCCGAGCGCTTGGCCTCGAAGCGACGCTTCACCTGGGTGGCACGCAAGGCGGATCCTCCGAAAGCCGCCGCCGTCATGGCCGCCAAGCTGCCCGGCATCCACCGTGTCGCCGAGAGCCGACGCTACTATCCGCTGCGCAGCCTCGGGGCTCAGGTTCTCGGTTTCGTCGGTATTGACGACGTCGGCCTGAGTGGCATCGAGGCCATGTACGACAAGGTCATCCGCAGCCGGCCCGGGCGCCGGGTGGTGGTCAGCGACGGCCGTGCCGGCCGGGTGCAGCATCCACGCCTTGGCTTCACCGCTGCCCATTCCGGCTCCGACCTCACGCTGACGCTGGACGTCGCCATCCAACACGCGCTCGAAAGCGAGCTCGCCAAGGCCGTGGAGCACACGGACGCCAAGCGAGCGACGGGTGTGGTGCTCGACCCGCACACCGGTGCGGTGATCGCCATGGCCGGGGTACCGACCTTCGACCCCAACCGCTTCCAGGACTATCCCGAGAAGCAGTGGCGCAATCCGGTGATCGCCGATGCCTTCGAGCCCGGCTCCACCTTCAAGCTGATCACCCTCGCTGCCGCGCTCGAGCGAGGCGTCACCAGCCTCGACCAGGTGTGGGATTGCGAGATGGGCGTGCTGCGTCTCCAGGGCGTACCGATTCGTGATCACAAGCCATTCGGCATGCTGACCAGCCGCGAGGTCCTGGCCAATTCGTCGAACGTCGGCGCCATGAAGCTCGGTCAGGCAGCGGGCCCCGAGGCCTTCTACGGCGCCATGCGTGCCTTCGGCATCGGGCGACCGACCGGGGTCGATCTTCCGGGTGAGAACGCCGGCTTGCTGCGTCCGATCGATCAGTGGCGCGCCCTGACCCCGGCCTACATGTCGTTCGGCCAGGGCCTGTCGACGACCACATTGCAGATGGCGGTCGTCTTCGCCGTCGTGGCCAACGGTGGCTTCACCGTCCGACCGCACGTCGTCGCCGCAACCGACGGCGTGTCCGTCAAGGTCCCCCGCGGCATTCGCGTGTTGCGCGACGAAACCGTCTTCAAGCTCCGCGACGCGCTCGAGAGCGTGGTGGTCGACGGTACCGCCACGCCGGCGCAGGTTGCCGGCTACCGAGTCGGCGGCAAGACCGGAACCGCCCAGAAAGCGATTCGCGGCGGCTACGCCGCGAGTCAGTTCGTCGCCAGCTTCGTTGGGATGGTGCCGATCGACGATCCGGAGCTGGTGATCGCCGTGGTGGTCGACGAACCCTGGCCGCTCTACCACGGCAGCCAGGCCGCCGCGCCGGCTTTCGCCGAAATCGCCCGTGCCGCACTGCTTTACCGCGGCGTGACCCCGAATCGCGAGCGACCCGAAGTTTGGCCTGGACAGCAGATCGACACGGCTCACTACGATGACGCGGAGTCGATCGCGCCTGCGCTCGCCAGCCTCCAACGAGCGCAGGTCGCCTGGGAGCCAAGATCCGAGCCGCGGCCAACGCCTCCGGGCACCGTGCCCGATCTCGCGGCCCTCAACAAGCGTGACGCCGTGCGCGCCGCGACCGGTATGGGTCTCGATCTGAGGCTCTACGGCAGCGGCTACGTCGAGCGCCAGGTCCCCGACGCCGGAACGCCGCTCGACCTGGCCGGCCCGACGCTCGAGCTGTGGTTCGGACCCCGCCGGCCCACGGCGGTCTCTCGGGAGGGTCCGTAATGCGCCTGACCGAGCTGGTCGCGTCGTTGCCTACCTCGGCACAGAACGACGCCCCAGATAAAAATCCTGACGTCCGCGGCATCAGTCATGACTACCGTCGGATCGGTGACGGAGATCTCTACGTCGCGATCATCGGCGCCAATCACGATGGCAGGCACTTCGCACCCCAGGCAGTCGCCCAGGGTGCGGTCGCCGTTCTGGGCCCTGGCCATCCGCCCGAGCCGATCGCCGTACCGTGGGTCACGGCCGAAGAGCCGAGGCTGCTGCTCGGCCCGCTCGCCGCGCGCCTCTACGGTCACCCTGATCGCGCCCTCACCATGGTCGGGGTGACGGGCACGAACGGCAAGTCGACAGTCGTCGCGCTGGTCTCGGCGATTCTCGATGCGGCAGGCCGACCCACGGGCCGTCTCGGTACCCTCGGTAACGGCTTTGGTACCCGCGCGTTCCCCGAGCTCGATGCGCTCGGACGCACGACCCCCGAAGCCTCGGACCTGTTTCGCGTGCTCGCGACCATGCGGGCCGACGGCGCCAAGGCCGCGGTGATGGAAGTGTCGTCCCATGCGCTCGACCAGGGCCGGGTCGCCGGTGCGTCGTTCGACGTCGCGGTATTCACCAATCTCACCCGCGATCACCTGGACTACCACGGTGACCTCGAGAGCTATTTCGCGGTCAAACGCCGCCTGTTCGATCAGCGCAAGGCAGGCGCCCGGGCGGTGGTGAATGTCGATGACGCCTTCGGCCGTCGGCTCGCCACGTCCCTGGGTGACGTACTGACCTTCGGCACCGACGACCCAGCAGGAGCCGATGTCTACGTTCGCGAAGCCGACCTGCGACTGGACGGCACCCGCGCCCTGCTCGGCACGCCGCGCGGTGACCTGGAGATCGAGACCGGGCTTCTCGGCCGCTTCAACCTGGCCAATACCGTGGCCGCGGTCGCGACGGGTGAAGCCCTCGGCATCGACCCGCAGGCGATGGTCGAGGCGCTCGCAGGCCAGCGCCCGGTGGCCGGCCGGCTCGAGCCGATCGACCATGCTCAAGGCTTCCCGATTCTGATCGACTTCGCCCACACCCCCGGCGCCCTCGAAGCCGCCCTGGCGAGCCTCCGGGAGCTCTGGGGCTCGGACCGCCGGATCGCCATCGTCTTTGGCTGTGGTGGCGAGAAGGACCAAGGCAAGCGCGTACCCATGGGCCAGGTCGTAGGCCGGGCAGCAGACCTCGCAATCGCCACGTCGGACAACCCGCGCACCGAGGATCCTGGAGCGATTCTGGCCGCGGTCGAGGAAGGGCTGCGGGCGCCAGGCGGCTGCACGTACCGCATCGAGCCGGACCGCGAGGCTGCGATCCGAGCTGCCATCGAGCACGCCCGAGACGAGTCCGGCCAGTGGGCGGTGCTGATCGCCGGCAAGGGTCACGAGCAGGTTCAAGTGATCGGCGAACGGCACATTCCCTTCTCCGACCACGAATGCGTGGCACGCGCACTGCTGCATCCCGCAACGAGCCCGGAGGCGACCCCGCGAGCAAACACCGGGCCGGAGGTGGCGCATGGTTGAGCGCACACTCGGCGAGGCCGCACGCGCAATGTCCGCCACCCTGTCGGCCGGCGACCCGACCCGCTCGTTTGCCGGGGCGGCGATCGATTCGCGACGCACGAAGACCGGGAACCTCTTCTTCGCGCTCGACGGCGAACGAACCGATGGCCACCGCTTCATTGCCGACGCCTGGGCCCGCGGTGCAGCGGGCGTGGTCGTGCACCGCGACCTCGAAGAGCAGCCTGCGGCCGGCGCGTGGCTGCGCGTCGAAGACACCTTCCGGGCCCTGCACGATCTGACGCGCCACGTCCGCAAGTCGGTGCCGCGCAACCTGGTAGCGATCACCGGCTCGGTGGGCAAGACCACCACCAAAGAGCTGCTTGCCGGCATGCTGGCGACCACCTGGCGAACCGCCAAGAGCCCCGGCAACCTGAACAATCTCTACGGCTTTCCGGTCTCCCTGCTCGGCGTCGAAGACGACTGCGCGTGGATGGTTGCGGAGATGGGCATGTCGACACCGGGCGAGCTGCGTGCCATCAGCCTGCTCGGCAGCCCGGACGTAGCCGTCTTGACGAACGTTCGCGCCGCGCATCTGGAAAACTTCCCCGATCTCGACGGCATTGCCGAAGCCAAGGGCGAGCTTCTGGCCGGTGTGCCGGCGGACGGCGTGGTGGTCGCCAATGCCGATGATCCTCGGGTCATGAGGGTCGCATCGCGCCATCCTGGTCGCCTGGTGCGCTTCGGCCGCCTCGCCGAGCCAGCGCCCCAGCCTCGCGATGTGGGCCTCGATCTCGCCCTCGGACCGGTCCAACCTCGAACGGATGGCGCGATCGGCAGCACCTTCACCCTGATCGCCGATCCCGACGGACGGCATGAATCGGTCGAGGTCACGCTGCCGATCCACGGCCTCTACAACGCCGAGAACTGCCTGGCCGCGGCGGCCTGTGCCCACGCTCTGGGCGTGCCACTGGCGGCCATTGCCGAAGCGGCGAGCCAGGCGACACCGAGCGCGATGCGTGGCGGAGTCGAGGCCTTGCCGAATGGCGTGGTCTTGGTCGACGACACGTACAACGCCAATCCCGACGCCGTCGAGCGCGCCCTCGAAAGCGCAGCGACGCTCGGCAGTCGACGCCACGTGGCCATTCTCGGCGACATGCTGGAGCTCGGGCCGGACGGGCCCGCCCTCCATGCCCAGGTTGGAACGACCGTGGCCCGCCTGGGTTTCGACCTGGTTGTCGGCGTCGGCCCCCAATCTGAGGCGCTGGTTCAGGCCGTGAAGGCCCATGCTGTGGAGGCCAACACGACTCAGCACGGTGCCGTACAGACCACGACCACCAACACGCGCTGGTTCCCGGACGCCGCCGCCGCCGCCGCATGGGTCAAAGAGGCGAGCACGGATGACGCTCCAGGGGATGGCGACGTCGTGCTGGTCAAGGGATCACGGGGCATCGCCCTCGAGCAAGTCGTTCAGTCCCTACGTGAGCACGGTGAGAAACAGTCCCTGGAGAAGGAGGAGGACGCTTGATCTTTCACCTTCTCTATCCGCTGGCGGACCAGTTCGGCGCGTTCAACGTCTTCCGCTACATCACGTTCCGGAGCGGTGCCGCGGTGGTCACGGCGCTTCTTCTGTCGCTGGTGCTCGGCCCATGGTTCATCCGGACGCTACGCCGTCTCTCGGTAGGCCAGAACATCCGTGACGTCGGCCCTGAGCATCATCAGGTGAAGGCCGGAACACCGACCATGGGCGGCATTCTGATTCTCTTCAGCCTGGTGGTGGCCACCTTGCTGTGGGCCGATCTGCGCAACCCGTTGGTCTGGCTGGCGGTCGGCGTCACCGTTTCCTTCGGCGTCGTCGGCTTTTTGGACGATTACCTGAAGGTGCGCAATCGACGCAATCTTGGCCTGACGGCGCGGCAGAAGTTCTTCGGCCAGTCGGTGGTCGCGATCGCCGCGGGTTGGGTTCTGCTCTCGCTGCCGATGCCCTATCGCTTCGAGCCCAACGTGGTCTTCCCGTTCGCCAAGGATCTGGTACTGCCCCTCGGCTGGCTGTACCTGCCGTTCGTGCTCGTCGTGCTTGCCGGATCGTCCAACGCGGTCAACCTGACCGATGGGCTGGACGGCCTCGCCATCGGCGCCACCTTGATCGTGGCCGCCACCTACGCGGTCTTCACCTACGTCGCCGGCAACCGCGTGATGGCGACCTACTTGCAGGTTCCGCCGGTCCACGGCATCGGCGAGGTCACGATCTTCTGCGGCGCGCTGGTCGGCGCCGCCATCGGCTTCTTGTGGTTCAACTGCCATCCAGCCGAAGTCTTCATGGGCGATGTCGGCTCGCTGGCATTGGGCGGCGCCATCGGCATCGTGGCAGTGCTGGCCAAGCACGAGCTCGTCTTGGTCATTGCCGGCGGTCTGTTCGTCGCCGAGCTGCTGTCCGTGGTCATCCAAGTCGGTTCGTTCAAGCTGCGCGGCAAGCGAGTCTTTCGCATGGCGCCTCTTCACCATCACTTCGAGCTGGTCGGCTGGTCCGAGACCAAGATCATTGTGCGCTTTTGGATCATCGCCCTGATCTTCGCCCTGATCAGCCTGTCGACCCTCAAGCTGCGGTAGCGCCATGATGACGATCGCAGCACCCTGGACGATGAAAGCCGAAGCCACCACCGGCGCCTGGCGACGCGTCGCGGTGTACGGCCTCGGCGCCTCCGGCCAGGCCGCGCTCACCCTCCTGCGCCGGCACGAGGTGGAGGTCATCGCTTGGGACGACCGGCCCGCCAGCGCACTCGACGCGGCGCTGCTCGCGCGGCTCGAGGATGATCCCGGCGTAACGCTACGGCTCGAGGACGCTCCCGAGGATGGGGCTGCCATCGACCGGATCGCGGACACGATCGACGGCGTCGTGGTTTCACCGGGCGTGCCGACGGACCGACCATTGCTGCGCGCGGCGCGCGAGCGGTCGCTGCCGATCATCGGAGAGGTGGAGCTTGCCTTCGCCCAGCTCCAGACGGATCGCATCTCACCAAGCGGATCGGCAGCCGGCAACAGAGCCGAAGGCGACCCGCGCGGCCCTCATGCCGTGATCGCGATCACTGGCTCGAACGGCAAGTCCACGACCACGGCTCTGACTGGCGCGCTGCTCGAAGCGGCTGGCTGGCCGACCTCAGTGTGCGGCAACTTCGGCCCTCCGTTCGCTGGCGAGGTACCGGCCGCGGAGTGCGGCGCAGAGGCTGCTACCCGTCGGCATGCGTTCGTGGTCGAGCTGTCGAGCTTCCAGCTCGAAACGGTGGACACGTTCCGGCCGCGCGCGGCAGCCCTGCTCAACCTATCGCCCGATCACATTGACCGTCACGGCGATCTCGCGGCCTACCTTGCAGCCAAGACTCGAATCTTCGCGCGCCAGACACCCGGCGACATCGCCGTGCTCAATGCCGACGACCCGCACATCTCGGGCGTCGAAGTACCTGGCCGCAGGCGCCTGTTCTCACGCCGTGGACCCGTCGCGGACGGCTGCTTCGTGGACGGTGAGCGGGTGCTCGAAGTGGCCCCGGGTCAGTCGCCCGCAATGCTCTTCGCGGTCACCGACGTCACGATGCCCGGCACCCACAACCTGGAGAATGCAATGGCCGCCGCGCTGCTGGCGCGCAGCTTGACCATTCCCACCGATGCGATCGTCCGGGGCCTGCGCGGCTTCCGTGGGCTTCCGCACCGTCTCGAGCTGGTCGCCGAGCACGGCGGCGTGCGCTTCTTCGACGACTCCAAAGGCACCAACGTCGGCGCCACCATCGCGTCCCTCGAGGGCTTCGACGATCAAACCGTGCACCTGATTCTGGGAGGCCAGGCCAAGGGTGCGGACTTTGCCGCCCTGTGCGCGCCGGTTGCCAAGAAGGCGCGGCGGGTCTATCTGATCGGCGAGGCAGCGGACGCCTTGGCGGCGGCCTTTGACGCCAACCAGACACCGATCCGCGTCGAGCACGCGGGGACGCTCGAGCGCGCGGTCCGCGCGGCGCGGCAGCAGGCACGCACCGGCGAGGCCATTGTGCTGTCGCCTGCCTGCGCCAGCTTCGACCAGTTCAAGGGTTTTGCCGATCGCGGCCGCGCATTCCAGCGCGCAGCAGGTGAGCAGGAGGCGACGCATGGCGCGTAAGCTCTCCTTCGATCGCGTGCTCTTCGCGACCGTGTTGCTGCTGGTCGGCCTCGGGCTGGTAATGGTCTATTCGGCAAGCATGGTGTTCGCCGGCGGCGACACTGGGATCAACGCACTCTTCTTGCGCCAGAGCCTGGCTGCCGGCGTGGGCATTGTCGCCATGCTCGTCGCCATGTACGTCGACTACCGCATGCTCGCCAAACCGCTCGTGGTCTATGGCTCGCTGGTGCTGGTCATGATCCTCCTCGCCTCGGTGTTGTTCACACCCAGCCTCAACAACACGCACCGGTGGTTCTTCATCGGCGGCCTGTCGTTCCAGCCTTCGGAGCTGGCCAAGTTGGTGGTGGTGCTGTTCCTCGCCGACCAGGTCGGGCGCAAGCGCGACCGACTCAATACCCGAGCGGCGCTCCTGCCGTGCACGGTGGTGACCGCTCTGATGGCGGTGTTGGTCTTCCTCGGCGGCGACCTCGGCTCGACGGTTCTCTTGTTGGTCCCGGCGGTCGCGATCACGTTCCTCGCAGGCCTGTCGCTCAAGCTGATGGCCGTCAGCTCGATGGCCGTGGCACCGCTACTGATCGGTGGCGCGCTGGTGGCCCCGTATCGCCTGCGCCGGCTGCTGGCGTTCCTCAATCCGGAAGCGGACCCACACGGCGATGGCTACCAGGTGCTCCAGTCCTTGATCGCTGTCGGCTCGGGAGGGTTGACCGGCCTTGGTCCCGGCAACAGCCTGCAGAAGCTCCACTACTTGCCGTCGCCGCATGCCGATTTCATCTTCGCGATCATTTCCGAAGAGCTCGGCTTCATTGGCGCCACCTTGATTGTGATGCTCTTCGGCGTGGTGCTGTGGCGTGGCGTGCTGGCCGGCCTGCACGCTCCCGACGATTTCGGTCGCTACCTGGCCTGGGGCTTCACCAGCTTGATCGTGGTGCAAGCCCTGGTTCACCTGAGCGTGGTTCTCGGATTGCTTCCAACCACCGGCGTACCGCTGCCACTCGTGTCACACGGTGGCTCTGCCCTGGTCACGACGATGGCTGCCTGCGGCGTCATCCTCAACGTTTCCCAACACGCGTGATGCTTTCGAGATGCACACTGCCCATGACATCGAGCCGATTTCGGGTTCTGCTTCCGAGACCGCTCCGGTCGGCCATGCCACGCCCGGCAAGGACGCGACCGGCGGCGCATCTCCGGACGCGGGGCGCGGGACGCGCCACGTGCTGCTCTCTGGCGGTGGCTCGGGTGGTCATGTCTTTCCGGCGCTCGCGGTTGCCGAAGCGCTGCGCCAGCGGGGGTGGCAGGTGAGCTACGCCGGCAGCAGCCATGGCCCCGAGGCCCGTCTCGTGCCGGCGCGCGGTGTGCCGTTCCACGCCCTCCCGGCGCGGCCGGTGGTCGGGCGCGGCGTGCTCGGCAAGGTCGCGGCCCTGGGCACCCTGCTCCGCTCCTCGGTCACGGCACGCAGTCTGGTGCGTCAGCAGAATGTCGACATCGTCGTCGGCACGGGAGGCTACGTCGCGGTTCCTGCCGTGGTCGGAGCGCGCCTTGCAGGCCGACCAGTCCTGCTGGTCGAGCCCAATGCGCAAGCGGGTCTCGCCAACCGCGCGCTATCACGGCTGGCGACCGAAGCCGCAATCGCCTATCCAGCCACGGCCTCCGCGCTCCGTTGTCGCACCACCACGACCGGCATCCCGGTGCGCGCGGCCTTCCATGCGATCGGACCGCTGCCCGCGAGGTCGCCCATCCGCGTGCTGGTGCTGGGTGGCAGCCAGGGCGCCCAGCAGCTCAATCTCCTGGTGCCCGCTGCCCTCGAGCAGCTCGGAGCCGAAGCCGGAATCACAGTCGTCCACCAGAGCGGTCCGAAACGGCTCGACGAGGCACGCGCCGCCTATGCCGACGCCGATCTGGACCCACGACATCGGGTCGAGATCGTTCCCTTTGTCGACGATGTGGCACAGGCCATGGAGCAGTGTCACGTGGTGATCTCGCGTGCTGGCGCCATTACCCTCGCCGAGCTTTGTGCCGCCGGCCGGCCATCGATTCTGGTGCCACTGTCGCTCGCTGGCGGTCATCAGATCGACAACGCACGGGCGCTCGAGCAGGCAGGCGCGGCCAAGATGCTCGCCGGCGAGCAGGCAACCGCCGGCGCGCTTGCCGCGGAGCTTGCCGCATTGACCGCAGCCGAGACGGACGGGCTCGAGACGATGGCGCGGGCAGCGCGAAGCCTGGCCCGCCACGATGCGGCGGCCACCATCGCCGACCGCGTCGAGGCCTTGAAGCAAGATTGCGGCCACGGCCGCAAGCGGGGAGGAACACCCTGATGTTCGACTCCTTTGCTGGGCTTTCCCACGTCCACTTCGTCGGCATCGGTGGCGCCGGCATGAGCGGCATTGCCGAAGTCCTCGCCGGCTATGACCTTCGGGTCACCGGCAGCGACCTGGCACGTGGCGCGGCGATCACACGGCTCGAAAGCCTGGGCGTCGTGGTTTATCAAGGGCATGACGACCACCTCGAAGGGGTCGACCTGGTCGTCAAGTCGTCCGCCGTGGCCGATGACAACCCAGAGATCCAGGCCGCGCGGGCCCGCGGAATCACCGTCATTCGGCGCGCCGAGATGCTCGGCGAGCTGATGCGCCTCAAATACGGCATTGCCATCGCCGGCACCCACGGCAAGAC
>CALFAM010000226.1 GCA_937948815.1 uncultured bacterium
GCCTGCTGCTCGGCCTGTTCGAGGGCCCCGTGACCTTTGGCGCGGGGGATCATCGCAATGACATTCCCGACTTCCGGGATGTAGCCTTGCTGCAGCGGCTGAGCGTCTGCCGGGCCCAGCTCGCGGAGCGCTTTGCGGGCCGCGCTGAACCGGTTCTGCACGGCCTGATCGGCGCCTTGCTCGCCAACTCGCCGACTGGCTCGGTTTTGCTCGGCCAGCATCGCCCCAGCCAGGTCGTTGCTGCTGCCAGCACCGGTGAGGCGCTTTCGGAAGAGGACGCAGCCTGGGTGCGCAACCTCTACGGCGAGAATGGCCGCTCCGTGCGCACGGGCTGGCGCGCCCAAGCTTCTGAGTAGCGACCGCCTCAGAACACCAGCGTCGGGCGATTCACACCGATCTCGGCACGCGCCCTGAAAGCAGCGGTTTTGGATGAAGGTCGACACCATCTGCGAGCGGCCTCCGCGAACACAACTCACTCAGCCGCGTTCCGGCCGTCTCCGATCGAGACCCGCGCTCTCTTCGCCCACGGTGCGGCGTTTGGTAACGCTTCGGTAAGGAACAGCGCGGCCCACAACATCTACCGTATGCGTCCGTAGTAGGTTGCGTGTACGTGCTCGCGAGACGCTCAGCCGACATCGGCCCCCTCACCCGTTTCTTGCCACCCGCCGCAGTGGATCGCTTGGCGGTTCGGGCGGTGGATGCCGCGGAAATGCCGGCCAACGCACGCGCCCTGCTCGACCATGATCGCGACATGACCTCGACCCTCGAGGCCTGGATGGAGGAGCCGCTGAAGCTGCGGGTTCTGGCTCGCCAACGCCAAGGGGACGAGCTCGTTCGGCAGGTGGTGCTGATCGGTGAGCGCAGCGGACGTGCGGCCGAATTCGGGGCCATCGTGATTCATCTCGAACGCTTCCCGGCAGCCGCGCGGCGCGACATCATCGTCGGCCAGCGGCCCCTCGGCTCGCTCCTGGCCGCCCACGACGTCTCCTATCTCAGCCAGCCACGGGCGTTTCTCTCACTCTGCGCCGACACCGACGTTGCCCGTGCCCTGGGCCCCGGCATCACGATCGGCGAGAACCTCTGGGGCCGCAGCAACGTGCTCGAGACCCCCGACGGCGAAGATCTCGCCCGCGTGGTCGAGATCCTGCCACCGGCTCTCGCGGGCTGACCCCAACCGTCCGCGCGGCAAGAAGCAATCACACGGTGCGGCAAAGCTCTACCGTGTCCTGACTGCCCGCCGGGCCCGGAACGAGCCTGAGCATCGTTGCGAGATTCCAAGTCGGGACGGGCGTTGTCGCAAGGAATCCGGTGGTGCCGCACCGCGACGCCGCGGACGTGCGACTCGGGTTCTTACCAGCACGGGATACGCTTGCGCGTGCTGGAATGGCGCTCGCGGCGTGATACCGTCTCGCGCCATCGTCGCCCTCGAAACGAGGCGAGAGGAGCACGCGATCATGAGCGCTAAACGACGGGTTTTCTCTGGCATCCAGCCTTCCGGCACACTGACCCTCGGCAACTACCTGGGTGCGATCAAGCGCTGGGTCGAGGGACAGGATGCGAAGGAGAACTTCATCTGCGTGGTCGACCTGCACGCGATCACCGTGCCGCAGGATCCCGACGCCCTGCGGGCCAACACCCGGGCCACGGCCGCCTTGCTGCTGGCAGCCGGAATCGATCCCGCCCGAACGACGCTCTTCGTGCAAAGCCACGTGCGCGCGCACGCCGAGGCTTCTTGGCTGCTGAGCTGTGTGGCGCCACTCGGTTGGCTCGAGCGCATGACGCAGTACAAGGCCAAGGCTGCGGCGCAGGAGAGCGTGCTGACCGCCCTGTTGACGTATCCGATCCTGCAAGCGGGTGACATCCTGCTGTATGACGCCCACGAGGTTCCGGTCGGAGAGGATCAGAAGCAACATATCGAGCTGGCGCGTGACATCGCCCAGCGATTCAATCACCTCTTCGGCGAGCTTCTGGTGGTGCCCGAGCCCAAGATCGCGGCGGCCGGCGCACGCGTCATGGGGCTCGATGATCCTGCCAAGAAGATGTCGAAGAGCGCGACGGCTCGCGGCCACGCGGTGCGCTTGACGGACAGTGACGACGAGATCCGTTGGGCGTTCAAGCGGGCCGTGACGGATTCCGGACGCGAGATCGTGTTCAGCGACGAGCCGGAGAAGGCGGGCGTCAACAACCTCCTGACGATCTACCAGGTGACGACCGGCAAGGATCCAGATGCCGTGGTCGCGGACTTCGCCAGCGCGCGCGGCTACGGAGATCTCAAGACATGGGTGGCCGATGCCGTGATCGAGGCCATCACCCCCATCCGCACACGCTTCCATGAGCTGATGGCCGACCCCGCCGAGCTTGATCGGCAGGTCGCGCTCGGTGCGGATCATGCGCGCGAGATCGCCGAAGCGAAGCTGGTTGCGATCAAAGAAGCCATGGGCTTCGGCGTACCGGCAGCGCTGCGCTGAATTCGCATGGTGCGTGATCTTCAGCGTGTGATGTGGGACCGTCTACTCGGATTCGCCGTGCTCGTCTTGAGTCTGGCGGCCGCGTGCAGCCGAGTCGAAGATGCCGGCATCGAATCGGAAGATTGGGCGGGCTTCACGCCTCGTAAGAAGGTGCTGCGCCCAGTGCAGTTCAAGATGCTGCCCGTTCTGCTCGACGACGGCGACCGTGATTCGCTCGTCGAGGCGGCACGGCACAGTCTGCGTTGGCTCGAACGGCAACCCGCCGATCGCAGCTTCACGACCCTTGGGCTCACCTACACGGCGTCGCTCTATGCCGATGCCCTTCGCGACTTCGTCGGCTGGATCGAAGCCGACCTGTCGACCGAAGCGCTGGCGGCCGAAGTGGCGTATCGCTTTACGGTCTTCGAGACCAACCCGGTCGACGAGATGCTGGTCACCGGGTACTACGAGCCGATCATCGACGCCAGTCTGGAGCGTGGCCCTGGCTTCCGGACGCCACTCTGGCGCCCGCCGTCCGGAGTCGTTCGGGTCGATCTTGGCGCTTTTGCCGAGGACTTGGCAGGTCGCCGTATCGCCGGCCGCTTGCGCAATGGCCGGCTCGAGCCGCTGCCGGATCGTTACCAGACGCGCCTGGGTGCGTTGGCCGGAAGCGGAGGCGGCAGAGTCCTCGCCTGGGCGCGCAGCCCGGTCGATGCCTTCTTCCTCGAGGTTCAAGGCTCGGGTAGCTTGCGCTTGCCGAACGGTGAGTTGATGCGTGTGGGCTATGCCGCCCAAAACGGGCATCCCTACCGAAGCATCGGCCGACTGCTGATCGACGAAGGCAAAGTGCCCCGCGAGAAGATGTCCATGCAGGCGATCCGCCGCTACCTGGCGGATCACCCCGAAGAGATCCACCGGGTGCTGGATCACAATCCCTCGGTGGTCTTCTTCCGTCGCCTGGATGGACCACCCGTCGGGAACCTTGGCCTGCCCGTGGTGCCCGGACGCGCGGTGGCCACGGACCACAAAGTGGTGCCCCCCGGGGTCCTGTGTTTTCTCGACACCGAGCGTCCGGCACTCGCCGCGGACGGAACCACGGTGTCCGAAGGGCCGCTGCGGCGCTTCGTGTTCAATCACGACACGGGTGGCGCCATTCGCGGCCCGGGTCGCGCGGACTTCTTTTGGGGCCGTGGCGACGAAGCGGCAGCGCGGGCTGGCGCCATGAAGCAACCCGGCCGGTTGCTGATCTTCGTGCCCCGAGAGAGCGAAGAAGTGGAAGAACCGAGCGCGGGCTGAGATCCAGGCCGCGCCGTGGCAGCTCGGCGCACGGCCTGAGGGTGCGGCCTCGACCCAGCGCGCATCCCCAAGCCTTGGGAAGTGGGCTCTCCCCATCGGAAGAGCCCACGCCTTCTACGGCAAGGGCGTCGCCCCTGGTGTCGGTGTTCCTTGGACCTGCCAGGTTCCGGCGAGGTCCGATCGTTCGATCGAGCTGCCCGCCGGCGCATCACCGACATCCGGCGGGTTCGCGCTTCCGGTCTCGTCGATCAACCCGCTGGTATTCGAACCACCGTAGATCACCGCGTCGACCGGTACGGTCGAAGTGGTGATCTGCGCCGACGGTACGTCGAACAAGGCCACGCCATCCGCGGTACTGCCGCTGTTCTGGAGGTCAGGGCTCCAGTTGATGGCTTGATCGAAGACCGGGTTGCCGTTGCCGCTAACCGTGCTCGGCCCGCCCACGACGAACGTGGCGCCCGCGGCGATCGTGCCGCTGAGCTGAACACGGGTCGAGGTGTAGCTGCTGCCTCCGCTGCCCAGGCTGAAGCCCGCGAGGTCGACCGCCTGGCTGCCGGCGTTGTAGAGCTCCACCCATTCGAAGCCGTTGTCGGCGCCGACTGCGTCGTAGAAGACCTCGGCGATCACGATCGCGTTACCGGCCGGCGGTGGTGGTGGGCCGCCTCCGGCCGTCCACGCATTCGGCGTCGGCACGGCCTGGACCTGCCAGGCGCCGGCGAGATCCACGCGCTCGACTGACTCTCCCGAGGAGACGTCCGCGACTTCGGGGGCGTTGGCAATGCCCGTCTCATCGATCAATCCATTGACGTTGGCGCCGCCATAGACCACGGCGTCGATCGGCACGGTCAGCGCACTGACCTGGGCCGCCCGAACGTTGAACAGGGCGACTCCGTCGGCAGTGCTGCCGCTGTTCTGGAGATCAGGGCTCCAGTCGACGACCAGGTCGAACGATGGGTTGCCGTTGGCCGCCGAGGCTGTCGGCCCGCCGACCACGAAGGTCGAGCCCGCAGCGATGGTGCCGGTGAGCTGAACCACCGTGGACGTGTAGCTCGTGCCGCCGCTTCCCAAGGACAGGCTGCCAAGGTCGATCGGCGCATTGGTCGTGTTGTACAGCTCGATCCACTCCGCGCCGCCATCGCTGCCGGCTGGGTCGTACATCACCTCGGTGATCAACACCGCGCCGGGGCCGACGCTGAAGGCCTGACCGTTGGCGCCGACGCCGGGCGAGTACCGCAGACCGGGTGCCACCTGCGTGTGCTGCACATAGGGAGTGTTGGTCAGATCGGGTTGGCGCGTCAGGCTCTGATTCTGGCCGCCTTCCGAGCCATAGGAAGCGATCTGAATCGTCGCGCCCTGGCCGTCGGACAGGGTAATGGTGTCGCCACTGTTGTTCAGGCCGAGACGACCGCTCGAGGCGGTCTGGACCAGGCCGTTCGCCGCAGCATTGCCGAAGCTACCGCTCGGCGTGCCGCCACCAAAGACCACCGCCACCTCGCGGGGTGGCACCACGGTGCCGGCGGGGAAAACGTGTCGGGTCGCCACCGCGTCCGCGATCTGCCAGCCGGAGATGTCGAGGGGTGAAAAGGTCGTGTTGGCCAGCTCGATGAACTCGTCGCGGCTGCTCGAGACTGCTCCGTCCCCGTTGGCATCACCGGCTGAGCTGTCGGGGTCGGCGTGAATCTCGTTGATCAGCAGCACCGGCGCGTTGACCTCGTTGGAGAGAAAGTCGCTGCGCTCACGCGGCAAGATCTGATAGCCGCTGGTGAAGGGGAAGCCCGGGTCGAACTGGCTGGCGATGCCGATCACGTCGAAGGCCTGGGTCGGCGTGTCGGCGCCCGGAATGTCGGTGTCGCCGTCGACCCGTAGGGTGAGCAACGAAACGCCGCCATCGTCGGTGATCGTCAGGTTGCCATTGCCAGCCTCGGGAATCGAGCCTGCAAAGACCGTGGCTCCGTCAATGCGGATCAAGCGCCCTTCGAGGGACTCGTCGACCTGGGACGCGGACACGAGCAATGGCGGCGGCTCGACGCTCGGACCGAGGTTGGCGAAGCCATAGTTGCCGAAGGGCTGGCTGATGTTCAGCTCCGCCTGCGACGAGAAAAGCTCCAGGCGGCCAACGAAGGAAGCCCGGTCGCCGCGGGCGAGAGGAAGAAGCTCTCCATCGAAGACCAGCACACCGCCGGTGGCGTCTTGCACGTAGAGCTGCGAAACGAAGGGGTGGAAGACACCGGGCTCGGCGGTGATGTCCCCCTCGACGCGGAGGTCGAATCGGGCTGGATTCAGCAGGCCGTTGGCGTCGGTGTCGCGCAGGGTGGCGACCGATGTGGTGCCGGCGAAGTAGCCGCCTCGCTGGGACAGGCCGATGCCGCCGCCCGCATCGCTGGCCTCGATCTGCAGCTCGACCTTGGTGCCGTCGGGCAGGGCAGGGATCTGCGCCTGGTAGCTGTTGCCCGAAGTCACCGACATGGGGATGGGCGCTTGCAGCACGTCATCGCGCCACCACCGAATGGCGACGTTGGGTGTTGCCTCGTCGAAGACTTGGGCGGTCACGCTGACCGACTGGGCAGCGGTCGGCACCAAGGGGTTTCGGGTCACCAGCGTAATCGCGGGCGGATAGTCGCCGAGGAATCCCGAACCGGTGTCGGCAGGAAGGGTCACGGGGGCGATGTTGCCGCCGAAGACCTGATAGCTGTTGCCGTCCGAGAGCACCGAAACCGTACCCGGCAGGCCGAGAACCTCGACCAGGTCGTCCGGATCCGCAATACCTGCGGCCAAGGAGTCATCCGAGCGAGGGTCGTCCGGATCGCCGCGGTTGAGGAGGAAGAAGCGCGGCACGTTGCCGTTGGTGTCCGGCGTATTGATGAATCGGGTCACCACCTCTGAATTGGCGTGCCCGAAGCCATTGGTCACCGAGCTCTGGTTGATCGCGACCTCGGCCTTGATCGTCGAAAGAAACTGGCTGCTCGAGCTGGTGCGGCTACCGTGATGGTTGACGGTGTAGAGATCCAGATCGCCCACCAGTGCTGCCGTTGGGCCTTCCACGTCGGCGACACCAGCATCGATGCTGCCGGTCAGGTCGCCGCCGATCCAGGCATCGAAGCTGCCGTAGCGCACCACCAGTGCCACGGAGGTCGAGTTCTCGAACTGGCCAGACGCCGAAAGATCAACCGTCGAGCCGTCACGCAGCGCGCCATTGACCGCATAGCACTCGACCATGACGCCGCCGCCGAGGTCGAGATCCGTGAAGGGCGTAATGGTCGTTCGGTTGTTGTCCAGCGCGGCGTCGAGGTAATCGGCAAAGGCAAAGGTCGAAGGCGTGCCACCGAAGCCGCCACGGTCGTAGGTGATCACGCTCGGCGAAACACCACCATACGAGAGGACGTCTTCGAGGCGGCCGATGTGGTCCTCGTCGTAGTGAGAGGCCACCACGAAGTCGAGGCTGGTGATGACGCCGTCGGTGATCAAGCGCTGAACGTAGAGCGCGATGTCATCGTCTGCCGGGCTCAGGCCGCTGCCGGCATCGACCAGCATGGCGTTGCCGGTCGGTGAGACGACGAGCACGGCAGAGCCCTGTTCGATGTCGGGATAGAGAATGCGCAGGTGCTGGCCATGGGCTGGCCAGCCAGTGAGCAAAACGAGCAACGTGGCCATCGCGGCACACAAGCTGTGGCGTCTTCGGTTCATAAACGATCCCCCTTTGATCGTTGGTGTAGACGTAAGCGTATCGGAATGGGTCTATGGCTGCGAGCAACTCACCAGGCGGATCTCATCCACCAAACCACAACACATTGCGGTGAATGGATGAAGCACGCGCAAATTCTGGTAGCTGGCTCCGGAGCCGCGGTTTGACACGTTACTTGCGGATCGGTCAAGATGAAGGCCAATCGTTTGCGTCGGCCTTGCCGGACGACGCAACGGCTCCGACGGCTCTCTGGCGGCCGAAGGGGTCGGGCGGGTTGGGTTCCGCCGTCGATAGACCGGCCTGGAAAGGAGGTGATCCTGTGGAGATACGACACGGTTTGGCGGAGGTGGCGTACCCGTAGGGGTCACTCTCGAGGGCGTCCGAGTGGCGCGCCCAGGTTCCCCGAAGCGGGGTAACCCATCGCCACCGAAGCGAACCAGGGCTCCGATTCCTTGCTGGAATCGGAGCCCTTTTTCGTGTGCGCCGCGCCCAGCCTGGGTAAGCCCGGCCTGCGCTGTGCGCGCGTTCTCGGCGTCAGGCTTGCTCGTAGAGCGCGCAGGCGTTGGCCTTGATGATCAGGTAGACGTCGTCGCCCGGGCGGAGCGCCAGCTCTTCGCGTGCGGCGTGGGTCAGCAAGACGGCAATCGGCGGCGTGCGCGCCGAGACGCGCGCGCGGATCAGCAACCGGCCATCGACGGCCTCGATCGAGTGAACGACGGCTGGAATGCGGTTGCGCGCCGACAGGAGGGTCGGTGGGTCTCGAGCAAGAATGACGTCGTCAGCCGGAATGCCGACCCACAAGCGTGTACCCGGCGCAGCATGCGGTGGCGGTGTCCAGAGGGCGATATCGGTCCCGGCGAAGACCACGGAGGCGCCGTCCTCACGATCGGCCACCGCGGGGCCCGAGGAGTGTCTGGGCGCCGGTGCCAGCACGGTTACCTCGAGAACGGTTTCGTAGCGCCGCGCCGCAGCCAGCGGAAAAACCTCGGGTTTCGTCAAGACTTCGTGCGTCGGCCCCTCGGCCACGACCTGGCCGCGATCGAGGACCAACACGTCGTCGCAGAGAGCCTGCACCTCGGTAGGCTCGTGAGATACGAAGAGAAGCGGGATGCGCATCTCGTCGCGCACGCGGACGAGCAGTGGCAGGATCCTTCGTCGGAGTCCGAGGTCGAGACTGGCCAAAGGCTCGTCGAGCAGCAGGATTCGTGGGCCGGACATCAGAGCCCGGCCGAGCGCCACGCGCTGCCGCTCGCCCCCTGAAAGATCCGGTGCCGGACGACGAAGCAAAGGACGCAGCTCCAAGAGATCGGTGACCGAATCGAAGAGGTTGGCGATATCGACACCCTGTTCGCTCGCACGTCGTGCGCCGGCGAGCAAGTTGCGCCGGACATCGAAGTGAGGAAACAACAGTCCGTCCTGCGGCACATAGCCGATGCCGCGCTGCTCGGTCGGCAAACAGACGCCTCGGGCGGAGTCCAGCCAGAACGCCGCTGACGGAGCCTCGACCACGTCGCCCGCTGTCGTTTGATCGAGGCGGATCACGCCTTGCGCGCGCCGATCAAGGCCGGCGATGGCTTCGAGCAAGGTCGTTTTTCCTGCTCCAGAGGGGCCGAAAATGCCCGTTGCTCGTCCCTGTGCGCACCAGGAGACCTGCAACGTGAATCGGTCGAGCTTTCGGCGGATGTCGACCGTCAGTTGCGGCGTCCCATGCACGGCTGGAAGGCGCGGGGCACTCATCGTGTCCTTCCTTGTCTCGGTGCCCGTTGGATCAGTGCTTCAGAGGCCAAGATCGCGAACAGGCCAATGCCCAGAGAGAGGACGAGCAACGCGAAGACGTGCCGGGTGTCGCCGGTCTGCTGGGCCGAGAAGATGGCGCTGGCGAGGGTTTGGGTGCGTCCTGGGATGTTGCCCGCAATGGTGACGGTGGCGCCGAACTCACCGACCGCGCGCGTGAAGCCCAGAATGCCGGCAGCCAGAAGGCCGCGGGCAGCGAGGGGGAGGGTGATGGTCAGGAAGACCGTGGTCGGCCGCTTTCCGAGGGTGCGCGCCATCGATTCCAGACGGGGATCGACCGATTCGAAGGCAATGCGCGCCGTCCGCACGACCAGCGGCACCGCCATCACGGCAGACGCCAGCACCGCGGCCTTCCACGTCAGCAGAATGTCTGGATCGAATCCCAGCCGGTCGCGACCGAGAATGCCGTCGCGGGCCAAGGCCTGGAGTAGTAGATAGCCGACCGCGGTCGGTGGTACGACCAACGGCAGGCCGGCCAGCGCAGAGACGAGCGCCTTGCCCGGGAACTGTGCGCGTGCCAGCAGGTAGGCGAGGGCGGTCCCCGGCAGCATCACCATGCCGGTGGCGATGGCGGCCACGCGGAGCGTGAGCAAGAGGGCGTCGATCGTCGTTGCGTCAGGCATCGGCTGAGAGGTCGCGCGGGCGCTCGGCTAGTTGGTTGCGTCGGGCGGGGGCGGTACAGGCGTCGCATGCGCGGGTGGCGACGCCAGGAAGCCGTGCTGTTGGAAGATCGTTGTTGCCGCCGGCGATGCCAGCACGGCGAGCAAGCGGTCCGCAAGCTCCGGGTGCTTGCGATCAGCCACGGCAGCTCCGAAGTAGCGGATCTCGGGTGCCTGCGCATCCGGGGCGGTGAAGAGTACCCGTCCATGGCGGAGCCTTGCAGCGTCGGTCGCGTAGACGATGCCATAGGCGTCGGTGCGGGCTTCGACCATGGCGAGCGCGGCCCGAACATCCGCGGTCGGCACCACGCGCGTAGCGAGACGCTCCCAGAGGGTCGAACCATCGGCGAGCGTCACCGACTCCAAGAGCTGGCGGGCGTAGCGGCCGGCAGGCACGGCTTGGGGGTCCGCGAGCACCAGCAGCTCGGGTGGCTCTCGTGCCAGAAGCTCGAGCCCGTGCAGGCGATCGATGCCCGGCGGCACCTTCAACTCGTCGGCATGACCAATGATCACGAGCTGATTGCTCAGCAAGGGTAGGGGAGCGGTGGCACGCAGCCTGCCTCGTTCGCGCAAGGAGTCGATCCACCCGCGATCCGCGGAGATGAAGACATCGGCAACCGGCGCTGCATCGATTTGCTGGGCGAGAACGTTCGAGCCTGCGAAGTTGGTGACCAGCTCCAGGTCCGCGGCCTGGACCAGTGGCGTCAGTGCTTCCACTGCGTCTTGCAGGCTGGCCGCAGCCGCGAGCACCACTTCGGGCGGCGCGGGGGAGTGCTTCGCACGGCCAGCATCGCAGCCTATCGCGAGCAGGAGGAGGATCGGGGTCGCGATCCGCAGTGCGGAGCTCATGGTGTCGAGAATGTCACAGCGGAAAGGAGTTTGGAGATGCCCGCACGGGCGATCACACGCCTGTTCGCTGCCGTGAGACATTGCTCTTCTCAACCGTGAGAATTTTCAGCCAAGCGGACGTGTTCGAATCATTGTGCTCATGTACAGGAATCGGCTGTAAAGAATTGTTCGTATTGGACTTACAGTCTTTGTGAGGGGTAATTTGAAACGCTTGCTCGAAGTTGGCACAGGCGTTGCTGTACATAAGAGCGTGTAAGCAGCGTGGAG
>CALFAM010000227.1 GCA_937948815.1 uncultured bacterium
AAAGCGGCGCATAAGGGGCTCCTGTAGGCCTCGAGCGAGGAAGTCGGAACGTCCAGAATCGGATCGGTCGTACAACCGTCGACATTCGTCCTGCGGACACGTACCTCGATGGCTGGACCGAGGTTGGCGCGCTAATTGTGCCACAAGTGAAGCTTTCTCGCTACGAGTGTGGCAGCGGCGTCTGAGATGGTGTCGAGACCTGGTACCCCGGGTACCAACGCCTCGAGCAGCGTCATGTGCGCGCCAGAACCACAACCGAGGTCGAATGCACAGCACGCTCTGCCAACAAGTCTCCAAGTACGCAGTGATCGAAGAGATCGGGTGCGGGCCCTCCTGGTGGCATCTTTGCTTTTGGTGTCATTCTCGATGAAGTTCTATGCGATCGAAGGGCCTTCCGAAGGTCCAGCGTGCTGACGACGCTCCAGGCAATCGTCTATGGCCGTCTGAAACGCGTGGACTCTACAGATGGGCCGCCGTCAGAAGTGCAGAGTCTGATCGGCGCATGCTTGGAAGAAGCCCTTCACTGCTAGAGGCGAGGGGACGACTCGCACGCGAAGACCACCTGGGCAACTCGAGCGGGCAATCGAGATGAAAGCTTCGGCGGAGACGGCTCGAGACTGGTTCGCAAACATTGCTGAGCACGTTTTTCGCTCTCCGACGCCGAGTAGATGGCAAGCGTTGGGTAGGTTCCGAAGGCAGCCTACCTTCGACGCTCCTAACTGCCTTCATTCACCAAGGAGATGAACTATGAAGATCCATCGACTCGAGACCTCGAAGGTCGCGACGGCCGCGAAAAGCAAGTCGATCACGAGCCTGGACGAGAACGAGCTGAAGAACGTCGCAGGCGGCTGTGCCGCGTTTTCCTGCGTGATGCTCGTTCAGGATCCGAACGGCCAGCCGGCCATGGACTACCACTGCGGCTACGCGCGGTAGTGCTACCCGGGTCGTGGCACCGGTCCCAACGGGTCACGACCCTTCTAGCCAACCACCAGTCTGGGCATCAACCACGCGGAGCGTCGATTCATGATTACTATCCTCGAAGGGGAGGCGACTGCCCTCGATCGTTCCATGGCGCTGCTGTCGCCGAACGCATTGACCATGCCGTGCCCGGACGCGCCCGGCCGAAGCTGGAACGGGTTTCGCGGTGCGCTGCGAAGCGCACGATCGCATCTGGGTGCCACGCGCTTTGACGCCATGATGGATCACCATGCGCCGCTTGTGTCACTTCTGCTTCCGAACCACCCTCTGCAGCTGTCTGACGCCGCCCGGCGTATGGCACGCACATTGCGCGCACGGCTGACCTCGCATCTGAGCCACAACTGGGCCATTCGACGCGGCATCTTCGAGGCTGCTGGAGTCCTGCTCGCGGACCTGGCCGATGAGACCGGAATGCCGATCTACGTGGTCGACATGGCGCGTCTCGATTGGGCTTCCGCCGAGAGTCTGCGCCATCTGTGTCGCCTTCGTGACAATGCGCTCCCGAGAATTGTCGTCGGTTTCGATCCGCGGCTGGCTGAGGCGCGACTCGACGAGCGAGGGATCTGCTGGTCGCGCTTTCCACTGGCCATCAAGGAAAGCGTTTTCGCGCTGCGCAGCCCGCCCGAGACCGAAGTCTGGCCGCTCGCTCAGTATGCCGATCGGCTTGGTGACCGGAACCAATCCGGGGAAGGCCCACCGGCCGCCACCGTCGAATGGGAGGGCGATCTGGAAACCCTGGCGTTTCGAGCCCTGGCGGATGAGGCCCCGCTCGGCGCCGAGGCTGCGCGCACGGCGGCTGCGGCACAGATGGCCTCCTTTCGACGGTTCGGTTTCCTCTCTGCCCTACGCATCGGCAATTCGCTCCTGGAGCGCATGCAAGAGAGCGCGGGCGCGAGCAAGAACGGCTCCTTGCTCGATGCTGAAACCCGCGCTGGGGTCCACGGCATCGTTGCGCTCTCGGCCCACAATCGTCAGTTCCATACCGCAGACAACGCTGCCCTTGCCGCCTTCATCGAGAGACATCTGAAGGCTGCTTTCGACCTCGAACCTCGGCCGGACCGACGTGCTGCCATTGCCTACCGCTTGGCCGTCACGACCGGACGCCGGCAAGGGCGACTCGAGGATTCGCTCGGGTGGTGTGACCGCGGCCGGACCGTGCTGCGCACGGCAACGCTGCCCGCGACGTGCCGCGCTCATCTCGACGCTTGGATCAGCAACATCCGGTCCTACGCGCTGATGCGAGACAAGCGCCTTGCCGAAGCCATTGCCGAGTCGAAGGCAGGCTTCGCCGCGATGGCTGCTGTCGCGGCCGACGACAACGCCGAGCCCATGGCGCGTGAACGGCTCGCCACCCGATCCCTGCTGGCCCACAACTGCGCGCTGCTCGTCGGCACGTGCGGTGACTATGGCGCGTACACACGCTGGCGACGACGCGGCACCGACATCGAGCTCGACCAGCCCGGTGCAGCGCGCTACGAAGCAGGCTACTGGATCAGCTGGCATCGATGGGAGCGGCGCATCGACCTGGCGTTGCCCACAGCGATCGGAGGGCTACGCTCGGCTCGTGCGGAGCACGATGTCGAGAAGATCTACCACCTCGGCGTCGAGGCTGCCGATCTGGCCAACCGTCTGGGCAAGATCGACGAAGCCGATGCGCACTACCGCGCGGCCGCGGAGCTGCGTGTTCGCCTCGGCGATCCCGAAGAGCTGACACCGATCGCGCTATCGAGCGTGCCCGTGTTGGTTCGTGCCGGCCGCCTCACCGCCGCGCGCCAGACGCTCGAAGAGCATCGAAGGGGCGAGACGGCACCGACCGACGACCCGGACGTCCTCATGCTGCTCGCGTGGGTGGCCGCCGAAGAAGGCGATGGCGCGGGCGCCGAAGCCTACGCGGACCATGCCATCGCGTGTGTCGTGGCAACGGGCAACCGTGACGCGATGATTCGTATGGCTGCGGGTGCCGCAGAGCTGAACCTGCGCCGAGGCTGCGTGGACGATGCCGTCGACGCCGCGCGTCGGGCGTTGGCGCTCGCCGGCGTGTCGCCGGAGATCGAATCGCCCGCGTCGCCGCGCCTGCGCGCGCACCTCGTCGTCGCCGAGCATGCCGCTTCCGAAAGCGACCTAGCCGCCGCCATCGCCCTGGTGCCGAAGGCACTCGAAGACGCCGAGACCTGGTGGCGGCTGCCTCGTCTCGTGGCCTTGATCGCCCACCGCATCGGTCACGGTGGCACGTCCGCCTTCGGTCGGCGCGTCCTCGATTGGTCGGTCCTCGATGGGGTGGCCCTCGGCGAGCTCATCGACGCTGCAGGGCAGCGTGTCGAGGCCGAGGGCGAGCTCGGCGCCGACCTCGCCCTGATTCGTTCTCGGCTCGCCGATGCCGTTCTCGCGGCGGCGGTGACGGAGCCGGCGGCGGCTTCCGCATGACGCTTCCCGCCTTCGAAGTGGGGCCGATGGCCGCGGCACGCAGCGCCTCCGACGACCGTGCCGTCGGTGCTGGCACCGTGCCCGACGGCACGGTGCTGATGCTCAGCCGTGCCGCGCAGTTCGTCGCCGACGTGCAGTCGCGTCTCGCGTCCGCGGACCCTGCGCTGGCGTTGGCCGTGCAAGGGGTGCGCGACGAGGGGGCCGCTTGGCGTGTGCTCGAGCAGATGGCGACGCGTGCTGCGATCGACCGGGACGCGGCATCCGACTGTCGCGAAACGGGGCCGTGGGTGGTGGCGATCGGCCCGGGCTTCGCGCCGGAAGCCGTGCTGCGCATTCTCGTCGAGATCGCCGTACGGTGGCCGACGTGGCGGGTGGTCAGCCTGGTGCTCGAAGGGGGCGATGATCCTGGGCTATTCGCGCCCTTGCTCGATGTCGAGCAGCTCTACTACGTCAGTCCAGCGGCGCCCGATGCCGAGGCGACCGCGCGCATGATTCACGGCGCCTGTCGCCATGTTGAGCGTCGTGCGGCGTCCAGCGCGTCTGCGACGCTCGACCTCGCCGGATTCGCCCGGCGCCTCGCATTCCAGGATGACCCTGCGGATCTCGCGACCCTGGTGGCCGATCGGGCGCGCCTCGCCCTCGCTGCGGACGATGCGCGCGCGTGGCTCTACGACGTGCAGCTGGATGCCCTTTGGACGCCGAACGATCACGGCGGACGGCGCGTCGAGAGCGCGGCGATCGGTCTCGCCAGCTTCGTGCTGCGAACCGGTCGTGTGCTCCGCCTCGACCGAGCGCAAGATGACCCGCGATTCGATCGAGATCTCGACGGCGTGCAGTCCGCGGACATCGAGCTGGCCGAGACCGCAGCGCCACCTGGCGCACATCGGTACGTCGCCGCGTGTCTGACGGACGAGGGAGGGGCGATCGGTGTGGTGGCGTGCCTTCGGAACGCCGTGCAGCCCGCTTTCAACGACGACGACCAGCGCGCCCTCGAATCACTGGCTGCTGCGGCTTCACCCTTTGTCGCGCCGTGGATCGTCAACACCGGACCGGCCGCGGCGCAGGAGGATGCGGGGCTGTTTCGAGCCGCTGCCGTCGAGCAGCATCGTCGGGCGGACGACGAGCCGGCCGAAGTGGTGCGTCTCTCGGCGCGCTGGTCGCGGGCCACGTATTGGGTGCTTCTCGCAGCGTTCGTCCTCGGACTGCTGTTCGCGCTGATCGGCGAAGTGGGGGAGTTTGCCACTGGCCAGGCCATCGTGCGCTTCGGTAGCCGGACGGAGATCGAGACCCGAATCGGGGGCACCGTAGCGGCAGTCGAGGTCAGCAAGGGCGATGCCGTGGTCGCCGGCCAGACCTTGGTTCGCATCCACGACGCGATCGAGCAGGCCGACCTGGCACGCCTGGAGAGTGAATGGCGGTGGCACCTCGCGAATCGCTTGCGTGATCCGGCCGATCTGACGGTCGAGCAGACCCTGATCGGCTTGCGCGCCGAGCGTCGGAGGCTGCGATCGAAGCTCGAGGAGCGTGTCATCCGGGCGGACCGCGACGGCGTCGTGGGTGTGGTTTGGGCCAGGGTCGGTCAGCAGATCGAGCCCGGGCAGCCAGTGGTTGCGATCGACGCCGGGCAAGCGCGGCCCTCCATCGACATCGTCGTACCCGCGCACCATCGCCCGAAGCTGGCGGTGGGGCAGCCGATTCGCCTGACACTGGACGGCTACGCGCGAATCGGCGACCGCCTCACCCTCTCCGCCATTGGCAATGACACTGTGAGCCCGGGCGAGGACCGCAAGTTGGTCGATCAGGCCCTCGGCGAGATCGCGCGCAGCACGGGGCCTTCGATCTTGGCAAGTGCGAGCTTGCCCTCCGAGTCCTTCACGGTCGGCGATCGGCGTTTCCGCTTTCACGACGGCATGAAGGGGCAGTGCGACATCCGAATCGGCTCGGAGCGAATCATCTTCGCGCTCTTCCCCGCGCTTCGAAACATGTTCCGTTGGGCGCCAGACACGCGACCAGACGCGCCACCGGGCACAGCGCCGCGCGCGAGTGCGTCCCGGCACGAGACACCGAACGCATCCTGGCCCGACGATCGCCGCAGAGCCAGGTCGGCCGTGCCCGCACCTCTGGAGGCCTGTCATGCCGCGTGATCGACGGAGCCGTCTTCACGATCTTGCCAGGCGCTTCCCGGCTCTCGGGCGTCTCGGCCTCGGTGGACGTCGTCGGCGCATTCCACCCGTCCAGCAGATGACCGATTCGGAGTGCGGCATCGCCTGCCTGGCGATGGTTCTCGCATATTGGGGCCGCGAGCTCGAGCTGTCCGAGATCCGCGATGTCGCGAGTCCAGGACGCGACGGCATCAACGCGGCGGAGATCCTCGACGCCGGTCGACGGCTCGGTCTCCAGGGCCGCGGACTGCGCATCGAGGGCGTCGACGGTCTGCGATTCGTGGAGCGCGGTTCGGTGCTGCACTGGAAGTTCAACCACTTCGTCGTCTTCGACCGACTCACGCGGCGCGGCGCGTGGATCGTCGATCCCGCGGCAGGCCGACGCCACGTCGCCTTCGCGCAGCTCGAGACCGACATGACCGGCGTCGCCCTGAGCTTCGAGCCCGGGGCCCACTTCGAGCCGCGGGCGCGAAGCCGCCGGGTCTTCGCCCGCTATCTCGATCGCGTCCGAGAGGAGGGTAGCGAGCTCGGCCGCGTGGTGATCATGTCGGCCTTCCTGCAATTGCTGGCGTTGTCGGTGCCGATTCTCACCGCCTTGGTGGTTGACCGGATCGTGCCGACGAGCGATCGTCAGCTGCTCACGGTGTTGGGCCTCGCCGTCGCCGTGGCTGCCGTCTTCCACCTCTCGGCCTCGATGGTGCGCGCCTTCCTGTTGCTCAATTTGCGTACGCGGCTCGATCTGCGCATGACGCTCGAGTTTCTGAGCCACCTGATCGACCTGCCGTTCGCCTTCTTTCAACGGCGCTCCGCGGGTGACCTGATGATGCGCCTGGGCAGCAACGCGACGGTCCGAGAAATCTTGACGACCGGCGTGCTGTCCGCCTTGCTCGATGGCGTGATGGTCGGGCTCTACCTGGTTCTCTTGCTGATCGCCAGCCCGTCGATCGGCCTGTTGGTGATCGGACTCGCCCTCGCGCGCGTAGCCCTCTTTCTCGCCACCCGCGGGCGCATCCGCGAGCGCATGTCGGAAGCGCTCGAGGCCCAGGCCGACGCCCGCGGCTACGAGTTCGAGCTGGTGGCCGGCATCGAGACGCTGAAGGCGAGCGGTACCGAGCCGACCGCGCTCCAACACTGGTCGAAGCGATTCGTGAGAGAGATGAACGCTTCGCTCGCCCGGGGGCGTCTCGATGCCGTCGTCCATTCCCTGCTCGAGGCCCTGACCCTGATCTCACCGCTGATCATCTTGCTCTACGGTGCGCATCTGACCCTCGAAGGTGTGCTCAGCCTCGGCACCATGCTGGCGCTCAACGCGCTGGCCCTCGGCTTTCTGACGCCACTCAGCGCTCTGGTCACCACTGCCTTCCAGCTACAGCTTCTCGGCAGCTATTTCGAGCGCATCGACGACGTCCTGCGCACCAAGCGTGAACGGGTGGACCACGGACGACGGAACGATCGACTGCGCGGACATCTGAGCGTCGAAGACGTCACCTTCGCCTACGACGAGGGCAGGGTGCCCGCTGTGCGCGACGTCTCGTTGGAGATCTCGCCGGGGCAGCAGATCGCCATCGTCGGGTCATCTGGCTCGGGCAAGTCGACCCTGGCGGCGCTGCTCGCCGGTCTCTACGCGCCGCAATCCGGAACGATCCGCTACGACGGCCACGATCTGACGACGCTCGATTTGCGCTGGCTGCGCTCGCAGCTCGGCTTCGTGGCGCAGCAGCCCTACCTCTTCGCGCGGAGCATTCGGGCGAACATCGCCTTCAACGCTCCCTCCATGCCGATGTCGGCGGTGGCCGAGGCGGCGCGTTTGGCCGTGGTTCACGCGGACATCATGGCCATGCCCATGGGCTACGAGACGGTATTGGCGGAGCGCGGCGCCTCGCTGTCGGGAGGACAGCGGCAGCGGTTGGCCCTGGCGCGGGCCTTGGCCACCCACCCGTCGATCCTGATTCTGGACGAAGCGACGAGCGCGCTCGACGCCGTGACCGAGCAGGCGATTCAGCGGCATCTCGATGCCATGCGCTCGACGCGCATCATCATCGCCCATCGGCTCAGCACGGTGCTGAAGGCGGACCGAATCGTGGTCATGGACCGTGGCAGGATCGTCGAGCAGGGCACGCACGAATGTCTGATGGCCAAGCGCGGGGCCTACCATGCGCTCGTGGCCGCGCAGGTCGATACGGCCACAGGTACCCGGGAGGAAGGCGGGGTGGCGTCGTGAAGTCACTCAGCGTTTTCCGTGGGAACTTCATCTGGTGCGTCTGTGCGCTGCTCTTCGTCCTGATGGCGTCGTGCCGACCGCCGCCGACCGCTCGACCACAGGACCCGCCGCTGATCGACTCGCGGCCGGCGCAACCTGTGCCGGTCCTGTCGCCTGTGGCCGACGACACGCTGCCGCGCACGTCTGGACCGGTGATCGCAGACGGCATGGTCGGCGTGGTGGTGCCCCGAGATGCCGTGGACGTGGTGGTCGAGGTGGCTGGGCGTCTGGCGATCGTGGCGCCAGAGATCGGTGACCTACTCGAGGTCGGCGCGACCGTCGCAGTGATCGAAGCCCGTGAGCTCGACGAACAGCTGGCGATGGCCCGCGCGCGTTTGGCGGCCGGGGAGGCCGAGCGACGCGAGGCCGCGGTGGCCGTAGACCAGGCGCAGCGTCGGTTGGAGCGCCGCCGTGCGGCGGCGGAGATTTTCTCGCGCGAAGCCATCGAAGCCGTGGCTGATCAGCTCGAGGTCGCCGAGGCCGTGGGCGAGCGTGTCGACGCGCTGGTGGATCGCGACCGTGCCGAGGTCGAGCGGATCGCCGCCCAGCTCGCGCGGGCGACTGTGCGGGCACCGATCCGCGGACGCCTATCCCAGCAGCGTGTGGCTCCCGGCTCCATCGTGCGCCCGGGCGACGTCATTGCCCGTCTCGTGGCGCCGGACTCCGCCTACATTCGTTTCGCGGTGTCGCCCCGTGCAATCGACACGTTCGCGATCGGTACGCCCGTACGCTTCGTAGATGACAGTGGCGCGGCCGTCAGCGCGACGGTCGCCCGTATCGCGCCGGAGGTCGACTCCGCATCCGCGATGATCTTTGTCGACGCGGACCTGGTCCAAGATGCCCGTGCCGGCACCATCCCCCGGGCCGGCGTCGTCGGCAGCGTCTTTCTCCAGCCGCGGCACCGTGCGGGTGGCGCTCAGGCAGTGGCGCCGGAGCACGGCTCCTGAGCCGACGGAGGGCTCGAGCAGACATCGCTCCTCGTCCTCCTCGCCGTTCTCGAGCTCGCAGCCTGGGATGCGCCCGCCGTCCAGTATGCGCTGCCGAATCGCCCGAGATAGGTGCGTGACAAAGGGCTGCCACGCGGATCTATTCAGGCAGGCCTGGGCCCGCTCAGGTCTGGACGGGTTCAGGTCTGGAGCACGCCGAGCTTGAATTCTGGGATGTCTGGATTCTGGGCGCAGCAGGCGAGGGACCGGGCCAGGACTTTGCGGGTATCGATCGGGTCGATGATTTCGTCGACCCATAGGCGGGCCGCGGCGTAGCGTGCGTCGATGGTGTCGTCGTAGCGCTTCTGGATGCGGGCGAGCAGGGCCTTCTTTTCCTCGTCCGTCACGTCGGCGCCCCGATTCTTGAGCTGAATGCCGAGCAGGGTCTTGGCGGCTTGGGCGCCGCCCATCACCGAGATCGCGGCCGACGGCCAGGCATAGACGAAGCGCGCGCCGTAGGCCTTTCCACACATGGCGTAGTTGCCTGCGCCGTAGGAATTGCCGATGAACACCGTGATTTTCGGCACCACGGAGTTGGCCACCGCGTTGACCAGCTTTGCGCCGTCTTTGATGATGCCGCCGCGCTCGGCGCGGCTGCCGACCATGAAGCCGGTGACGTCCTGCAGGAACAGCAGGGGGATCTTCTTTTGGTTGCAAAGCTGCACGAAGCGCGCGGCCTTGTCGGCGGAGTCGGAATAGACCACGCCGCCGATTTGCAGCTCGCGGTCCTGCTCGCCGGTTCCGGTCTGACGCTTGACGATTTCGCGCTGGTTGGCGACCACGCCGACCGCCCGCCCTTCGATCCAGCCCGTACCGCAGACGATGGTCTGACCATAGGTGGCCTTGAACTCGTTGAGCTCGCTGTCGTCGAGAAGGCGGGCGAGAACCTCGCGTACGTCATAGGGCTTGGAGCGGTCAACCGGCACGATGCCGTAGAGCTCCTCTGGGTCGTAGGCCGGTTCGGCCGGGATGCGGCGGGCGAAAGGCGCTTCGGGGCCGGGTGCGACCTCCTCGAACTGGCTGCGAATCTTGTCCAGGCAAGCAGCGTCGTCCGGGTGCCGATGGTCGACCACGCCGGACACGTCGCACTGGACCAGGGCACCACCGAGCTCTTCGTTGTCGATCTCTTCGCCGATCGCCGCTTTCACCAAGTGGGAGCCGGCGAGAAAGATCGAGCCGGTGCCTTCGACGATGTGGGACTCGTCGCTCATGACCGGTAGGTAGGCACCGCCGGCCACACACGAGCCCATGATCGCGGCGATCTGCAGCACACCAGCCGCGGAGAGTTGCGCGTTGTTGTAGAACGCGCGCCCAAAGTGCTCCTTGTCGGCGAAGATCTCGTCCTGCATCGGCAGAAAGACACCGGCCGAGTCGACCAGGTAGACGATCGGCAGCCGGTTCTCGAGGGCGATTTCCTGCGCACGCAGAACCTTCTTGCAGGTGATCGGAAACCAGGCGCCCGCCTTGACCGTGGCGTCGTTGGCGACGATGACCGCGTCGCGGCCATGGATGGCGCCAATCCCGACGACGACACCGCCGGCAGGGGCACCGCCGACGTCTTCGTAGAGGCCGTAACCCGCCCACAGGCCGAGCTCGAGAAAGTGGCTCTCGGGATCGACGAGTGCGGTCACACGTTCGCGGGCGAGCATCTTGCCCTTGGCGGTTTGCCGGGCTTGGGCGCGCGTGCCACCGCCCTCACGGATGGTCTCGGTCTGTTGGTGCAGAACATCCATGGCCTCCCGCCAGCCATCGGCTCGGCGGTCGAACGACGTGTCGCGGCGAAGTCGGCTTGCGATTACGGTCACGTGGCTACTCCCGGTGGTTCGTCGCGTGCAGCGCGCCTTGGGTGATGCATGTCGTTCGGCCGCCGCGCTCCGGGCCCTGGCTGGGCCCTCGGCGCCTGATCGTACCCGAGTCGGGCTGGCCTGGGGTATGCTCCCGCGCGTCGTGCAAGGGGTCTTTTACCCGTACGGCACCCCGCGAGCCCATGCCGAACTCCCAAGCTGCCAGTCCACTTCATCGTCGCCTGCTGCCCCACTGGCCGTGGCTGATCGTTCTCCTGCCGCTGGCGATCTACGCGGTGAGCGTCCCCCATTTCGGCGCGCTGCAGAACAACGACTACTTCGGCTCGATCATCCGCTACCTGGGTGAGGACGGCGGCGCCTTGGAGCGCGCGAAGCGCTACACCAAAGGGCGTTCGAACGAGCATCGAATCGCCGTGCCGATGCTGGTTTACCACACCAACTGGCTGCTGTCCCGAGGCAGCAACCGGCCGCTGTCGGTCCTGACCGTCGGCATGATGGCCTTCGTTTTCGTGGTGCTGTTCTGGCTGCTGCCCGCGTCGGTGCGCGGGCCACCGCTGGTGCTGATCTTCTTCGGCCTCACGCTTTCCGCCTTTGTGTTCACGCCGGTGGCCGCGCATAACGTGGCGATGGGCTTCTCGGGCACGATGTGGTTTCTCGCCAACGTCGCGTTCGTGAGCGCCCTGGCTGTGTTGGTGCGCCGTGGGCCCGTGGGGGGGCCGAAGAGCGGCTTCGTGGCGCTCTGGCCGTTGCTCCTGCTCGGTGCGTTCGGATTGTTCTCCTACTCGACCAGCCTCGCGATTTGGCCGGCGCTGGTGGTGGCGGCACTCTGTCTGCGCCTCGGTTGGCGCAAGCTGACGCTCCTTCTCGTGATGGCGGCCGCCTCCTACGGCTACTACTTCACGACCTACTCCGTCCCCAAGACCACGCCCGGGCCGAACACCAGCGATCCCCTCGCGGCGTTCGGCTTCTTCGGCATCTACCTCGGCGGGCTGTTCACCCGCGACGCCAGGCCTGCTGCTTGGATCGGTCTGGGTGGCGCGCTGGCTGCTGCCGTGGTCGTGGCCTATGTGCTGTGGAAGCGCCGCGACATGCTGCCGACCCTGGCGCCATGGTTGGCGATCCAGACGTTCGGCCTGATCAACGCGGCGGGGACGGCCATCGGGCGTTCGAACTTTGGCGAGCGTATGGGCGTGTCCTCACGCTACGCGACGTTGCCTGGCTTTTTCTGGGCAGGCCTGTTGATCACGGTCGGTCTCCTCTTGGTCGACACCAAGATGCCCGAGGCGAAGCGACGTGACGCCATGGTGGCGCTTCTCGGCGTCTTTCTCACCTTCGCGATACCGATGAACGCGCGCGGCATTTCCTTGCTCGTGGCCTTTGCCAACCGCGCTCAGCATCAGCAGCTCGGCGAGCTGGCGCTGGTTCGCGGTCACTACGATTACGACGTCTTGCGCAACATTACGCCCGCGGTGGAAGAGCTTTGGGGCGCGCGAGACATCATGATCCGCCTTGGCCACCACCCCTTTCACCGTCCACACCCGCTGCCAGCCCAGGGTGCGCTGACCCCCCGAGCCGAGCAGCCGCACGCCGCGCTGCATGGCCAGATCACCGGCCGCGCGGCGATCGGTGAAGAAGGCGTCGTGCGAGCCCTCGGCTGGGTGGCGAGCACGGCCGCGGCGGTCGAGGCATTGGCGGTGACCGATGCCGATGGCCGACCGGTCGGCGAGCTGGTGCTGGGCATGACGACACCACCGGCCGCGCGCCGCGCGGGCGTTCGGAGCCGAGGTGCCGGCTGGGGTGGATATGCCGTCGGTATCGCCCCCGAGCAGCTCGAGGTGTACGCCAAGCTTGTCGACGATCCATCCTGGTACCCCTTGCCGAATCCATAGGAGCTGATCATGCTTCGAGTCCCGATCCGTCATCCGCTGTTTCGTTGCGCGCTCCTGTTCGGCCTGTTGTTCGGTGTGAGCACGTCTGCACTCCTGGCCCAGAAGAAGGCGTTGGTGGGTGGGAGGCTGATCGACGGTTTCGGCGCGCGGCCGATCGCCAACAGCGTGATCCTGATCGACGGCGACATGATCGAGCAGGTGGGTACTGTTGGCTCGTTGCCCGTGCCCGCGGGCTATGAAGTGATCAGCACCGAAGGTATGGACGTGTTGCCCGGCCTGTGGGAGAACCACGCCCACCTGATGATCAATGGCCACGCGGACTACCCTCATTGGCAGCGGACCTACCCGGACCGCTTCGCCAGCGAGATCATGCCGGCCTCGGCGGTGCAGCTCTTGCTCGCCGGCATCACCACCGCGCGTGACCTGGGCGCGCCGCTGGAAGCGTCCGCGTCGGTCAAGCAGCGCATCGAGTCGGGGGAGATCCCCGGTCCCCGTCTCTTCGTCTCCGGTCCCTTCCTGCAGCACGAAGTCGACGACTGGCAGAAGGGGTATCGCTGGGCGGTTCGCGGTGCCGACGACGCCCGGGCCAAAGTGCGGCAGCTCGCGGAAGCCGGTATGGACATCGTCAAGCTGATCGATCAGGACAAGATGACCCTCGAAGAGGCGAAGGCCATCGTCGACGAAGCCCAGAAGCAGGGCTTGAAGGTCGTGGCGCACAGCCACCGTCCCGACGAGATCCGGCGTGGCCTCGAGATCGGGGTCGACAACTTCGAGCACACCGGGCTGACCACCGCCCCCGAGTATCCCGCTGACATCGTCGAAGCCTTGCGCGAGCGGACCGCCACCGGGCGGATCGCGGGTGGCCCACTGTTCTGGACACCGACGGTCGAGGGCTTGTGGAACTATGAGCACACGGTCGACAACCCGGAGAAGCTCGACCGAAACTGCTGGCACCGAGGGCTGTCGGACGACATCGTGGCCGACATCCGGCAATCGATCACCCATCCGGGGCAGCTCGGCTACTCGCAGCTCACGCCACTCCGCAAGCCCACGCTCCAGCGCAAGATCGCGCAGCTTCGTGAAGCCGGCGTCGTCTTCCTGGTGGGCACCGATAGCGGCATCCCCATGAAATTCCATTGTCAGTCGACCTGGAACGAGCTCGCGGTCTGGGTCGACGTCATGGGCATCTCGCCGATGGAGACCATCCGCGCGGCCACCTACTGGCCGTCCGTGATGATGGGGGTCTCCGACCGCTGGGGCACGATCTCGGCCGGCAAGCTCGCCGACATCATCGCGGTCGAGGGCGATGTCCTGCGCACCATCCATTTGCTCCAGCGCGTGGATCTGGTGATGAAGGGTGGGGTGGTCTACAAGCGTGGCGGCCAGCCGGTCGAGGCCGCGCTTCGGTAGCCGTCATCCGTGTCGGTTCCGGGCACCCGAGCGAATGAGAAGAGGGCTGGTCTCGATCGAGGACGGTCAGAGTGTTTTGGAGCGGCCGCGAGCTCGCGGAGGCCTGCCGCAGTCGGCGCCGAGCCTCGCACGAGGCCACGGGTTTCGAAGCAGCTGCTCAGGATTCTTCGGCGAGGGCTTGCTTCTCGCGGCGTTCCGCGTGGATCAGCACCAGATTGCGGATGTAGACGAAAGAGCCGGTGGTCTGGCCGATAATGAACACTGGATCCTTGCGGTAGATGGCGTAGGCCATCACGATCGCCGCCCCGGCCAGGCTCAGGTACCAGAAGGCGATCGGCACGACGCTGCGCTTCTGGCGCTCACTGTGCAGCCATTGCACGACGAAGCGCAGGAAGAAGCACGACTGCCCGGCAAAGCCAACGACCAACCATAGCGTTTCGTTCATTGAGTCTCGTGTGTCTTCGCAATGGGCTCAGGACCCGACGTTGTGCTGGTGCTCGGTGGGCGCGGCTTCTGTGTCGCGGAGCGCGGCGCCGCGCAATGGGAGGGCACGCTGGCGAAGCTTGCGCACCCACAGGAGATCACTGATGCCGATCCAGAGGCGGTTGTGGAAGCCGTACTTGGACTCTCCGGCAGCCCGCGGACGGTCCGCGACCGGTACCGACCGCGTACGCCCTCCGTGCATGACGAAGAGCGCGGGCAAGAAGCGATGCATGTTCTCGAACCGCGGCAAGCGGAGATAGTCGTCTCGTCGAAAAACCTTCAGTCCGCACGCGGTGTCGGGCGTGTCGTCGTTCAGCAGTCGCGCACGCACACGGTTGGCCACGCGCGACGAGATGCGCTTGAGCCAGGTGTCGCGCCGCTTGCGTCGCGCACCAGCCAGAATCACCGGTCCATCAGAGCGAGCGCTTTCTTCGCGTGCCGCCTCGAAGAGCCGCAACACGTCCGCGGGGTCGTTCTGCCCGTCGCCGTCCATGGTGGCGACCCAGTGCGCGCGGGCGGCGCGTACGCCGGTAATCAGCCCGTTGCTCTTGCCGCTGCGGCGTGCATGGCACACGAGGCGTACGAAGGGCCGATCGTGCGCAGCTTGCCGGATCTGTTCGTCAGTTCCGTCGTCGGAACCGTCGTCGACGAAGACGACCTCGTAGGCTAGGATGTCGCCGAACGACGCGATCACTTCATCGACCACAGGGCCGATGTTCTCGGCCTCGTTGTTGACCGGGATGACGAGGGTGAGCTCAGGCTCGCGTTCGCGTGGATCGGTGGTGGTCATGATTGAGGGGCGTCGAATGAGATGCCGTGGCTCGGTCGAGGTCGGCTCGACCCGTCTGCGCGTCCGGCGGGCGGATCCTATACGAAGTACGCACGACGCTGGTGAGTCGTTGATGGTATCGTAGCATTGGTTGACAGCGGAGCTGACCGATGCGAGCATGCGGGTTAACAGGTTCTTGATCGAGCCTGCACGATCTCCTGCGCTGCGATGCGCATTCCTTCAGAGGTTCACAACATGAATTTCATCCTCCGCTTCACCCTGCTCGCCCTGCTGGTCGCTGGATTCGCGCTGCCCGCGCATGCCTACCTCGACCCGGGCTCTGGCAGCATGATTTTGCAGGTCATTGCGGGTGGTGTCGCCGGCGCGGTGGTGGCATTCAAGATGTTCTGGCACCGTATCTATGCCTTCTTCGCGGGCACCAAAACGCAGCATGACGAGCCGCCCGTCTAGCGAACCCTCCGCCAACGAGACGCCGGCAGACGAGGCGTCCGCTGGCGAGAAACCGGCCAAGGAAACGCTTTCAGACGGCGGGCAGCCCGGGCGTGCTCAGCTCGATTCGGGCTCATTTCGCGATCGCGAAGGGCGCGTCTTCTACCATCAGGGGGGCGTGTATCGCGCGCTTTCCGAGACCGCTCACACCGCCTGGCGTCAGCTCCAGTCCAGCAAGCTCTTTGGGCGCACCCAAGAAGGGGGTGCGATCGTCCGGACTCACGAGGTCGATCTCGACCACGACACCACGATCAACCGCGAGATTCTGAGCCAGCTCGGTGACTGGACGACGGTACTCGCGCACGAGCGCATACCGTTCATCTCCTATCCCTACGAGTGGCCCTTTTCGATGCTGCGTGATGCCGCGCAGCTCACCCTCGATCTCCTTGCGTCTGCCTTGATCGAAGACATGACGCTCAAGGATGCCTCGGCCTACAACATTCAGTGGCGCGGCTCGACGCCGACCTTCATCGATGTCGCGTCGTTCGAGCCCTGGCAGCCCGGAAGCCCATGGGCAGGCTACCGACAGTTCTGTCAGCTGTTTCTCTATCCCCTGCTCCTGACGGCCTACCGTGACGTGGCGTTTCAGCCATTCCTGCGCGGATCGCTGGACGGCATCGAACCCGATGCCATGCGCAGTCTGCTTCGGCCGCGTGACCGTCTGCGCAAGGGTGTCTTGATCGACGTCGACCTGCAGGCGCGTATCAGCGCGCGGGCCGCTGCGGGCGACCGAAAAGTCCGCTCTGACCTCGAACGGGCCGGCTTCAAGAAAGAGCTGATTCAGAACAATGTGCGTCGGCTGCGCAAGATCGTCTCGGGACTCGAATGGAAGCGAACGTCGTCCGAGTGGGCAGACTACGCAGGAAACAACACCTACACATCGGCTGACCACGAGGCCAAAGCGCAATTCGTCGAAGCTGCTGCCGAGGCGTGCAAGCCCGCGCTGGCGTTCGATCTCGGTGCCAATACGGGCACCTTCAGTCGCCTCATCGCTCCGCACACCGAGTGCGTCGTCGCGGTCGACATCGACCACCTGGCGGTCGAGCGCCTGTATCGTTCCCTGCGTGCGGACGGCCCCGACAACATCCTGCCGCTGATCGGCAACTTGGCGGATCCGGCGCCTGCCTTGGGCTGGCGTCATCAGGAGCGCAAGGTGCTCGGTGACCGCGGGCGGCCCGACCTGGTGCTCGCGCTGGCGCTCATTCACCACCTGGTGATTACCGCCAACGTGCCGCTACCGGAAGTCGTCGACCATCTCGCCGACCTCGGCGGCGCGCTGGTGATCGAGTGGGTCGCCAAAGACGATCCGATGGTCGAAAGGCTCCTGCGCAACAAGGACGACATCTACGCCGACTATGCGCTCGACGTGCTGGAGGCGTCGCTCGCACGCCGCTTTGATGTGGTGCGCCGCCTGCCGCTCGAGAGTGGCACGCGCATCCTCTTCTTCGCGCGTCCCCGAGTGCCCTAGCAGCGCGCCTCCTCAGCACTTTGGCGCAAGTCCCGACATGAAAGCCCTGGCTGCGGTCCGCACCATCGTCTTGCTGGTGATGGTCCTAGCCGCGACTGTGGCGCTGGAGCGAGCCGCCCGCTATGCCTACCATGCGTGCAAGCCGAACGCGCAGGTCGCGAAGTGGGCGCTGGCATGGCGGGTCGGTGGACCCGCGTGGCGAGACCTGGAGACCTTCACTCAGGTGATCGCGGGGGCCGTCCCGGCGGGTAGCACCGTCGCCTTTCGCGCCGCGCCCATCGAGCATCATGTGTCCTGGCGTGCCGCGTACCTGCTGCCGCAGCTCGAGATCCGCCCGGTTGGGCGCGGGAATGATCTGAGTCAGGCCGACTATGCCGCGGTCTTTCGCGGCGCGCGTGAGCAGGAGCGCATGGAAGGGCGCCTGGAGTTGGTGGCCTCGCATCCCCTCGGCAACGTCTATCGGATTGCGCGCGAGCCGTGAGCACCGCGCTCGACTTGGCTGTCGTGCCGCTCATGCTGCTGCTGTGCAGCTTGGCCGGTTCCGCGCTGCCCAGCTGGATGGCGGGGACGGCAAGGACGCAGACACGAGCCTATTCCGTGGCGCTCCGCGCGGTCATCGGTGTGGTGGGGCTTCATGTTTGGATGCTGATCCTCGATCTTGCCGGCATCGGCTGGAGCCCGCTGACGGTGATCGGGCCGCTGGTGGGAGCGGCTGCCGCGGGGTTGGTCGTGTTGGTGCAGCGCCACCGGGGCGAGCGAGCGACGGCCTCGGAACGGTCTTCGCCGGCTCGTTTGCCCGCTTGGGGTGACCTGCTGGTGCTCGGTGCGCTGGGGGGGATGGCAATCTTGCTGCTCCGTCCGTGCCTGACCATGCCCGACGTGGTCTTTCACTGGGGAATCAAGGCTCACCGGGCCACCCTCGCCGGCGGCATCGACTATGGCTTCATGCAGCAGGCATGGAACTTCAACAAGCACGCGGACTATCCGTATCTGGTGCCCAACCTCTACGCGGCCGGCGCGATCCTTCGCGGCCACTACACCGAGATCACCTTTCTGCCCTGGACGCTTGCCTACCTAGGTTTGCTCGGGGCTGGCGTTCGCGAAGCATTTGGCGGCCGTCGGGACCTGGGCACGCAGGCGACGCTGGTCGTGACGGTTTTCGTGACGATGGCCTTCGCCATCAACCACCTGCTGGGCGGCAGCCCGGACCTTCTCTTGGCTGCGGTTCTGGTCGCTTCGGTTCCAGCCCTTGCGGCTGCCGCTCGTTTGGGGGCGGGATGCGGAACGTCCGCGGCAGCCTCCGCTGCTCAGATCGGCTGGTTGGCTGCTCTGGCGGCTGGCGCAAAGTACGAGGGTGGGCCGCTCGCGGTTCTGCTCGTCGGCGCATGCGCCTGGAAGCTGTTGGGTGGATTCCGCTGGTGGCGGCGTCCGTCGAGCCCGACGTTCCTGCATCCCGCCAGCGTAGCGGTGCTCGTGACGCCGGCGGCGGTGGTCGCCGCGATCTGGTGGCTGCGGGTGTGGCGCCTGGGGCTTGCGCAGGGGAATCGCGCAGGCGTCTTCGATCCATCGCGCGCCCAGGCGATCGGGGACGGTGCGCTTGCCGCCTTGAACCACCCGAGCTGGCAAGGATTCGCCTGGGTCGTGGTGTTGCTTCCGGTGCTCCTGCTGGCAGGACGGGTGCGACTCATGGTGGTCGTGGTCTTGGGCCAACTCGCGGCCTATGCCTGGGTGTACTTCTCGACGCCGCTCGACGTCGGTACGCTGATGGCCACCAGCGCCGAGCGCTTGCTCGTGCACGTGGTCCCGGTGACGCTGGTGCTCGGGGGCCTGGTAATCGGGCGTGATCCACGGCCCGAGGCGCGGTAGCATCGGGGCATGCAAATTCGAGTGCTCGCTTTTGCCACGGCTGCTGATGTGATCGGTAAAGAACCCGTCGAGATCGACCTCGAAGCAGGGGCCACCGTCGATAGCCTGGGCGCAAGCCTCTGTCAGCAGTTCCCGGCCTTGGAGCCCATCTGGCCACGGCTTGCGGTCGCGGTCGACGGTGAGGTCGTGCGCGGAAGCCGCACGCTCGAGGCCGACGCCGAGGTCGCGCTGTTGCCGCCGGTTTCTGGCGGCTCGATCGTTCGGGATGCTCGGCCGTGACGGAAGGTCACGCGAGCCCGGTCCGTGCCAGCCTCACAGAGGGTCCGATCGACACCGCCGCTGCGACCGACGCGGTGGCAGGAGCGACCTGCGGCGCGGTGGTCGTGTTCCTGGGCAACGTACGCAACCACCACGGCGGGCGAACCGTCACAGAGCTTGCCTATAGCGCCTACCGCCCAATGGCGCAGGCGCGTCTCGAGCAGATCGTCACCGAGCTCGAGGGCGCGGCAACGGGCCTGCGCGTGGCCATCGTGCACCGACTCGGCGTGGTGCCGATCGGCGAAGCCAGTGTCGTGATCGCGGTCGCCTCACCCCATCGTCAGGCAGCTTACGAGGCCAGTCGGACCGCCCTCGAGCGGCTGAAGCGCGAAGTGCCGATCTGGAAGCGCGAGACCTATGACGACGGCTCGGCGACCTGGCGCGAAGAGGAAGCGCTCGCACCGGCTTGAGCGCTCCGAAAAGGCATGGACGCCGGCTACCAGTCGAAGGCCAGTACCCACGATCGGTAGCCGGATTCGAGGACATCCCATGTGGTTTCCAGCCGGCCAATGAGGATGGAGCCGTCCGGCGGCTTGCCGCTTGCGACGTCGTCGAGAAAACCCTGGAAGCCCTCCGCCCAGCGTCCCCCGTCACCGTCGAGGAGGTAGCGGACGAAGGTGCCCGCCATGGTGTAGTGCGTGATCGTCTCGTCTGCGCTGCGGTGAAAAGCATCGTTGTCGAAACCCAAGAGGTCACGCAGGGCGGGGAGGTGCCCGTCTTGAATCTGCCTTTGTAGGCTTCGGCGTGCCGCGCGTTGCCCGGCGATCTCGATCCGTTGCCCGACGCGGCGGCGGTGGCCTCCCCATGCACGCGGAACGATCTCACCCCAGGGCAGGAGTTGGGCGCTGGCGAGGGCTTCGGCGATGCCTTCGTCCAGCCAGGGCGGCAGCGCTGGGCCGATGGCGCGGCGGTTGATCAGGTGGGTGATCTCGTGAACGAAGGTGGCCGAGAGGTCGTCCATGTCGCGCTGGCCACGGTAGAAGACGATCATGCCCCAGCCCGCGTGGCCCGCGGCGTTGAGTCCGGCCAGGGATGCGGACAGACCCTGCAAGACGCGGTAGTCCTCCTCGTGCTCGAACAGCACCACCGTCTCGCGCGGCGTGTCGAGGGGCTGGCGTCCGAAGCGCTCGGCATAGAGATCATCGAGCGCGGGGGCCATGCGGCCCAGGCGATCGAGAAGG
>CALFAM010000228.1 GCA_937948815.1 uncultured bacterium
AATGCCCCTAGCGCAATGGCCGTGCCAGGGTGGCGAAACGCGTGGAGATCCGTAGAGAGGCGGCTCGACGCGGAGCCGTGCCACAGATCAGATGGATGAGCAGCCCGCAACCGGGCAGGTTCTGCCCGTTTGCGGGCCGTGAGGCTAGACTGAGGGCCACCGATGGCCGCTTCTCGTTCCAACCGCCCGCCCGGGACCCGCTCCTCGGGCACCACCGGCCCCGCCGAAACGTCGCGGCAGCCTGCCGACGGTGCGACCGAGACCCTGTATGGCGGCGAGCCCCTGCGCCAACCGTCGATGGACGACGTGGCCAAAGCGCAGGCTCCCGCGCCCCTCGAGCGAGGCGGGCTGCTGGGGCGATACATCCTTCTCGACCCGATCGGCGCCGGAGGCATGGGCCGGGTTTTCGCCGCCTACGATCCAGAGCTCGATCGTCGGGTGGCGATCAAGGTCCTCGTGAGCCAGTCGAGCCCGGATGCCGCCGAGCGACTCTTGCGTGAAGCGCGGAGCCTCGCGCGCCTCCAGCATCCCAATGTCCTCACCGTGCATGACGCAGGCTCGGATCGTGGCCGGGTCTTCCTCGCCACGGAGCTTCTCGAAGGCGAGACGCTGAACGTGTGGCTCGCCGACCGCGAGCGCACCCAAGGTGAGATTCTCGACACCTTTCTCGACGTCGCCCGGGGCTTGGCCGCCGCCCACGAAGCCGACCTGGTCCACCGAGACGTCAAACCCTCGAACATCATGGTCACGCGGGATGGACGGGTGCTCGTGGTCGACTTCGGCATCGCGCGGGAGACCGCTGACGCCGAGCGGGCCGTCGTCTCCCTCGAACACCTCGACACGCTCGCACCCTTGCCCTCCGATTCGGCGTCTTCCAAGACCAGACATGCTGACGACGCCAGGCGAAGCGATCGCGCCGGCACACCTGGATTCATGGCTCCGGAGCAGCACGCGGGCGAGGATGTTACGGCCCTCGCTGACCAGTACGGCTTTTGCGTCACCCTCTATTGGGCCCTCACCGGGAAGCTGCCACCGGCCGGCGGGCAGCTTGCCGACAAAGAAGTCTCGCCTGCCGAGCTGCGCGACGTCATCGCGACCGGCCTCGCCCGACGGCCCGAGGATCGACATGCCTCGATTGCCGAGCTCGAGCGTCGTCTCCACGCCGTCCGGCACCGTCATCGCCGGCGGCGGCGAGTCATGGCGGTGGCCGTCATGAGCCTGCTACTCGCCGCAGGCGTGTGGGCGTTCTACGCGCGTGCCCGACAAGTCTGTTTCGAGGGCACGGAACGCTTTGCCGCCATCTGGAGTCCTGAGCGTCAACAGTCGCTCGAAGCCCGTGTCGCCCGCAGTGGCTCGGTCTATGGCCCGGCTGCCTGGAATACGATCGCCGGCACGCTAGAACGCTACGGCCGCGCATGGGCCGACCGGGGCGAGCAATGGTGCCGAGCAGCCCGGCGGGGCGCCATGTCCCAGGAGCTTCTCGACCTGCGCACGGACTGTCTCGACCAACGCCTGCGCGAGGTCGACGCTTCGCTGACCTTGGCCGAGCGCCGCCCCGAGCTCGAGACCTCGAAGGTCGTTGAGCTCTTCGACGGCCTGCCTCGCTTGGAAGTGTGTGAAGACGGCCGCGCCCTGCGGGCCATGGCGCCGGCGCCGACTGACGCAAGTGATCAGCTCGCGTCGCTGCGCGCGCAACAAGCGCGACTCGCCGCCCTCTGGTCGGCCGGCGACCACGAGGCCGGCCTGGCCGAGGCCCATGACTTGGTGGCCGCGGCACGGAGCTTCGGATGGGGGCCGCTCGAGGCCGAAGCGCTCTATCAACACGGGTTGTTCGAAGACGCCCTGGCCCAGGGCCAAGGCGCCCGAGAGACCCTGACCGAGGCAGCGCTCACAGCTGCGTCGTGTCGTCACGATCGGCTGACCGCGCAGAGCCTCGTTCGCCTGGTCCGCGTGGCGGCGCTGCACCCGGCTCCACGGCCGGCCGACAATGCCGAAACCGAGACGGTGCCCAGCGAGGTCGAACGGCAGGTGAACAAAGCGGAGCAAGCCCTCGTCGGGCTCGGCGAGCCGGCGCTGCTCGAGGCTGATCTGCTCGACTATCGAGGCCTGGCGGCACGGCAGGAAGGCGCCTATCAGGACGCGGTCGTTCTCCATCGCGAAGCCCTCGATCGCAAGCTCGCCATCCTCGGACCGGATGACCCGTCGGTCGCCGACTCGCGTTTGCGACTCGGCAACCTCTACCTCGACATCGATGACCGGTCCGAGGCGGCCAAGCAAATCGAGCTCGCATTGGAGATCCAGTCTCGGCGCCTTGGCGAGCAGCACCCGTCCGTCGCGATCAGCCTGACGCGACTGGCAAGGCTCGCGCTCGAGTCCGGAAGGCAGCAAGAAGCTCGCGACTTGCACGCGCGTGCCCTCGCCATCCGCCGCCATGCCGGACGCTCCGGTCGTACGCAGCTTGCAGAGTCACTGACCTATGTAGGCGAGCTTCAGGCGCTGGCCGGCGAGATCGACGCCGCCGCACAGTCATTCTCCGAAGCGTTAGACCATCTCGAAGCCATGCACGGCAAGGAGCACCGGCACCTCGCTGTCACCTTGGCGACGATGGGCCGCGCCTGGACCGAGGCTGGTCATGATCAGCGCGCGGTGGCCCCCATGCGCAGAGCGCTCGAAATTGCCGAAGCCACGCTCGGCGCCGAGCACCGCATGGTCGGCGCCGTGGCCTTCAATCTGGCAACCGTGTATGTCCGGCTTCACGACTTCGATCGCGCGCTTGGCGGCTACCAGCGCGCTGAGGCGATCTCTCGCAAGGCCTTCGGCGATGATCACGCAATGGTCGCCAATGCCTTGACCGGCCAGGGCGACTGCCTCGAGCAGCTCGGACGCCCGCGGCAAGCCTTGGTTGCCCTGGAAGAAGCGCTCGCCATGCCCGCCGCCGCCGCGCGCGAACCCAAGTGGCGAGCCGATACCGCCTTCGCCACCGCCCGCGCCTTGGCCGCCGCACAGGGAGATCCGGCGCGCATTCGTGCGTTGACCGAGCAGGCCCAGGCTCTTTATGAGGAAGAGGCCGAAGCCAGTCGCCGGGAGCTCGCGCACCTCGATGCGTGGCGCGCGAGTGTGGCGCCCAGAACGTAGCGAAGACCGGCGTCAAACAACAGGCTGTCGCGTGGCGACATGATGGTTGACGAGCTTCTTCAGGGCGATCTTGCGAGCGATTGGCACCCGTTTTGCTTCAGTCGAGACCGAATGGAAGAGGGGAACCTTTATCGCGTTCGGTCGGCCTACGGCACAGATCGGGCTTACGCCGCTGCTGGCGGCCGGCCCCGGTACATTTTGCACTGACTCGGAGCAAACCATGCATGCTACCCACAGAAACCACATTTCAACGGCCCTGCGGCCGATCATGAGCTTCATTCTTCTCGGACTTCTCGCGAGCGGCGCCTGGGCGAATCCCGAAGGCGGTGGTACGGCAACGATCCACCAACTGATCGAGAACCAGAGCCTGACGCTCGACACGGCTACCCTCTTCCCCGGCGAGACCATTCAAGCAGGAAGCCTGCTCGTCGAAGTCGGGCCGAGCCACGGCGCGGTCCATGTACTTGCCGGCGACACCCTCGACTACGTGCCCGGCCTGGACTACATCGGCTTCGATCACCTCCAGGTCATCGCCACGCCAGTCAATGGCGGACGAGAGCTCAGGGAAACGCTGTCCATACGGGTTCTGCCTCGCGCGCTGCCGGTGGCCGGCCGCTTCGACGGCAGCCCGCACGCTGGCTTCGGCGCCTACGACACCCTCGATCGGACGATGCTCCTGTGCACGCCAGCCGTCTTCGGCAGCACGCCATTCACCTGCGCACTTCACGACGTCATCGGCGCGTCCGCAGGATGGCTCCCCTTCGTTTCTGGGGATTGGGACGGCGACGGCGTGGAGTTGCCATCACTCTTCGATCCGACCACCGGCACCCTGCACCACCTCATCTTGGATTCGACACCGCCGGCAGGCACGGTCGCGGATCTGACCATCGCCCAATCGATCGTCTTGCCGACCACGCTATGGGATTGGCCAGCGGCAGGCGACTGGTACGGCGATGGACTCATTCGCCCCGCCTTCTACGACAGCGCATCGGGCGCCATTCAGGTGCTCGAGGATGGCCCCTTGGGGAGCGTGCTCGCGACCTGGGCCGAATCCCTCCCGACCACGACGACCGATCAGTTTTTCTGGCCGGTTGCCTGGCGGTTGGAGGCAACACCCCGGATCCCCATCACCGTTGACGGCTTCGGGGTCACGGATCCACTCTTGTCAGGTCTTTGGTGGAAGTCACAGGTCGCAGGCAAGATCCGTGGCGGATTCGAGTCCGCCAGCGGCCCATTCGGTCGCGAATTGCCCCTGTCCGCCACCTGGTCAGCGATGCAGACGCCCACTTGGGACGTCCTCCTCTTCGACCAGATCGGTGGCGGAACCTACAGCCTCGAGCGCTGGACAGCCGCTCCCCCCGGCACCCCAGGGACGGTCCCGGTCGACTTCCCCAACGATCCGCCGGGAGGCTCCTGACTTCCTCGATCCTCTTGTTCACCCTTGGCAGGTCTTCTTCTGCCGGGAAGAGCTCTCGACCCGACCCGCTACGACAGCGTGGCGGGCTGGCTTCCCCTTCACCACCGTCCGCGCTTCGGCCGCCCGCACGATGCCAAAGTCGACCCCGCGCACGCGCCGACCCCGCGTGATCGAGATGTTCGCGCGGCAACGATCAAAGCGGGCCGCCTTCTGCTTCGAGTAAGGCCGCCTGCTCCTGGTGACGCTCTGGTTTCTCCCACAACTGGTAGAGGGCGATGAGACCCATCCGAACTCCTCTTCGCATGGTGTGGCCCTGTGGATAGATCTCCTGGAACATGTCGGCTGCCTTCAGGAGATGGTCCTCCGATTCTTCGTAGCGGCCCAGCTCGCGGAGACAGCGGCCGATCTTGCCATAGGCATTTGCCGCACGTTTGGGATGCGGGTTCGGTGCGCTCTCCCAGATCGTCAGCGCTTCCTGATAGACCTCGATGGCCTCGGTTGGCTTCCTCTCGCGCCACAAGAGCTCGCCCATGGTCTCCAGCGGAAAGCCAGCGCCATAGTGCAGAGGGCTGGGGAGCTCCCGGGCGACGGCGAGGGCTTCCTCGAGGTGGGTGCGCGATTCAGCGAGGTGGCCGCCCATCATCAAGTGATACGCGTGGGTGCTGCGGGCCATGACGACCTCCCCGTGGTCGGCCCCGTAGCGTGCGTCGAGCGCCTCCATTGCCTGACGACTGAGCGCTGCCGCACCTTCGTGGTCTCCGCGCTGGCTGAAGATCTTTGCGTAGTTGTGGCGATAGGTTGCGACGGACGAGCTGTCTTCACCGTGAACCTGAATCCCCAACTCGATCACGTCCTGGTAGATCATCTCCGCCTCCTCGAAGACACCCAGGTTGGTCAGCGCGTTGGCCAGCGCGGCGCGGGCGCTAATCAGCAAGGGGTGATCTCGCGGGAGGTACTCGAGAAGGACGGGGATCGACGCCTCGAATAAGGCACGGCTTTCAGCGTCTTCGCCTCGGAACAGGTAGATCTCGGCGAGCTTGAGCCGAGAGATCGCCGCCCCGAGCGCTTGCTGGCCGGGCATGGCGTCGCGGATACGCAAGGACTCTCGAAGACGCGTAATACCCTCATTGTATTCAGCCTGCTGGAGATGGGCTCCCGCCAGACCTTCGAGTACGTCGATACGGTGCTGAGCGCTCGCCGAAGACACGTCATCGAGCCTGGCCAAATTCTCGAGATGGAGCATTTCGGCCTGATGCATTCGTTGCGTCGTGAGAAGTACGTTGGCCAGTGCCGCGCGCGCCACCAACTCTTCTTCCAGCGGCGCGCCCGGCAGTCCACCAGCCAAGGCCATAGCCTCACGCGCCAGGGCCTCGGCCTCTTCGTACTCTTCCATCGCCTCGAGACTCGAGCTCAATGAGGCAAGGAGCCTGACCTGTCGCCTGGGCGGCAGCGTGGCCGCGTCGGTATCGCGCGCTCTGCGGAGCAGGCGTTCTGCTGCCTCGGCTTCTCCGAGTCCGAGGTAGGCCTCGCCAATCGCCTGCAGAAGGGTGGCTTGGGTCGTCGGCTGGTCCTCCAGCTCGTGCGAGATTCGCGCCGCGCCGCGATCGAGGACTTGGCGCGCCGAGACCACTTCTCCCGTCGTCAGCGGGTCAGCCTGGCGAAAAGCATCGACCAGGACGGCCTCGACTTCTTGGGCACGGTCCCGCTCTCTGGCGGTGTGCTCGGCCTGCCGCAGTGTCGACCATACGAATCCGATGGTGGCCAGCACCAAGAGCACTAGAGCGGCTGCCGAGACGCGGTGCCGGCGTAGCAGCTTGCCGGCACGATAGAGCAGGTTTCCCTGACGGGCGAGAACGGGGTGCCCGTCCTGAAACCGTCGAAGGTCGTCGGCGAGGCGTTCCACGGACGAGTACCGTTGCTCCTGTTCCTTGCGCAGCGCCAGCAGAATGATGGCGTCCAGATCGCCTTCCAGCTCGTGCGCGGGAAGCCGATGTTCACGGATGGCCCGGCTCGGTGGGATGGGCTCTTCCTCGGCAATGGCTCGCGCAAGGGCCAAGGGATTGTCCGCGTCCTCGAAAGGACGGCGACCGGTGAAGAGTACGTAGAGCAGCACCCCCAGGGCGTAGACGTCCGTGGCCGTGGTCACCGCGTCGCCACGAACCTGCTCCGGGCTGGCGTACGAAGGGGTCAAGAGCTGTTGAGCCGTTGCTGTCAGTCTGTCGCCTTGCTCTTGGGAGGGGTCGGAAAGGAGTTTGCCGATGCCGAAGTCGAGGAGCTTGGGCTCTCCATCCGCGTCGACCAGAATGTTGGCGGGCTTGATATCTCGGTGCAGCACCAGATTCCGGTGGGCAAACTGCACGGCCGAACACACCTTGAGCGCGAGCCGTAGCCTGGCGGATCGATCGAGCGCTTCCTCGTCACAATAGCGGTCGATCGGTCGCCCTTCGATGTACTCCATGACGAAGTACGAGAGCCCATCTTCGGTCTCGCCGGCGTCGTAAAGGCGCGCGATGTGAGGATGCTCCAAGCGCGCCAGGAGACGGCGCTCGAGCCGAAAGCGGGCCTCGGCCTCGGCGGTGTGTCGTCCCGGGCGGACGATCTTCAAGGCGACGGATTTGGCAAATGTGCCGTCGGCTCTTTCGGCGCGGTAGACAGAGCCCATGCCGCCGGTTTCCAACAGCTTCTCGACCCTATAGGGCCCGATCCGGTGCCCCGCTGCGAAGGGACCGTGGCTCGCCTGATCGTCTGGTGCCGAGAGCTCCGCGGCGCGCCATCGGGAGCCCTCGAGAAACGAGCCGCCACCATCTTCGAGAATGGCAACGAAGCTCGTCACCTGCCGTCGGAGATCAGGCTCACCTGCACACTGCTGCCGAATGAACTCGTCTCGCTCGGTTCCATGGAGCTCGAGCGCGGGGAGCACGACGGCTTCCATCCGTTGCCAGGTCTCGGCCTTCATCACTCACTTCGCCCTTGATCTGCAGGCTCGCTTCCTTCGTTCGAGAGCTCCTGATACAGCCAGGCCTGGGCCAGCCGCCAGTCCCGTTCGACCGTCGCGCGCGAGCAGCCCAGAATTTCGGCCGTTTCGACATGAGTGAAGCCTCCAAAGAACCGTAGCTCGACGACGCGGGCCCTTCGAGCGTCCACCTTTTCGAAGGCGGTCAATGCATCATCGAGGGCTACCAAGTCTGCCGAAGGGCGCTCCCCCAGCGTCGGCAACAGCTCCATGGGCACGGCCTTCTTGCCGCCACCCCGTTTCTGATATCCGCGATGCCGACTGTGATCGACAAGAACACGGCGCATCGCCTGGGCTGCGACAGCGAAGAAATGGTGCCGGCTCCGCCACTTCTGGCCGTCACGCTTGACGAAACGAAGGTAGGCCTCGCTGATTAGATCGGCGGTCTGAAGCGTATGGTCCGAGCGTTCCTTTCGCAGGTAGCTTTGTGCGATTTTTCGCAGCTCGTCATAAACCTCACGAATCAATTCGTTTTCGGAACCATCACGGCCATCACCCCACGCTTTGAGCAAATGGGTGACGGTCCCAGTGTCATGTTTTTCCATGGAGTCGTTCTCAGGGCTACAGTCAAGTCGTGAATCGGGAGCATTCCGTCCGATCCGGCCTTCTTCTCGAAAGATTATCAACTGGCCGGTCGACTGCCCCTGGCATGCCGGAGACGCGACGATACGTCGAAACGCGCCCTCAATGCCTGCCCACGAGATCGCCCAGAAAATTCCCACCCCTTGAGGGCATTCCACCTTCCTTCCCGCTGTGTATGGGGTACCGACGAGTCCTGCGGTAGACGTCTTCGGCGACGTCTGCACTCGAGCTGGGTCCCTTGGACGCGCGTCGAAGGTGCCCGCAAAGGAAGCAGGCCTCGGTACGTTTTTGCATCGACTCGGAGTAAACCATGCAAGCGACCAAGAAAGCCTACGTTCCTTCAGCCCTTCTACCGCTCCTGAGCATCGTTCTTCTCGGACTTCTCGCACGTGGCGCCTGGGCGAACTCCCAGCCTGCGATCCACCAACTGATCGAAAATCAGACTCTCACGCTCGACACGGCCGCGCTCTTCCCTGGCGAGACGATTCAAGCAGGCAGCTTGCTCGTCGAAGATGGGCCGAGCCATGGCGCTGTCCACATACTTGCTGGCGACACACTCGACTACCTGCCTGATCCGGACTACATCGGCTTCGACGATCTCCGCGTGATCGCCGCGCAAATCAATGGTGGGCGGGAGCTCAGTCAAACACTCTCCATCCGTGTTCTGCCCCGGGCCCTGCCGGTGGCCGGCCGCTTCGACGGCGGGGCCCATGCTTCATTGGGAGCCTACGACAGCCTGGACCGGACCCTCCTGCTATGCGATCCGCCGACCCCTGCCGGCGGGATCACCTGCCAGCTCCACGATGTCGTTGGCGCTGCGACTGGATGGCTGCCGCTGACCGCCGGTGACTGGAACGGGGACGGCATCGAGCTTCCCTCGCTCTTCGATCCGACCACCGGTACCCTTCACCACCTGGTCATGGCCTCGCCGCCCCCACCAAGCGGGACGGCGGATCTGGTCATTGCGCAATCGAACGCGCTGCCTGCAACGCAGTGGAACTGGCCGACGGCGGGTAATTGGTCGGGAGACGGTCTGATCCGCCCCGCCTTCTACAACAGCGACACCGGTGTCGTGCAGATTCTCGACGACGGACCGCTGGGCAGCAACCTCGTGACTTGGTCCTCATCCCTGCCTGCCGCGACCGGCGATACGATCTTCTGGCCCGTAGGCTGGCGCATCGAAGCCACGCCGCGCATCCCCGTGACGTTCGATGCGCTGGCGGTCGTCGATCCGCTCGCCGCTGAGCTCAACTGGATCGGATTCGTCAATAGCAAGTTCGTCTCCGGTGTGGAGCCAACCGCTGTGAGCATCGGCAGGAAGCTGCCGATCGCAGAGATCTGGTCTCTGGAGCCTTCGGCAGGCTGGCAAGTGTACCTACTCAGCCAGCTCGGCAACGGCGTTTACCGTCTGAGTGCTTGGGATCCAAACCGCCCGGGAACCGTCCCTGTCGACTTTCCCAATGACCCGCCAGGTGGTGGAGCCGCAATGCGGAGTCGGTAGCGTTTCAGGTCCTGCTGGGGTCGGTGCGTTCAGGAGTCTGGCTCGCGATCACGCCCCTGGCGCTCCAGTCCCAATCGTTCGATTCGCCGAGCCAGGCTGTTGCGCGAAATGCGCAGCAGCCTGGCGGCTTTCGATTGGTTGCCTTCCGTCCGTTCCAATGCCTGTTCCAGTG
>CALFAM010000229.1 GCA_937948815.1 uncultured bacterium
TCCACCAATCGTGGTGAATCCTGGTACCAGCCGCAGCTGCCGATCGCGCAGATGTACCACGTCGCGACCGACACTGAGATTCCCTACAACCTCTACGGCAATCGTCAGGACGGGCCCTCGACGCACGGGCCGTCCAACTCGCTGACCTTCGGGGCGATCCCGATCGGCGCCTGGCGCTCGGTGGGTGGCTGTGAGGTCGGTTTTGCGCTGCCGAATCCGCGTGATCCCAACGTCGTGTGGTCAGGGTGTTACGACGGGATCCTCGAGGTCCACGATCGCGAGAGCGGTCACAGCCGCAACGTCAGCGTGTGGCCGATCGCCATCGAGTCCTGGCCAGGGGAGGATTTGCGCTATCGCTTCCAGTGGACGTTTCCGATGGCGATCTCCCCGCACGATCCAGAGCGGGTGTACGTCGGCAGCCAGTACCTCCACGAGACCACCAACCGTGGGCAGACCTGGCGCGAAATCAGCCCGGACCTGACCTCGGCCGACCCGGAGCTGATGCGCCGCTGGGGCGGTCTCACCCTCGACGACGCGGGGCCGACGCTGGCGCCGACGTTGTTCGCGATTGCCGAGTCGCCGCGCACGCCAGGCGTCATTTGGGCGGGCACCAACGATGGGCGTGTGCAGGTGACACGCGATGGCGGCAGCACCTGGTCTGATCTCACGGATCGGTTGCCGGGGCTGCCTCCTCGCGGCACGATCTCGAACATCGAACCCTCATGGCATGCTGACGACACGGTCTACTTGACCGTCGATGCGCATCAGGAGGGAGACTTTGCGCCCTACGTCTACCAGACCACCGACGGGGGCGAATCGTGGCGACGCCTGGATGCCGATCTTCCGAGGCCGGTGGCGGGGTGGGCACACTGTGTACGCGAGGATCCGGTTCGCCCGGGCCTGCTCTACCTCGGCACAGAGAGCGCGGTGCACGTCTCCTTCGACGATGGCGAGCATTGGCACCATCTGAAGGCCGGGCTGCCAACCGCGCCCGTGCATTGGCTCGAGATTCAGCCCCACATGAGCGACCTGGTGGTGGCGACCTACGGGCGCGGATTTTGGATCCTGGACGACATCACGCCCCTGCGCGCGCTGAGCACAGATGCTGTTGCCGAGAACGTCGCCTTGTTGGCGCCGCGCTTCGCCTACCGCTTTCGGATGAAGGCACCCGCCATGGCGCAGCCCAACGACCCGGCGGCTGGCACCAATCCGGACTATGGCGCCATGTTGCACGTCTGGATCGCGGAAGAGCTGGCGGACGATACGGACGTCAGCCTCGAGGTGCGTGATCACGAAGGCACCGTGGTCCGTACCCTCGATGCGTCTCCCACGACCGCTGGTCTGCATCGGATCGTCTGGGATCTACTCACCGATCCGACCCCGGAGATCTCGCTGCGTACCGAGCCCGAAGAGAATCCCCACATTGCGCTCGAGCGCGACGGCACTCGGCGCATGCCGGACGGCGGGCGCCTCCGGACGTTGGTGCCCCCCGGGGACTACACGGTCGTACTGACCGTCGGGGAAGCGGACTTCGAGCAGACGCTCGAGGTACGCAAGGATCCCAACAGCGCGGGTACCGAAGCCGACATCGCGGCGCAGGCCACGCTTCTGAAAGCGTTACGAACGGGCATTGTGACCGCCGCCCGCACGATCAACGAGATCGAGTGGATCCGTACCCAGATCGACGCGCTCGAGCGTCGCCTCGCCGCGGTCGCCGATGAAGAGAAGACCAAGGCTGTGACCGAGCTTGCCGAGCGGTTGGACACCGATCTGCGGGGGCTCGAGGGCAACTTCTTCGACCTGCGCCTGACTGGTGCCGGCCAGGACAGTTTGCGCTGGAAGCGCCTGCTCTACAGTCGCCTGCTCTATCTGGCCTTCGGGCTCGGACAGTCGGATCATCCGCCGACGGATGCCCAGGAGGCGGTTGCCCAGGAGCTGCTCGGCGAGATGGACGCGATCGCCGAGCGTATGGCGACATTGCGCAAAGAGGCTGGTGATCTCAACCAGGCCCTGCGCAAGGCCGGTTTGGACGGCATCCTCGTCGGCCTCGACGGCGACACCGAGTAGGTGCGCGGGTAACGGATTTGCGGCGGCTTCTGCTGGGGAGCCTGCTTGCGGAGCCTTGGCCATGGCCTCGCTGTCGCGCCGGCCTGGTGCGGGACTGATTCCCATTCGGGCGTTTGGTGTTCTGGCCGAGGGTAGTCACCCGTCAGCGTAGCCACGTCAGAGATCGGTCGGATCGCGTCTGAAGGAGCCCTTTCGAGCCCATCTTCAATGCAGGCGCGACAGCGATTGAAAGGGCGCAGAATCTTCTTCTCATTTCTGCTTCAGCAAGGCGTCAGGATCTGAGTGCGTTGTTTGCGCGAGCCTATTGCTTCATCAGGAGCGCCGCCATGCGGGCGGTGTTCTCGCAAAGGAGATGAACCATGAAGCAATGGAAGTTTTTGATCGCACTGGCGCTCATCGCCCCGACGACCTTGGCCGCATCGGAGCCGACGCCCGAGGCGTCGAAGCCCATGGGGCAGGAGCCGGCATCGGCTGGGCTGCTTGTGGATCTGCTGCCCGACGCGAGCCTGTCTGGCGTGCAGCGGCCTCGGGCAGAGCTGGTGGTGAGCGTCAATGGCCAGGAACAAACGATCTACGCTCAGGACAGCGGCGCGCCCCAGGTCGATGGTCAGATGGCCCAGGTTCTCGACCCGGTGGCGCTGGGGCACCAATACACGGAGCATCTTTGGCGGTCTGGGCGCTCGGCCGAGCCCTCGAGCTTCGCCGCGAGTGGCTCGTGCTCGGCCATCATCTCGGCGTGCGTAGCCGAGTACCGAGACTGCTTTCAGGATTGTCGCGCTGCCGGCTGGCCAGGCTGGCAGTGCCGTGAGGGCTGCGACCAGGAGTACGGCCACTGCGTCGGTTCGTGTGCGGGCAGCGATTAGGACGCCGTTCCGGACCCCGAAGGCAACGGTGTCGCGGTCGCCAATGCCGGCCAGGAAGACTGTGACAGCGCTGGCTCCTTCTGATCGCGCGAGAGCATCCGTACCGACTGAACGGACGCACGACCACGTAGGCGCCTAGCGACGCTGACGACGGTTCACGCGATCTCGGTGGGAGCACGGCCGTCGGCGTACAGGCGCCGACGGCCTCTGGTGTCCTACGTGGCGGTGACCATTGCCTCGCTGTTGCGCAGGCGGTCGTAGAGGGCAACGCACGTTCGAGCATGTTCCTGCATCGCTTCCGGGAACGTCTCGATCTCGGGCGCGACCGAGGTGGCCGGCTGGATACCGGTGCTCTCGAGCACGCGCTCGTACCAGTGGCTCTGCTCAGCGCCGAGTTGGCCGACCGCGAGGTCTTTGCACGGCTCCCAGGACAGCATGTTCGGGGAGAAGGCGAGATCGATGCGCTCGCAGAGCCGCGGCAGCACAGCGTCCGGTGCGTTCCGAAGTGTGGTCATGTCGACCACGGTGTACGGAATGCTTCGGGCATCGCACCATGCGAGCTGATCCGCCAGGTCACCCCAGCCAGACTCCACTTCCGGGAACACTTTCGGCTGACCGCCCTGGGCTCGCTTACGCATGCGCGACCGGATGCTCAGGCGTGGATCGCGGAGCAGGAAGATCACTGGCTTGGTGGTGAGCGCGAGGAGGACCGGGAGATGGTCGCGGACCTGGAAGGTCATTTCCTTGACCACGAGGTTGCGCCCATCCGCGCGGATCTCGAGCGGTTTGTCGAACGTAGCCAGCGCTTCGAGCGCGCTGGCGCCGCGGTGATAGCAAACATCGAATGGCTCGTGCAGGTAGGCACGCGTCGATGCTTGATTCCAGAACGCCCGCGCCAGCGCGGTCGAGGCGCAGCGCGGGGGCGAGAGGATGATCAGGATGTCGTCGTAGCGCGCGCGGATGGTATCCAAGGCGGCGCGGGTCGCGGCATCTGCCTCGACCGCGGCTGCCGCCTCGGAGAGCACCTGGGCGCGCGTCTTTGCTGCTTCCTGGGTGGTCACAGGGAGGGCAGGAAGGAGTCGATCGGCGTTCCACGGCCCTCTTTCGTCGCCGCCTCGTAGACCAGCTGAGCGACCGCGAGGTCGAGCACACCGAGGCCGAAGGGGCTGAAGATCAGGATCTTGCCGTCGTCCCGAGAAGGCACCTGGTTGCGACCGAGCAGCAGGTCGCCCAGCGAGCAGTGGACGAAGTCACCGTTGCCGCTCTTCTCGGCCGCCAAGTGGATCGACGTACGTGCCCGGCAGACGTGTCCATAGTCGTCGACCACGTTGTGGTTGGCGAGGATCACCTCGGGTGTCAGGTCACGGAGCGACACGTGGAGCACCGTGGTTCCCGGCGGGCACATCGAGAGATCATCGATGTGCGGCGTGCCGGCCGTCGTGGCGAACGAGATCAGTGGGCACTGCTCGAGAAGGGCTTGCGGTGTCTCCGTGGCCGTGATCTCGGCGCCCGGGTAGATGGCGCTCAGCTTCTGTTTGAAGGACTCTGCCCGCTCCGGGCTGAGGTCGTAGATGCGGACTTGCTTCGCACCCGGCAGCACCACGTTGAGGAAGCGCGCGACCTCGGCATTGATCGGGCCGCAGCCAATGAAGCCGATGGTCTCGGGTGTCTTGCCGTCGCAGAAGACGCCCGCTGCCAGCGCGGCGCTCGCGGCTGTGCGCTGCTTGCTGATCAGCGAACCTTCGAGCAGGGCATAGGGGCGACCAGTAGCGCGCTCGTTGAGAATCATCGCGGCCGAAGCACGCTCGATTCCCCGCTCGAGGTTGGCCGGTACCGAGGCGATCCACTTGATCCCGGCGACCGCGAAATCCTCGCCGAGATAGCCCGGGAGGGCGATGATCCGGTCGAGATCGCTATCCGGAAAACGCACGAAGCTCGAGAAGGGAAGCGAGCTCTGCTCCCGCGCGTGCGCTTCGTACGCCCTGCGCACGACATCGATCACGGCGGTGTCCCGGCCTTCCAGCATGGCCGAGACATCTTGGTTTCCGAGGGCGATCAGACGGTCACTAACGTTTGACACTGCGTGTTCTCCTGGCGGCCTTGCTGCCACAGATGAGTAATGTCTCCGAGGTTCTCTTCTACCCAGCGATCGGAATAGACCGTGTCGAGGTACCGCTCGCCGCGGTCGGGCAGCACTCCGACACAATTGGCATTGGCCGGAATGTTGGCGGCGTACTGCTCGATCGCGCGAACGACGCCGCCGGACGATCCACCGGCGAGGATCGCCTCTTGGCGGACCAAGGATCGGCAGCCGACGACACTGTCGATATCCGAGACATGGATGCAGTCCGCGATGGCGTCGTGTGGGCAAAGCGTCGGCTGGATCGCAGAACCCAGGCCCGAGATGAGGCGCTTCTTCTTCTCCTTGGAGAAGATCTGGCTGCCTTGCGCGTCGACCGCGATGATCTTGGTATGGAGGCCGTTGTCCCGGATGTAGTCGACACAGCCACGCAGGGTTCCACAGCTCGCCGTGCCGCAGAACAGGTAGTCGAGGGCGCCATCGAGGTCATTGACGATCTCTTGGATCGTCGTGCGGTAATGCGAACCGCTGTTCTCGGGATGGGCGTACTGGTTGACCCAGAAGCCTCTCTCCGCCTCTTCGGCCATCTGGTGTAGGCGCTTCAGCTTCGCCGGGAGTAACTCGCCGGTTGCGGGATCCGGGTGCTCGACGATCTCGATCTCGGCACCGTAGGCGCGAAGGATCTCGATGTTCTGGGTTGTGGTCTTGGGGTCCACGACGCAGACGAAGCGGATGCCGTGGTATGCGCACGCCTGCGCCAGCCCAATGCCCATGTTTCCCGAGCTTGCCTCGAAGACCGTCGTGTCGGCAGTGATCGCGCCTGTGGCGAGACCGTGCTCGATGATTGCGGTTGCCGGACGATCCTTCGAGCTTCCGCCCGGGTTCAGTCCTTCCATTTTTCCGTACACACGAAAGTCGTGTGCCGAGAATAACCGCTTCAAATGAATCAAAGGTGTATGGCCGACCGCAGAAAGTGCACTCTCAACTACCATTCCTCTCTCCTAGCCTGGCAGCCGACGGCACGGAGCCCGCTGCGCAGCAAGCAGGTCCTCCGCTGCCTCCGGACGCTGCGTTCCTGTGGGGTGAATTCGCCTGGGATGCTGAATTCGCGCGAATCGTATCGGTCGACCTGGCCCACCGGCAGGGCCGAGCCGAGCGACACGTAAAGAAACGCCAAATTCTGAATGAATGACCGATTTCAGAGCCCGAACTACAAAAAAAGGGAGTTTCTAGACTAGAAATCATAGATGACGACAGTCGTGAGGTCAACCCTGGCCAGCCCTCCAGAAACCATGCTCTGGGCGACGTCAGATAGGCGATTTCTGTCCGCGTCGCCGAGATCGAATGTTGTTGATGCTAGCATCCGGAGAGTGGGTAGCGTGAGCCTCGTTGGTTCGTGGACCGTTTCCACAGAGGATCTGTGTTCGGGCTGGCTGGCCATCGCGCACCGTTGTCGGACACCTTCCCAGGTCGCTATTTTGCCGAATCAGTAGCCGATCTCGACATCCCGCTTTCGGGCACTGCTCTTGCCTTGCGAGGCAGAGGGCAGCTTCGCCCTACTCACGAAACACGCGCCACGGGCGCATCGTTCATGGGTTCGCACAGCGGCTGTTGAGATTCGGCGGTTCTCGGCGCGCTGTTTCCATCCCTTCTTCGGTATCAGCATGCTCCACCGCGTTTGCGGGTCGGAGCATGCTGCCTGGCATCACGCCCGCTTCCTGCCCGGATCTTCCATTGGCCAGATCGATATGACGCTCGATAGTTGTCGCTCGATCGCCCTGTGCGGCCCGCAGAAGGGGTTTGCACATGGCAAGGCATGCAGCGATCGATGTGGTTTGGGTGGTCGAAGTCGATGCGAATCCGGCAGTGATTCGGCACTGTCGGACCTGCAACGGTTCGAGCCCATTTGTTTCTAGTGACAAGTTTCGCGTCAATGCGCGCGGGCGACGGCTCGATGTCTGGCTGATCTATCGATGTGCGCATTGTGCATCGACGTGGAATCGCGCGCTGTGGGTCCGGGCGCGGTCCGAGAGTCTCGGCGCGGCCCGTTACCAGGCGCTTCTGAGCAACGATCCAACAATCGCCCGGGAGGTGGCCCGCGACGTCGAGCACCTCACGCGCTCCGGGCATCAGGTGGCGATGGGGGATGCGGTCCGCGTTCGCGGCGATGCAGTCGATCCGCGGGCCGATGTGGCCTGGCGGATTCGATTCGTTTTGGCCGCGCCCTGCCAGATTCGGCTCGACAAAGCCGTGGCCCAGGGGCTCGGTGTGTCGCGCAGTACCGTGCGTGAATGGATCGGCAGTCGTCGCCTGGGGACGCCGGCACCGGTCGAGTGTGCGGCCGGCGTCGGTCGCGTTGCCGCTGCACCGGCCCTCGGAGCCTGGAAGCGACCAGTCCGCAACGGCCGAACGGTCATGCTGGAAGCGCCGCCCTGATCCCTGTGGCATCAAGGAGCACGGTCATCGCGCGTCGTCTGCCATGTGCAGAAGCACCTTGAGGGTGCCCCGTTGGCTTGCGTGCTCGAAAGCTGCGAGCCCCTCGGCAAGCGGGTAGCGTGCCGCGATCAGCGGTGTGACGTCGACCCTGCGCTCCGTCAGCAGTCGAATCGCGGGTGCGAACGGGCCGCACCGTGAGCCGATGAGCTTGATCTCGTCGACCACCAGAGACGATGCGTCGACCGTCAGCTCCCCGGCATAGGTCGACTTCATGACCAGGGTTCCTCGTGGGCGGAGGGCCTGGCGGGCGAGGGCAAAGCCACTGGCGTTGCCAGTCACCTCGACGGCAACATCGAATTCGGTGGCCTCGATGTCCGCGTCGGCGTTCCGCCCGACGATCACCGTATCGATGCCACGGGCGCGCAGGAGGTCGAGCTTCTCGACGTGACGCCCTGCGGCGGTCACGGCGCAGCCGGTCAGTGCCAAGGTCTGCGCCACCAGGAGACCGAGCTTGCCGTCGCCGATCACGAGCACCCGATCTTCTGGGCGGATCTGGATCTGTTGCTGGATCTCGAGAGCGGCCGCCAGCGGCTCGGTGAAGGTGGCGTGATCCGTCGACAGCGCGTCGGGCACGGGCAGGAGGTTGGCGGCCGGGAGGGTCAGGTATTCCGCGAAGCAGCCATTGCGGCCGACAATGCCGAGCACGGTTCGCTGGCTGCAATGCGTTGGGCGTGCCGCACGGCACGGAGAGCAACCGCCGCAGCTGGCGTTGATCTCACCCACGACCCTTCGGCCGACGAGCGTCCGTGGGCCGGACTCGACGACCCCGACGAATTCGTGGCCGAGCACGCCGCGAAATGGGTAGTAGCCGCGGACCAGCTCGAGATCCGTGTTGCAAATGCCAGCGCGCAGGACCCGGACCAGGGCTTCGCCGTCCGGCGGCGTGGGGCGGGGCAGGTCGTCCCGTTGTTGCAGCGTGCCGTCTTCGAGCCAGATTCCGACCATGGCAGTGTCCATCGGCTGCGTGTTCATCAGCCGATCATAGCGGGGTGATCGGCAGGCACTCTGGCGAACGATGACGTTGAACACACGAGCCGTGCGGGATAACGTGGTGGAATGCGTCTCGACCAACTGCTGGTTCACCGAGGCCTCTTCGCCAGCCGTGAGCAGGCGAAGCGCGCGGTTATGGCGGGCAGGATCGTCGTCGATGATCAGCGCGTGGACAAGGCCGGCACGGCCGTGGCCGAATCGTCGGTGCTGCGCGTGAAGGGGGAGGACGAGCCCTTCGCCTCCCGGGCCGGCCGCAAGCTCGCCCATGCCCTCGAGACCTTCGCGATCGATGTGCGCGACCGAGTCTGCCTCGACGTCGGCGCCTCCACGGGCGGCTTCACCGACTGTCTGCTGCAGGGCGGCGCCCGTCGCGTCTATGCTGTCGACGTTGGCTATGGTCAGCTCGATCTGCGCCTGCGCAAGGATTCGCGCGTCGTGGTGATGGAGCGGACCAACGCCCGCCATCTTGCTGCGGATGCCCTGGGTGAGCCGGTCAGCCTGGTGACGGTCGATGTCTCGTTCATCTCGCTGCTCAAGGTGGTTCCCGCCTTGTTGACTCACCTGGTTCCGGGGGGAATGTTGGTGACCCTGATCAAGCCGCAGTTCGAGGTCGGTCGTTCGCAGATCGGCAAGGGTGGCGTCGTGCGGGACGATTCGGTCCGACGGTCGGTGATCGACGATCGGGCTGCCGAGATCGCGGCACTCGGGCTGGCCCTCGCGGGCGTGTCCGATTCCCCGATTGCCGGCGCCCGTTCCGGCAACCGGGAAGCGCTGGCAGTGTTTCGGCGTCCGGCCGAGCTCGATGGCGTCCAGGTTTCCTGTGCGGAGGTAGGCCATGGCGAAGAAGAAGCCTAAAGAGCTCAAGCGAATCGGCGTGGTGGCGCGCAGCACCAACCGTGAGGCGGTGCACACCGCCGCCGAGCTCGCCGATTGGTTGGCCCGTCGCGATCTCGAGGTCGCGCTCGACGAGACGACCCTTCGTGCGCGCCGCGGACGCGGAGCCCAGGAGTTCCGTCCGGACGGCGACTACGACCTGGTCGTCGTCCTCGGCGGCGACGGTACGCTGCTGTCGGTCGCCCGTTCCTTGACCCATGGCATTCCCATCTTGGGGATCAACCTGGGCACGCTGGGGTTCCTGACCGAAGTTCCGCGTTCGGCCCTTTACCCGAGCCTGGTCCGGGTGCTCGGACACGCGTACAGCCTCGAGGAGCGTGCGCTCTTCGACGTCACGGTGCGCCGCGCGGGCACGGTCCGTACACAGTTGAGGGCCTTCAACGACGCGGTGATCTCGAAGGGTGCCCTCGCACACATCATCACCTTGGCCTTGCGGGTCGATGGCCGCTTGGTGACTCGCTTTCGAAGTGACGGGCTGATCATCTCGACCCCGGGTGGCTCGACCGCCTACAACCTCTCGGCCGGGGGGCCCATCGTGCACCCGCAGCTTCCCGCTGCGATTCTGACGCCCATCTGCGCCCACACCTTGACCCTGCGTCCCGTGGTCGTGCCGGACCAAGGCCCGATCGTCGTGCAGCTCGAGACCGAAGGGGAAGAGGTGTTCCTGTCGGTCGATGGGCAAGATGGCGGCAGCTTGCTCGGCGGTGACACGATCGCCATCGCACGCTCACCTCATGCCGTTCAGCTCGTCCGGGTAACCGGGCTCGGCTTCTACGACAGCTTGCGGGAGAAGCTGAAGTGGGGGGGCTGACGTGCCGAAATGAAAGGGTGGTGCTGAGCGAGGCCGCCCGGGCGCGAGAAACGCGCGCGCCTCGCGGATGACGAAGCCACGCCCCGGGCGTTTCCGGCGCCTCGTGCTCCGGCCGCTGCTGTGGGGGATGGTCCTGCTCGCACTGGTTGCATTGCTGGCCCAGCGGTTGGTCGACACTGAGCGTGTCCGCGGTTTCCTGCGTGCCGAGCTTGCAGCACGCTTGTCCGAGCGGCTGGGCCGGGAGGTGGGCGTCGGCGACCTCCACATCCGGCTGATCCCCTTGGAGGTCGAAGCGCACGACTTCACCATTGCCGGTACCGAGAATGCCCCCCATCCACGGCCCGCGTTAGCGCCTGCACGCGAAGCTGGGCCCACCCCCTTTTTGCGGGTGCCGCGGCTCGTACTCGAGGCCGATCTCTTCGCGCTTCGCCGGGGCGTGATCCATCTGGAGCGAATGCGCGTCGAGTCGCCCGAGATGGCGATTCTCTTCGCGCCCGACGGTAGTCACAACCTGCTGAGTCCAGTGCAGCAGGCGACTGCCTCCGAGTCCGATGCGCGACGTTTGGACCTCTTCGTCGCGCGGCTCGACGTGACCGATGGAACCTTCCTGCTCGACCAACAGAAGGTTAGCTTGTCGTTCGCGGCGCGCGAGATCGCTGCCAGCCTCGAAGGGCGTGGTGCGATGCACGTCCATGGCGAGGCACGCGGCAAGGAGCTGATCGTGCGTTTGCCAGGTGCGACCAGCCAGGCGCTGGTCTTCGACGGCGCATTGACGTTGCGCCGTTCCGGCCTGACCATCGATCGCGCGCGGGCGCTCGGGCCGCAGACCGAGGTCGACGTTACGGGGACGTGTGATTGGCGCCGCGTTTCCGTCGTACGAAGTGGGCAGCCCAACGGTGCGGACTTCCCATCGGTCGCGGCGACGAGCCGCCGAAACAAGCGGTGCGTCATCCGAGGGCGCGGACGCTCGACGGGCGACCAGCTCGCAGCCCTCGGCTATTTTCACGACCTTTCGGGCGATATCCAATTCGACGGCATCTTCGAGTGGCGGCCGGGCAGCATGGGTTGGCGGAGCGAGGTGACAGCTTCTGCCCTCACGCTATGGGATCGTGCGCTCCGCGATGTGCGCGGCGTCCTGGCGGCCGATCGTCAAGGGGTCCGATTCGACGTCGCGCATGCGGGCTATGCCGGCGGCACGATCGATGGGGCGGTCGTCTTCGATCGGCGTGTCACCGGCGAGCCGGTATCGGTCGATCTGCGCTTCGAGGGCTTGTCGCTCGACGCGGTGCTCGATGATCAGCGGATTCCCGTTCCGGGGCTGGCCAGCCGTTTGGACGGGCGGATTCGCTACCAGTTCCCGCGGCGCACGCCAGCACGGGGCAATGGCAGCGGCGAGCTGGCTTTCGTCGCTGACCCTCCCGACGACGGGCCGCCCTCCGGCCTGCCGCTTCCGGGTTTGGTGCTCGAGGGGCGAGCGCCGGTGCGCATCGAAAACGGCGTCGTGAGCAGTGCCGCGATCTCAGTGGCAGGTGCGGGGCAAGACATCTTGGCCAGCGGGCACTACGCCATCGAGTCGCGTACTGGCCGCTTCGCCTATGAGATCACCACGGAAGATCTGGGCCGGCTGGTCGATGTGCTCCCGTTCATCGATCCGGAAGGCCCAGTGGCAGTGGCCGGCATCTGGCCCACGGCGGGGCGTGGTGTGCTGCGGGGCGTGCTCCGGCTCGACCGCCGCGCGGCCGATGGCGAGGATTCGGGCCAGGGCACGGGCACGGTGGCAAGTGACGTCGAAGTCGATCTTGCCAGCGTCGAAGCGCCGGCCTTGCACCGGGCGCTGCCGGTGCGGGGCTCCCTACGCGCGGAGCCGAACGGGATCGAAGATCTGCGGATCGAGATGGGCGACGCCAACGCAGCCATGCTGATTCGCGGCACGATACCGTACCGTGACGCCTCAGAATCGCCCGCGATGCTGGCCGATTCTGAGGGCCGGCTCGGCCAAGATGCAGGCGCTGCGGTGTTGGCGTTGACGATCGATGCGGTGGACTGGCCCCTCGATGCGGCGCGGGTCTGGGTGCCCTTCGCGCTGCCGCTCGATGGCCCGGTGACCGGCCGGATCACGTTTACGGTGGTCGACGGCGTGAGCGTGGGAAGCCTTGATGCCGAAGCGCGCCCCGCATTGCTCGCGCTCAGCGCACGACCAGGTACCGACGAGCCTCGCTTCTTGGATGTCGATACGGTCCGCGCGCGCCTTGCCTGGGACGCCGATGCGATTCGCATCGAGCACCTGGATGTCGCGGCGCCAGCCGGGATCCTGGCGGGAAGCGGTCGTGTACAACAAGGAGAAGAGGGCGCGGTCGATCTCACGCTCAGAGGGACCGCCGTGCGGCTGGGCGCGGCGCCGATCGACCAGCTCGTCGGCCTGCCGCTGGACGGCCTGGCCGCCACCACATTGCGACTCGGCGGTACCTGGCGCGCGCCGACGTTCGATCTCGAGGTCACGGCACCCAATCTCCGCTTGGGAAGAGCGGGAGGCCAGATTCTTCGTGAGCCGAGCCGGTTGCACGTCGAAGGTGACGCAGACGCCGTGAGCGTATCGTTCGACCTCGCCAATCGTCTGCGCCTGGCAGGAGGAGGTAGGTTCTCGGAAGCCCTGCGCTTTGATCTCGAAGGAACGAACCTCGGGGTTCTGGGCAATCTGGCTGGTCTCGATCTGGCTAGCCTGGATCTAGGCGGTCTCGATGAGGTGCGTGCCGGTCGACCGGAAGCGTCGCCCCAGGGTGTGGACGTCGAGATTGCCGGGCAGGTTGCGGTCGTTGTGTCGGAGCGCGCCGATCTGGGGCCGACCTCGACGACCGCTGGCTCGTGGGCCGCATGGCTGGCCGGAGCAACCACCGAGATTTCGCTCGGTACGGTTCGCATTTCGGCTGCGGGAACCCTCTTGGAGAACCGCGGCCCGATGCGCCTGCGCCTCGCTGGGAATGGAATCGAAGTGCAGACCGCCACCCTGGCGGATGCGGCTTCCAACACGCTCCTGCAATTGGCGGGAAGCCTGGATTGGAACGCCGATTCGGACGCCGCTCAGACGTCTTCGGGTAGCCTCGATCTCGATTTGCAGGGGACACTCGACGTTCACGCGCTGCCGCCCCTGTGGGCAGGTTTCGATGCCACGGGGGAGCTGGCTTTTCGCGGTCACGTGCGGGGACGGCTCGATGCGCCAGAAATTGTCCTCGATGGCACGTTGGTCGATGCACGAACCATGCTGCCAGGCGAGCTGCTCGCCCTCGAGGGTATGCGCGGGAGCCTGCGGTGGACTGCGAGCGACTGGCGCGCGGGGCGTCTGTCGATCGAGAACCTGATCACCGACTTCTCGGCGGGCACGGTGCGGACCAGCGGCTGGGTCGATCTGCGCGCTGCCGCGGATGCCAGTGCGGAACCAGCCTCGACACGCTTGCTCGAGCTGGGACCGGTCGATGTACCCGGCCTCGATCTGCAGCTGGTCGCCCGGGATCTGGTGCTGCGCTACCCCGTGGGTTGGCGCTTGGCAGGCGGTGCTGATCTCACCGTGGGGCGCGACGCAACCATGGAAGGTGTGCGGGTCCGAGGGCGGGCGCGGCTCGGCGAAGCCCGATTCGAGCAGGACCTGCCGGTGGGTTTCGCCGAGGTCCTCGCTGGCGCCATGGCCCGGCGGCGGGTGCAGGTGGTGCAGGCCGGTAGCCTGCTGGACACCATTGGCCTGGAGATCGCGATCGAAATGCCGACTGGGCTCGAGGTTCACAACAACCTGGCGGACCTGTCGGGACGGGCCGATCTCGTGCTGCGGGGCACCCTGGCGCGCCCTCACGTACTCGGCACCGTCGATTTCGAGCCGGGCGGACGGCTCGCGTATGGCAGCACCGAGTACGAGGTCGATCGCGGGCGCCTGACCTTCGCCGACCCGCTGCGGATCGATCCCGAGGTCGACTTCGCAGCCTCGACCCGCGTGCGTGAATACGACGTCGGCCTGGCGCTCTCCGGGACGCTCGACAGGCTCGACGTCGGATTCTCGTCGGATCCGCCCTTGCCGGATCTGGAAGTCTTCCGGCTGCTGGCCACGGGCGAAACGGAAGGGTTGCGCCAGCGTGCTGCCATCGAGCTGCCCGGCGCCGAAGAGCGCAGCACGAGTGCAGCAGGACTGCTGTACGGCCAAGCTGCCTCGGTGGTCGGCGATCGTGTCGGCTCGCTGTTCGGTCTCGATACCTTTCGCGTCGCCCCGCTCACCAGCTCGGGCGACGCCCTGTCGCGCACCCGCATCACCGTGGGCAAGCGCCTGTCCCGCGATCTCTTCGTGACCTATTCGACCGATCCGTCGTCGACGGAAGACCAGCGGTTGCAGGTCGAGTGGCAGGTCGCCCACAACCTTCTCCTCGTGCTGACCCAGAACGGTGACGATAGCTATGCCGCCGATGCGCGCTGGCAAAAGAGCTTCTAGCGCCTCGCGGTCTCGCGCCTGGTGGGTGGCTCGGTGGCTCGTTTGGGGAGCCTGTGTGCTGCACATGGTGGCCGGCGATGCGCTGGCCTCTCGTGGGCCAGCCGTCAACGAGTCCATACGCATCGACCGCATCGAGCTGCGGGTCGATGCGGCGATTCGCCATACCCTCGACTGGGACGAGCTGCTGACGATCGGGCCGGGTGATTGGCTGACCGAGGATGCCGTGCGGCAGGCGCTCTCCAATCTGCATGCCACCGGCCAGATCTCGGATGCGGCCTTGTTCGTCGAGGACGGCGCCCTGGTGGTCGCGGTCTGGGGTCATACCTGGATCGACGCGGTCCAGGTTTCCGGTGCGCCCGCGGGGCTGGCGCGTGACATACGACGCGCGCTGCTCGGCCACAAGGGGCAGCGCTGGACAGTGGAGCATGATGCGCGTGTCGAGGCGCAGGTGGCTCGGCTGCTCCGGGAGCGTGGCTTCCGCCAGGCACGGACCGAAGTCACCTTCGAGGCGCTCGCCGCGGGCAGCGTCGCCTTGGTCTGCGCGGTCGAGATTGGCGACCGATACGGCATTGGATCGATCGCTTTCACCGGAATGACCGGGGCCTTCGCGGAGACCACCTTGCGTGCCGCGCTCGCGCTCGACGAGCTGGCCTATTTCGACCAGGAGCGGGTAGGCGATGCTCCGGAGCGTCTTCGCCAGCGCCTCGTCGAGCTCGGACATCTGGCCGCGCGGGTCGGAGAGGCCACCCTCATCGACGACGGTGCCGCCCAGGCGGTCCACCTGGCGTTCGAGATCGATGTCGGGCCTCCCATGTGGGTCGAAGTGGTCGGTGCTTCCGAGAAAGCGCTGGCGCGGCACGGGTTGCTGCCCTTCGGCAGTGGCGAGCCGATCGACGATGGCCTCCTGCGCCAAACATGTGCCGGGATTCGTGAGCATCTTCAGGGACGCGGGCACTACCAGGCCCGCGCTCAGTGCGGCATGGAGCCGGCCGACGGAGACAGCACGCGCATCCTGATCGAGGTCGAGCCCGGCGACCGATACCAGATCGAAGCCCTCCTCTTCGAAGGCAATGCCTCCATTGCTGCGGAAACGCTGCGTCCGTTGTTGGCAACGTCCCGGGCCCGTGGCTGGCGTCGTCAGCCGGGGTATTTGATCGATTCCCGGCTGACGGCAGATCTCGACAACCTACGCTCGTACTACCTGCTGCAAGGCTTCGCCGATGTCGAAATCGGCCCCGCCCGGATCGAGTTGGGGGCCGGCAGGCTGACTGTGACCGTGCCGATCCACGAAGGCGCGCGTCGCCGCGTCGTCGACCTGACGGTCGTTGGTGCGGTGTCGTTGGATGCCGAGGACCTGCTCACCGGCTTGCCCCTTCGGGCTGGCGGTGGTCCCTTCCACCCGGCGCTGCTCGAAGAGAGCGTTTCGACCCTGCGTGCACGTTTCGAGAACGCCGGCCTGCCGGACGCGGTCATCGAACCGGTCCTGTCGTGGTCGGACGATGGCCTGTTGGTCGATGTGCGCTTCGAGGTCGACGAGGGGCGCTTCGCGGTCGTCGACCGGCTGGTCTTGCGGGGGCACCGCTTCACTCAGGATGCGGTCATCAAGCGGGCGATGGGACTCGAGCCATGGACCCGGGTGAACCGTCGCCGCCTGCTCGAGGCAGAGCGCGACCTGCATCGCCTGGGAATCTTCTCTCGGGTCGATGTATCGCTGGCACCGCCCAACCGCGCGGGAGGCGAGCGGGATGTGGTCGCCCGGCTCGAAGAGGGCAAGCGATGGCGTCTCAGCTACGGTGTCAGCTACGACTCGGAAGACGGGGTCGGCGGCGTGCTGACTGCCACGCGCAACAACCTCGGCGGCCGGGGCAGCCGGCTGCGACTGGACCTGCGCGCGAATCGAGAGGATCAGCGTTTTCGCCTGATCTTCGAGCAGCCGCGTGTGACGCGCCTGGGCCTACCGCTGACCTATACCCTCTTCTTCGAGGACGAGGGGCGCGATGTCTTCGACATCACGGACCGTGGCTTGCAGATCGCCGCGCGCAAGGAGATCGGAAGCCTCAGGCTGGGGCTGCTCTATGACTTTCGCATCGTCGACCTGGAGGAAGAGACGGCGCTTTTCGATCCGGACGATCTGCGTCGTGGCGAAGTCGAAATTTCTAGCCTTTCGCCCAACCTCTACATTGATCGGCGCGATGATCCGGTCGAGCCGACACGAGGCTGGACCGATTTTCTGCAGGTGACATGGGCGTTCCCGCTGGCCTCGACGGAAGCTTCCTTCCTCAAGCTCTTCTGGCAGCACGCGCACATTTACGACTTGGGGCGCGCCGGTACCCTGGCCACCAGCATCCGACTCGGATTGATCGATCCGATCGGTGACGGTGGCCTCGAGCCCGATCCTGCTGTTCCGGTTGGCCTCCCCAATGCGCTGATTCCCATTTCCGAACGGTTCTTCGCGGGCGGGCGCACATCCCATCGGGCATTCGAGCGTGATCGCCTCGGGGTGCCCGGAGAGACGCTCCTGGTCACGGATTCGGCGTCGCCGGATGGTAGGCCGTTGGCAATTGGTGGCAATGCATTGGCCTTGTGGAATCTCGACTACCGATTCCCGATCGCTGGGCCGGTGGGCGGTATCCTGTTCGTGGACCTGGGCAATGTCTGGGCCGACTGGAAGGACATCGAACTCGACGACTCGCGCCCGGGCGCCGGTTTGGGCGTTCGCTATCGCTCACCGATCGGGCCTCTGCGGTTGGAGATCGGTTGGAATCTCGACCGACAGCCTGGAGAAGACAGTCCGGTGCTTTTTCTGAGCTTTGGCAACCCCTTCTAATGCGACGTGCTTCGCTCGATCTCTTTTGAAAGGACCCAACGTCATGCCGGTTGAGGAGCTGATCATCCGAACCCCCGGAGCTGGGCTTCATGAAATCACCGCCGAGGTCGCGCGTGCGGTCGAAGCCTCGGCCGTTCAGGATGGGCTGTGCACGGTGTTCATTCGCCACACCTCTGCCAGCCTGGTGGTTCAAGAGAATGCAGATCCCAGTGCGCGGCACGATCTCGATGCCTTCTTCAGGCGCCTGGTACCCGAGAATGATCCGCATTTCACCCATACCAGCGAAGGGCCGGACGATATGCCCGCTCACATCAAGGCGGCCCTGACAGCCACATCGATCGGGATTCCGGTAATTGGCGGCCGGCTTGTCCTCGGTACGTGGCAGGGGATTTACCTTTTCGAGCATCGCGCACGTCAGCATCGGCGTAGGGTCGTGGTGCACGTAGTGGGATAGCGCGCAGCGCAAGCAGTGGTGGTCGTGAGGTCGTAGGGATGCTCGGTGCTGCACCTCTCGTGAGCGCGGCCCAAGGAGAAACAGCAGTGCGATGTCGAAACGGCCAGAACGAACGAAGCGCTGCTGGCGTATGAAGAGTAGAGCCGGTCATCCGGGGGCGAACGGCGTGGGTCGTTCTGGGCGATGTGACACCGTCACGATGCGGCGTGGGAAGATCGGTGGGAGAACAGTCTGAAGTGAATCTCCGCGTGCTCTCGATCGTAGGAGGAACGATATGAGGAGTTCCGGGAAGCAGGCGAGCGGGGGGGAGTCGCTGGCGAGCACCACAGAGGTCACCGCCTTGCTCGCGCGCTGGCAAGGCGGCGACAATGAGGCCGCCGATCAAGTCTTTCAGCTCACCTACGACGAGTTGCATCGGATCGCAGTCGGACATTTTCGGCGCGAGCGTCCAGACCACACCTTGCAGGCCACCGCCGTCGTGCACGAGGCCTACATGTCGTTGATCGAGCGCAACGGCGTACGGCTGGAAAGCCGTGCCCACTTCATGGGCTTCATGGCCTGTGTCATGCGTCGTGTTCTGATCGACCACGCGCGCGGACACGGCCGTCAGCGTCGCGGCGGCCACCTGCGTAAGGTGACGCTGGAAGAGACGCGCGGTCTGGCGAAGAAGAGCCCGCCGGACATGGTCGAGCTCGACGACGCATTGCAGGCGCTTTCACGAATCGATCAGCGGAAGGCGAGGCTGGTCGAAATGCGATTCTTCGGCGGGCTCACCTTTGAAGAAGTTGCCGAGGTTTTGACCGTGTCTCGGGCCACTGCGGTGCGCGAGTGGCAGCGCGCACGTGCCTGGCTCTTCCGCGAGTTGGACCGAAGCGCCGAGCAGGCCGTGCACGGACACGAGGCACACAGTGAAGCCTGACCGCTGGCAAGAGATCGATCGGGTCTTCGAGTCGGTTTTGGCGATGCCACCCGAGGAACGCGCCGCACGCTTGGACGAGCTCTGCGCGGACGATGCGGACATGCGCCGTGAGGTCGAGGAGCTACTCGATGCCGAGCGGGCTTCCGCCAGCTTCTTGAGCACGTCTCTCGGCGACGTTGCCGTGGCGGATGCCCTCGGTGCCGATGCCACCTATGAAGCTGGCCATCGAATCGGCCCCTACGAGCTTCTGCGACCGGTCGGCCAGGGCGGTATGAGCACGGTCTATCTGGCGACGCGGGCAGATGGCCACTACCAGCGTACGGTGGCCATCAAGCTGATCCGACGCGGCTTCGAGAGCGCGCAGATCCTGCACCGATTTCGGATGGAGCGTCAGATCCTGGCCGGACTCGAGCATCCCTCCATCGCGCGCCTCTACGACGGCGGCACGACCGAGGATGGCTTCCCGTTCTTGGTCATGGAGTACATCGAAGGGCTGCCCTTGGACCGCTTTTGCGACGAGCACGAGCGATCGATCGACGAGCGCCTGGCACTCTTCCGTGACGTCTGCTTGGCGGTCGATCACGCGCATCGAAACCTCTTGGTCCATCGCGATCTCAAACCGAGCAACATCCTGGTCACCGAGGCGGGTGAGGTCAAGCTGCTGGACTTCGGGATCGCGAAGCTGTTGGCGGAGCAAGCACCGAGCGTGGGCGAAGCGTCGCCCCACGGTGCTGCAGCGACCGGTCGGCCGGCGACGGGCGATCCAGGCATCACGGCCCTCGGAGCGATTGATGCCCGCGATCTGGTCGCCGCGGAAACCCAGCCAGGGCCCGCCATGCGCGACTCGCGGCAAGCCGCCGACGCGGCCTGGCTCGAGGTTGCTGCCGATACCGCGACGGGCGTTCGGCCGATGACGCCCGGCTATGCCAGCCCGGAGCAGGTGCGTGGCGAGACGGTGACGCCGGCGAGCGATCTCTACGCCCTCGGTGTCGTGCTCTACCAGCTTCTCGCCGGTGTCAGTCCGTACGGTGTGGGCACGCGTTCCCAACAGGACCTCGAGCAGGCGATTGTCGAAGAGCGTGTGCCGGCACCGAGCGAATCGCTGGATGGTGGCGACGCTGCGGAAGCCCGAGCCGTGGCGGCTGCCCGTGGCAGCAAGCCCGGTACGCTGCGCAAGCGGCTTCACGGAGAGCTCGACGCCATCACCCTCAAGGCGCTGGAGAAAGATCCGGCCGACCGCTACAGCTCGGCCCTTGCCCTGGCTGACGACTTGGCTCACCATCGAGACCGCAAGCCGGTGTCGGCCGTGCCGTCGACCGCGGGCTACCGTTTTCGCCGTTTCGTGCAACGCAACGCCCTGGCCGTATCGGCCGGAACGGTCGTGGTTTCGTTGCTCGTTGCCCTGACCGCGGTCACCCTGTTGCAAGCCGCGCGGGTGACCCGGGAGCGCAATCTGGCGCAAGCAGAGCGCGAACGTGCGCAAGAGGAACGCGAGCGCGCGCAAGGCGTCTCGGACTTTCTGCTCGGCATCTTCGCCAAGGCGGATCCCGATGCATCCCGTGGCGAGGACCTTACCGTGCGCGCGGTCCTGGACGAAAGCAGCGAATCGCTCGCCGACCTTGCCGATCAGCCTGAGCGGCAGGCCCTCTACTCCTTTACCATCGCGGGTATCTATCGCAGCCTGGGTGAGCTCAGCCGAGCGCTGGAGCTCTACGAGCAAGCCGCCGAGCTGCGCTTGGAGCTGTTCGGGGAAGACCACATGGATGTCGCCGAAGTCTTCGACGAGCTGGCGGTGACACACCAAAGGCAGGGCAACTATGACGCTGCCGAGCCACCGATGCGTCGCGCCTTTGCGATTCGCGAGCGCTTGCTCGGTCGTGACAACAACGAGCTCTTGCCCTCACTCAACAATCTCGGGTTGTTGCTCTACCGGATGGGCAACTATGAGCAGGCGAACATCTTGCTCGAAGAGACGGCGCGGCGGGTAGAGGAAGGCGAAGGGTTCTACGCGACGCCGACCGCGATTACCCGCAGCAACTACGCTCTATCCCTGCACGAGACGGGGGACTACGAAGCAGCCGAGAAGCTCTATCGCGAGGCCTTGGCGATCAACATCGAGCTCCATGGTGAAGAGCACTCGCACGTCAGCATCTCGTTGCACAACCTGGCCTCCTTGCTTGCCGACAACGGTCAGCTCGAGGAGGCCGAAGACGCGGCTCGCCGTGCCTTGGCCATGCGACAGAAGCTCCTCGGCGAGGAGCATCCCCGCATCGTCGCGACCATGACCGGTCTTGCAGAGATCTTGTTTCAGCAAGAACGCCACGAAGAGGCGCGTCCGCTTTTCGTGCGTGCTGTCGACATTGGGCGTAAGGCTTTGGGCGACGAGAACTGGCGTGTTGGAAATGCCTTGACCGGTTGGGCGCGGCTGCTGCTTGCCACGGACGAAACCGAAGCGGCCGTGCCGATGCTCGAGGAGGCGCTGGCCATCTATCGCGCCAAGCTTCCCGAAGGGCACATTCGCACGGCCTACGCCGAAGCCGTCCTCGGAGGCTGCCTGAGCGAGCTAGCGCGCACAGAAGAAGCCGAGCCCTTGCTGCTGCGCGCGTACCCGGCATTGCGGGATCGCCTGACCGATCGTGAACCGATGACCCGTGATGCCCGTGCGCTGTTGGTGGCACACTTCGAACGCACGGGGCAGCCCGAGCGCGCCACGCCCTATCGCGCGCCCTGACGGCGGCGTGCGCGGATCGGTCAGAACTGGAAGTAGATGAACGGGGCTGCGCGCAAGGGGAGAAAGCCCAGTGCCAGCGCCACGGCGGCACCGTAGCTCGTCGCGAAGACAGGCGCTGGCGCGCGGTTTTCGATCCACGTGCCGAGTCGGGTGAGCGCGCGCCGGCTGCTGAGCCAGTGAACCGCGGCCAGACCGGCTACGAGCACGAGCAGGCTCGGCGCCAGTGTCCACTCCCCGGGTGACTCGAAGAGGACGAATCCGCGAAGGATGACGTAGGCGTCTTCGAAACTCTGGGCACGGAAGAAGATCCAGGCGCAGCAAACGAAGTAGAAGGTCGATGCCGTCGCGAGGACGCGGCGGCCGTGCCGCATGAGGCTCCGTCCCCACGGCGCCGGCTGTGACCGTTCCCGCTCTGGCCGCACCGAACGCCGCCGCGCCATCCACTGGGCGGTCGATCGGTGCACGACCAGCCCCAAGCCGTGCAAGCCGCCCCAGGCGACAAACGTCCACGCCGCGCCGTGCCAAAGGCCGCCGAGCAGCATGGTGAGCAAGAGATTTCGAGCGGTTTTCCAGGCCGTGCCACGGCTGCCACCGAGCGGAATGTACAGGTAGTCCCGGAGCCAGGAAGAGAGGCTGATGTGCCAGCGACGCCAGAAGTCGGCAAGGTTGACGGCCAGATAGGGGAAATCGAAATTCTTGCCGAGGTCGTAGCCGAGCAAGCCGGCGCAGGCGATGGCCATGTCTGTGTAGCCCGAGAAGTCGCAGTAAATCTGGACGGCGTAGAGAAGCACCGCGATCCAGATCGCCGTTGCGGTGTACAGCGTGGGCTCGCTGAATACATCGTCCACGTGGATGGCAATGGCGTCGGCAATGCAAGCCTTCTTGATGAAGCCGCCGAGCAAGCGCTTCAGGTTGCGGCGCACCGGCACGTCTCGCCAGCGTGGTCGATGCTGGAGCTGCGGAAGGAAGTGCGCGGCGCGCACGATCGGCCCGGCCACGAGCTGAGGGAAAAAGCTCACGAAGAGCGCGAAGTCGGCGAACCGACGGATCGGCATGAGCTTTCGCCGATAGACATCGATCGTGTAGCTCATCGTTTGGAACGTGAAGAAGCTGATGCCGACGGGCAGAATGATCTGGAGTGTGCCGGTCTCGATGCCGAGCGGCTCGATCAATCTCGTGGCTGACGCCAGGAAGAAGTCGAAATACTTGAAGACGCCGAGCATGCCGAGATTGACGCCCACGCTCAGCCACATCCAACCCTTGCCCCCTCGATCACTGGCGTGGATTCGCAGGCCAGCCAGGTAGTCGATCGAGGTCGAAAAAAGGATCAGTGAGAGAAAGCGCCAGTCCCAAGCCGCGTAGAAGACATAGCTGGCCGCCAGCAGGAGCAGCTTGCGCTGGCGATTGCTCCGTGCAGCCCAGACGGAGGCCAAGACCGTGACGAAGAAGAGGGCGAAGATCGGCTGGGTAAAGAGCATGAGGCTATGGCCGGCTCGTGCCCGTCAGCTCCGACAGCCGATTCGCGCGGCTATCGGCGTGCGGCATGCCTTGGCGATCATGCTGAGCCACCACCGTGGCGAATCGGGACGCCAGCCTGCGGGTGAACGCTTCGGCACCTTCTTGCGTCAGATGCTCGCGATCGAAGCGGTTGGCGGTCGCCAGAAGGTCCTGGTCGGCGACGGGATCGTTGAAGCTGAGGAGCCACGGCACGTATCCCTGTCGCTGAAGCGCAAAGAGCTGGGGCGTTGCATCGGGAATCGGTGGAACGAGGTGGATCGGCTCGGCGCCGGTCTGGCGGACCATGGCGATTTGTTCGGCGAGCGCCCTGCGGTTGTAGCGCCGGAGTGATGCGTTCGACGCATTGCCCGAAGCCAGACCCGCAACATCGTTCGCATAGGCATCGAGGCTGTCGAGAAACCTGCGCCGCGCCGGATGGCTGCGATAGGAACGCTCCGTGAACGGGCCGAATCCTTGGTGTGTGAACAGGGGCTGGTCGTCAGATGGGGCAGGTTCTTGCGCCCTGGCGCGACGTGTGATCGCGCTGCGCGCCATGTCCGGGCCGCGGCCAACGCCGAACGAACGGACCGCGAGATGCAGAACGTGCATGCTGAGAAGGTCCAGGCGCTTGACGAGTGACGCGTCGATCAGCAGCGTCGAGTGTAGGGCGGAGAGCGTCTCGGGTAGATCGTGCCAAAAAACGCCACGGCGTTTGAAACGATTTTCAGGGTGGACGTCGGGGTCCCAGTCGTCGAGCTCGACCACGACCCAACGAAGTCTCGCCGGCTCGAGTGCCAGCACGCGACGCATCAGCGCATTGGCTTCGTGCGGTTGCATGCCCGCGATGCCGAAGTTGAACGAGCGGACTGCTCGGCCATGGGCTGCCACTTCCTTGTCGAACAGCGGGGGAATGATGCCCCGGTAGACCCGGCTGGAGCCGAAGAAGACCAGGTCGTACCGGTCTTTGTGGGCCGTGAAGTAGCGCAGCTTGTCGTCGAGCAGTCCGAGATCAGGATGCCCGCCCAGCGTACGAAGCAGGGCGGACGTGATCAGAAATCCGAGCACGAAGAGTGCCAGGAGAAGCGGCCTCGGTGGACGGTCGGGTGGAGAGATCGAATGCATCATGCAAGGACCCGATGGGGGGTTCCGGGGCTCGCTGGCGGATCTGTGGCGTTGATCTGCCACAGATCCGAATCGGTGCTAGCAGCTGCGGGTGCAGCTGCGGCGGTCTGCGAGGCAGCCCTGGCGGCACGCTGTGTTGGCGCCACACTCGGTAATGCACTCTTCCCAAGACTCGAAGCAGTCTGCGACGCAGCAGGCGCCCTTCTCGCTCGCCTTCTGCGTCAGCTCGTCGAGGAGCTCGGCCGCGGTCTTGTTGACATCCGGCTGCGTAACCTCGGCAGCGTTCGGCACGGCCTGCGCGGAGTCACCCGCGGCCCAGACCAGACCAGTCGACGCAACGACGGCACACAGCAAGACGAAAAGAAGGATTTTTGCTTTCATGAGGTCATCTCCCTTCGTCGACGAGACGGACGTCTCGCGACGGCAATTCGTTCGATGCGGGTGAGCACGCTGCCGTCAAGCACGTTGCCTTCGAGCCCTCCGCGACCTCGAAGCGTGCGATCGAGTGTGGCCCGGGAACATCCCGGCATTCGGCGATCGCCGCGATTCCACCCTCGACTTCCCGCTCGATGGTGAATGCGTCATTCAGGAGGCGGATCTGCTCAAGGGACGGGAAAAAAGTTTTCGGTGTGCTCGGACCTACTCGAGCCTCTTCGACCGAATCTTGGTTGGCACCCCGCGACAGCTCTCGACTTGCCTTCGAAGGATCGCTTCGGTTCGCCCTGAATGTTCTGGGCTCTCGCCGGCGGTAGCCGGTCGGCACGGGTCACGCGTCGGATTCTGGCCGTCCGACGGTGACCGTCATGCGTTCAGGGTCGAGATGCTCGCGGGCCACGGCGATGACGTCCTCACGGGTGAGGCTCCGCCAGCGCTCGGCGAGCACATCTGGAAGGACGGTGGGGCCGTAGAACGCCCCCTCGACCAGGCGCGTGGCGACGTCGCGTGCGGTCTCCAGCCGGAACGGCAGGCTGCCGATGAGGTAGTCACGGGCTTCTTCGAGCTCGTCCACGCTGATGCCGTCCGTGAGCAGTCGATCGAGCTCTTGGCGAATGGCCTCTCCGACCCGCTCGGCGCGCGCGGGCGCCGTGGCTGCGTAGACCGTGAAGCGTCCAGGGTCGAGGCCGGCGCCGCTGGCGGTCCCCACGTCGACCTCGTAGGCCAGGCCTTCCTGCTCGCGTATGCGATCGACCATGCGCCCCCGAACGCCTGTTCCAGCGCCGAGGAGGACGCCGAGCAAGTCGAGGATCGGGCGGTCCGGATGCGCCAAAGGGACCGTCAGGTGCCCGGCCAGCACGTGGGCCTGATCACCAGGAGGCAGCACGAGGTCGATCCGTCGTGCAGCGTGCGGAGGCGGTGGCGCGACCGCGGGCAAGGGTGTTGCAGCTACCTGGAGATGACCGAACCGTGCGTGGATGGCATCGCGCATGGTGTGTTCATCGATGGCACCCGTCACGGTGATGACGATGCCCATGGCCAGCGCTTGTTCGTGGAACGCGCAACAGTCGTCTCGCGTCAGGCGCCGCAGATCGCGCCGCGTTCCCTGCAGCGGCCGGCTGTACGGATGGGGAGCGTAGAGCGATGTGAGGAAGGCCCGTGCCGTACGCACTTCGGGACGATCCTGCTGGCTCTCGAGCTCCGCCATGGCGTGCCGCCTCAGCAGCTTAAAGCGCTGGTTCGGCATCGCGGGGGTGAGGATCTGCTCGGCAAGGTCATCGACGGCCTGTTGCGCATCTCGCGCGAGTGCGTCGACGGATACGCCGATCGCCTCGTGGCCACCGAAGCTCTCGATCACCATGCCGCGTTCTTCGGCTTCGCGCGCCAGCCGGCGCCAAGAGCGGCTTTGGGTACCTTCGCTCAACAAGCGGCCGCTGATCAGGGCCTGGCCAGGAATGTCCTCGACGCGCGCGCCGCCGCGCAGCCACCCGCGGAGGGCGACGATCGGTGCGCCAGGGACCTGCCGAACGTGGACGGTCAGTCCTTCGGCAGGGGCCGCTGGCGGTCCTGCTTTGACCGTCTGCGGGCGCTCGTTTGGCGTTTTCATCGGCCTTCTGACGCCTCGGTTTCGGCATCGTCCGTCGGCAACGACCAGCCGACGACCGTGCCGTGGGCGGGGTCGAGCCAGCGTTGCGCGGCTTGGTGAAGGGCTTCGGGACTGGCGGCGAGCAAGCGTTCCGCTTGACGAAGAGGGTGGCCCGCATCGAACGATGCCATGGCCAACGCCGTGGTGACCGCTTGTTGGTGGACGCGCTCGTGGCCGAAGATCCAGTCGGCGATCAGCATGCGCCGGGCGCGACGGATCTCGGCACGGCTCGGAGGCTCCTGCGCCAGCTTCGTCAGCGCGGCGATCATCTCTTCCTCCACCCGCTGCGGCTCGACGCCGGGCAAGACCTCCGCGGATAGCAGGATGGCGCCGGGATCGAGGGTCTCGGCAATCTGCGCCCCGGCGAACGCGCAGAGTTGGCCACCATCGACCAGCTTGCGCTGCAGGCGACTCGAGCGGCCCGTGGCGAGCACGGAGAGCAAGAGATCGACCAGTGGTTGATCGGAATCGTCGCCGGCAGGCCCACGCAGGCCAATCAGCAGGCGGGGCGCTTCACCCGCGCGGCGAACGAGCCGCTGATCGGCGCGATGCTGCGGCTCGGTTTCGCGCGGAAAGGCGGTCCGGCCCGTACGCCCTGCCGCAGCGTTCGAATCGTTGCGATCTCCAGCCGGAACGGGAAGCGTGTCGAACGCAGCAACAGCGCGGTCGATCGCGTCCTCACCCACAGCCCCCGCGAGTACCAAGACGGCATTCTCGGGACGGTAGTGCGTCTGGTGAAAGGACCGTAGGACGTCTGCATCGGTGCGCTGCAGATCTTGACGCCGGCCGAGTACGGGCTTGCCGTAGGGATGGCGGGGGAAGAGCTTGCTGAAGACCGCCTCCTCGAGCGCGTCCCACGGATCATCGCGATACATAGCGATCTCTTCTTCGATCACCTGGCGTTCGCGGTCGACATCCTCCGGGGCGAGCAACAGGCTCTGCATACGATCCGCCTCGAGCTCGAGGGCCAGATGCCATCGGTCACGGGCGAATGCGAATTCGTAGAGGGTGGCGTCGTGGGTGGTGAAGGCATTGTTGCTGCCCCCTGCGCCGCGGGTCAGGCGGTCGATTTCGCTGGCGCCGAAGCGCGCGGCGCCGCGGAACATCATGTGCTCGAGGAAGTGAGCCGTCCCGCCGTGCTGCGGGCCGTCGTCTCGCCGGCCCGCGCGGTAGCAGAGCGCTGACGAGACCACCGGAGCGTCGGGGCGGTCGAGAGTGGCAACGGTCAGGCCGTTGGCCATCGTGATGATCGCAGGCGTCGGCAGGGCCGCGCCGAGAAGCGTCAGCTCCGAACGGAGGCGGCTCATGATCGCTTCACGCTCGTGCCCCGGGGCGACACGCCAATGGGTGACGAGGTGTCGCGCAGCCCGTCCAGCCGGCGGGCCTGACGAGGGTATCGATGCTCGCTCCACGGAACGAAGCCCATTCGCCGCTCATGCCATCCGAGGTGTGTCCAGACGATGCTCTGATCGTCAATCGTGACCCAATTGCACGAGTTCCGTCCGACCTCGCTACCGCGGCCGCGGGTCGATGTGGTGGTGCCCGCGTGCAGGATGAGGACCGCTGGGTGCTGACTCGGATAGTAGGCGTCGCTGGGGGTCAAGAAGCCCTGGTGGAGGTGGCCGGCGAACGTCATCTCGACACCGCTTTGCGCGAACATTTCGACGGCTTCGTGGGCGCCGGCCAAGACGCGCATCGTGTCGAATCGGGGGGCAGGCGCAAGCTCGTGGTGCAGCACGATCAAGCGTGCCTGCCCCGGTTGCGCGCGCGCCAGGCGTGCCTGAACCGCGCCCAGGCGGCGGTGTGAGATGCGGCCATCCTTCTCGGTCCAACCATGGGCCGTGTTGATGCCGATCACCAGCAGCTCGTCGTCTTCGAACTCGGGCTCCAGGTCGGGCGAGAAGTGGCGCCGGTACGCCGCATAGGGTGCAAAAACCCGTTCCCACACGCGATAGAGCGGAACGTCATGATTACCCGGTACGCTGATGGTCGGGATGCCGAGATCCTGTTCCAGGCGGTCGACGAATCGACGGGCGTCGCGAAATTGAGCTGGTTTGGCGCGGATCGTCAAGTCGCCCGAGATGATGACCAGGTCAGGGCGTCGTTCGCGCGCCAGCTCGATGACGCCGCTGGCGACGTCAGCACGGTGGGGGGGGCCGAAGTGAATATCGGATATATGAAGTATTTGTCGCAAGGGATGAATGTGGGTGCGCTTGGTCGCGTGATGTGTTGAATGTTGCGGTGCCGCGCTTCGTGAGGAAGGTGGTCATCGCGTCCCCACCCGCGTCGAGAGCACGGTCGATCGCCTGTGCAGCCATGGCCGCAGCGGACAAAAACGTGGCCGCGAGACCGAGAGCGTTGACTAGCCGTCCGACGGATCGAGCGCGTTGGTGATGGTCGAAGTGACGCGCTCGGCGGCAAAGCTCGTGGCGGCCGAGAACAGGCCCGAGCCGCGAGCCCGTCCGAGCGCGAAGCCGAGCCCTGAAGCGACGATCAGAGCCGCCAAGGGGTAGGCCTGCACTTTCTGCCGCCAGTCCAGCTCGTCCGGGAAGGCTTGGTCGAGCATGCGCTCGGACCAAGAGGGTACTTGATGATCGTCCGCGACCTGATGATCGTCCGCGCCAAGGCCATCGGTTTCCGGGTCCTCGGCGAATGGCTCGTCGTTTTCCCCACCGTCGGTTGGCATGCCCGAGTCCCACGGCGTTTCGTGATCAGACATCAGCTCCGTCCTCGTCTCGCCGCCGGGTGAGAAATCCAACCACGAATCCGAGCGCCACCGCGGCCATGACAGCGCGACTCGGATGCGCCCGCACGTAGTCCGAGAGATCGTCAGCCCAACTCTCGACGTGGTCGCGCGCCTGGTCAACGCCCTGCCGCAACGGCTCGGCCTTGTCCGCGTAGCGCTCGCCGACATCCGAAACGCTGGAGAGCGCCCGGCGGCCAATCGCTGCGCCGTGGCGGCTGAGCCGCGCCCCGCGGCGGCGCGCCTGCTCGGACGCGCTGCGGACGTGGCCGCCGAGCTCGCCCGTGACCCCCTGAAAGCGCTGGCGCGCCTCTTCCAGCCGGGCACGGGCCCGGTCCATGGACGTGACGTTGTCGGTGTCACGCTGTGAATCGTTGAATTCGTCGCTCACAACGGTTGATCCTTGCTCCATTGGTCCATGCCCTTCGGCCCTTAGCCATCAGGCCCTGACGGTGCGGCGTCAGGCTGCGCAGCATCAGGCGGCATGACACCAGGGTGGCGCATGCCGATTACGCTAGTGTAGCCCACCAACACCACCCCGTCAGGCTTCATCGGCCCTGCTCGAGCGGGGCCGCCTCGACAGCTCGAGGACTTGGAGGACACACCATGCAACTGGCCGCGCTCGCCGACATTCACGGAAACCGCTGGGCGCTGGAAGCGGTGCTCGAAGATCTGGAACGGCGCGGCGTTCGCCAGGTGTGTCACCTGGGTGACTTCTTCTACGGTCCGCTGGATCCGGCAGGCACAGCCGCGCTCCTGCTGCCGGACGGATCGCGCGGCGATCGGGCTCCGGAGAGCTCGCTGGCCACAGTCCGTGGCAATCAGGATCGGGTGCTGGTCGACCCGCCGCCCGAGATGCTCGGGAATCCGACGTTTGCCTTTGTCCAGGATGCATTGCCGGCTGCGGCGCATCGCTGGATCGAAGACCTGCCTCCGAGCCGCCGGTGGCAGGACGTGTTGCTTTGCCACGGCACCCCCGCGGCGGACGACGTCCCGTTGCTCGAAACCGTGACGCCTTCCGGCGTCGAGTTGCGGGAGCCTGAAGAGGTCGCCCGCACCATCGAAGAGACATCTGGCGAAGGCGCATCCGAGCGCCCGGGCTCGACATCTGGCCGTCCCTCGCTCGTCTTGTGTGCCCACACGCACGTGCCGCGGACGTTCGGTCTCGCAGACGGCACGTTGGTCGTCAACCCGGGGAGCGTCGGGCTGCCCGCGTACACGGATGACGAGCCGTTCGCCCATGCCATGGCGAGCGGTAGCCCCCATGCGCGCTACGCCATGCTGAGCCGAGAAGAGGTAGATGGCGCGCCGTGGCGCGTCGAGCACATTGCGGTGCCGTACGATCACCAGCGTGCGGCGCGGGCAGCCGAACAGCGGGAGCGTGCGGATTGGGCACACTGGCTGCGCACGGGCCGTGGCTAACGGGCCCGCGTCCGCTGCTAAGGTTTCAGCATGTCCGATTCAAAGCGATACGACATCGCGGTGCTCGGCGCCACGGGCTTTACCGGCGGGTTGGTGGCGTCGTACCTCGCCACCCAGGCGGCCGGGGAGTCGTTGCGGTGGGCAATCGCCGGTCGCAGCCGGCCGAAGCTCGAGGCGGTCGCGGCCGGGCTGCGCGAGGACGCTGCCGACACCGAGGCGGCACCTGGAATCGAGGTGGTGAATGTCGACGATGCGCCCGCCATGGAAGCGCTTGCCCGCCAAACCCGCGTGCTGCTCACCACCGTCGGACCCTTCGATGTGCACGGCGAGCCCGTGGTGGCAGCCTGTGTGGCGGGCGGCTGTGACTACGTCGACATCACCGGTGAGCCCGCCTTCGTATCGCGCATGATCGATCGCTATCACCAGCCTGCCCGGGAGCGAGGCATCCGGGTGGTGAGCTGCTGCGGCTTCGACAGCATTCCACACGACCTCGGCGCCCTGCTTGCGGTGCGGGCGTTGCGCGAAGGCGTGGCAGGCGACGGCGTAGGCGACGCGCCAATCGATCTCGAAGGCTTCGTCTTTGGTGCTGGGTCGATCTCGGGAGGCACGTGGCATTCGGCTGTGCGGGCGATGGGAAACTACCGCGCGGACCAGCGCGCTCGACGCCGACGGCGCCGTGAGGAGAAAAGCGTCCGACGCCCGGGCGCCCCGCGCTACGGCCGACGAACTGTTCGCTACGAACCGGCCATCGCCGCGTGGGCGGCGCCCCTGCCCACGATCGATCCGGAGGTCGTCTTGCGATCAGCGTCCCTGCTTCCCGCGGACTATGGTTCCGGCTTCCGCTATGCCCACTTTGTTCGCGTCGGTTCGCTGCCGAAGCTGACGGCTGGTGCCATGTTCATCGGGAGCGTGTTCGCGCTTGCGCAGCTTCCGCCCACCCGCCGGCTGCTCTTGGCTGCCAAGAAGCCTGGCGACGGTCCGGACGCCGCGGCGCGCGCCAAGGGGCGATTCCATGTCCTGCTGCGGGGTAAGCGCGCGGAGCGCACAGTCAGCGTCAACGTCCGGGGAGGTGATCCGGGCTATGGCGAGACGGCCAAAATGGTCGCGGAGTCCGCCCTGTGCCTGGCGCGTGAACGCTCCCGAGCCGACCAAACAACGCCGGCGTCCATGACCGGTGTCCTGACGCCGGCCGCGGCGCTCGGCTTGCCCTTGATCGCGCGGTTGCGGTCTGCGGGCATCCGCTTCGAGGTCGAAGCATGAGCGCCAGGAACGGCTTGGGCGAGAAGCTGCAGATGTCGTTGCGTGCCGGTCGAACCGCCTGGAGGCGGGTGCTCGCTGCGGCTGCGAGGGTCGCCAAGCAACCGGCGTGGTCGTTCTTGCGTGTTCTCGTGGCCCAGATTCGGCACGACGAGCTGGCGGAACGATCCGCTGCCCTTGCCTTCATCACCGTGGTGTCGCTGGTGCCGCTGATGGCGACCCTTTCGCTCTTTGCCGGCCCGGTTCAGGCGGACGACAGCACCTTGTTCACGATCTTGGCCTGGCTGCTTCCTTATCCGGAAGAAACCCTGGTCGCCAAGCTGCGTGAGTTCGTCGACCACGCACGGGCGATCCGTGGTGTCGGTCTGGTCGCCTTTCTGATCACGGCGATGACCGCCTTCTTCACGGTGGATCACACGATCAATCGTATCTGGAAGGTGGGACGCAGGCGGCCCTTCCCGGCACGCCTCCGCTCCTTCACCCTGGTGTTGTTCTGGACGCCGGTGATGATCGCGGTCGCGTCGTCGAGTCGCTTTCTGCTCGACCAGCGTCTCGACCAGCACGCGGCCATGGCCTTGCTCGATCAGGTGCTTGTGGCCATGCCTCTCGCGGTCACCGTCCTCGGGCTCAGTATGCTCTATTGGCTGGTGCCGTTCACGGCCGTCGGCTTTCGTTTCGCGTTGATCGGGGCGGTCTGTGCGACGCTTCTCTTGGAGCTGCTACGAAAAGGTTTCGTCATCTACATCGAGCTCTACCAGGTGACGCAGATCTATGGCAGCTTTGGCCTGGTCATCTTGTTTCTGATCTCGATTCAGCTCGGCTGGCTGGTGGCGCTGACTGGCTGCGAGGTTGCCTTCTGTGCGCAAAACCGGCTTCGTCTGGTACGACAAAGCGTGTCGGCCCGTTGCAGCGATGCGGGGTGGATAGGGGTGGCCGCCATGCTGGTCGTTTGCCAACGATTCCAGGCGGGCGCGCCGATCGTCCCCGGACCGTCGCTGGCGCGCCACCTCCATCTGGGGCCTGCGACCCTCGATACCGTTCTCGAGCCGCTGATCGCGGCGGGCATGCTGGTGCCGAGCAGCGACGGGGCTGGCTATCTGCTCGCCGCCGACCCCCACGTCTTGACCGTCGAACAGATCTTCGCAGTGTATGACCGTGTCACCGAGAGCGTCGTCGGAGCGGTGCCCGCTCCGCTGCGCGCATGCCTGAGCGGCTTACGCCGGGACTTGGCAGAGGTCCGGGCGCAGCGCCTGGACGGATTGGCGCTCGCACAGGTCTTCGAGGCCCCCGCAGTTGCAATGCCTGACGACGTCCCCTACAATGCCGCTCCCCGTGTGGGGCAGTAGCTCAGTTGGGAGAGCACCACGTTCGCATCGTGGGGGTCGAGGGTTCGAATCCCTTCTGCTCCACCAGTCCCCCCCCTTTCTTCCTAGAAGACATTCAGGGTCGCCCGTCGAAGCGCCTCATGGCG
>CALFAM010000230.1 GCA_937948815.1 uncultured bacterium
CCGACGCGACGTGCCAGGCGACGAACTTGAGGTCGCCTGCGCTGTCGGTCACGGTCGTCAGCACGTACTCAGCATCAATACGGGCTGCCTTGACCTCGCCGATGGCGCCGGCCTGGGCATCGTCGAGTCGGGTGATGTTGCCTTGCCAGTCGATCGACCAGGAAATCAGCTCGAGCGAGCCGGTGGCGGTTCGGCTGGCGGTCACCACGAGGTCCTCGCCATTCGGCAGCACGCCGAGCTGAGTGATCGAGACGTCGTCGACATCGTCTTCGAGGAAATCGTCTTCCCGTTGTACGGAGAATCCGCCCAGAGGCACGGCAAAGGTCAGCAGCTTCAGTCTGCCTGAACCGGTGACCGCGGCGACCGCGACACCTTCGAAAGCGCTGGTGTTCGTCATCGAGAACGTCTGCACCGCACCGCCGTCCGCATCTGCCCGGCGGTTGATGATCCCAGCCTGTGGGTCGACCTGCCAGGCGATCAGCTTGAAGTTACCGAACTGCGTACGGACAGCGGTCATGATGCCGTCGTTGAACGGTGCGGTCGAGGCCACCACGGCTTGCGCCGGTCCTGATGTGTGCTCTGCTGTTCGGCTCAGTGTATTTCCCGCGACGTCGTATGCGATGAGCTTGAGGCTGCCACCGCCTGTGATGACGGCAAGTGCCGCGTCTTGGGTGCTATTGGGCGTCGCGAGCGACAGATCCTGTACCGCACCGCCCAAGTCGACGTCCAGGGCTGCGACGTCTCCCGAGAGATCGGTTCGCCACAGGAGCGTTTGCAGATCACCACTCGGCATGCGGGATGCCGTCACCGTCCTGGAGGCGCTGGACTTGGTCAGAACGTTCTGAACGCTCGGGATGCCAGTTGCGACTTCACCCCGGCGCCGGAGACCAGAGCTCCATAGAACGGTTTCTTCCTTGGGCAGACCGTAGCCGTCGATGCGGGCCCAAGGCATGTTGTCGCCTGCCAGGATGTCGTTCAGGTTGACGTTGCGGTCGATCACGAAGGTCTCGTTGAACTGCAGCGGCATGGCCTCACCGTTGCGGGTGACCTGGATGTGAAGATGGGGGCCGGAGGAGTCTCCCGAGTTGCCAACCTCTCCGAGAAATTGCCCCTCACTCACGGTCGCGCCAGCGAAGCAGATCGACTGATCGATCGAGCCGAAGCGTAAATGGACGTATTGCGCCAACTCGTCGCCGTGCTGAATGGTGAACGAATTGGAAGGAACATTGGGCTCGAACGTCGGCGTGTCGTCTACGTTTCCGCTGGAGCAGGCGACGACCGTTCCATCCGCCATGGCATACACCGGCAGGCCCCAGTGCAGGAATTCCTCGTTCAGGAGCGGGGCCGTTTGTCCGCTGGGCAGGGGAAAGTAGGAGACCCAGCGGTTCTCATCGGCAGCCCATCGTCCGAGCCCCATGTCGTAGGAATGTACCTGTTGTGGATTGTTTCCGAAGCGATGAGATCCGAACGAGGCTGGGCTGCGCCCGGACGCAAACGTTCCTGGAGGCATATCGCTCTGCTTGAACGGAAACCGGTAGCTGCCGGTTGGCGTCGGGTGCGTGTGGTTGACGAGATCTCGTTCGATGTCGCTGACGCCGATCTGAAAGCTGCCGATCTCGAAGAAGATCGTGATCCGCAGACGTGTGGCGGCCGGGAGGCTGAAGTGGGGATCGTCGAGCAACCCGAGGCGACAGCGGCTGCCGGGCGCGATATCGAGTCCGGTTTGAACGGTCATGACCGGAATCGGTGGATTGACGTTGGGCCGCGGCCACGGACACCACATGGCGAGCTCGTCTCGCATGACGATCGAAGCGATGTTCGGGTTGTCGAAGTCGAGGGTGACGTGATGGATCCGTCGCGTCGTGCTGCCGTTGTTGCGCAAGTAGTAGTCGACGGCGAGACGCCCTTGAGACGGCTCTCCTTGGCTCGTCCCCGCGACGGTCATATAGACGAATGCGTCATCCTTCAGTGGCCTGACGTCGAGGATCTCAATGCCGAGCTGCGCGTTTGCCTTTAGGGGCGTGAGGGTCAGGAAGAAAAGAAGGAGGAGCGGCAAGTTTCTGAGCCTGGACGGTCGCGTGGCCGGGACGCGCCGCGTGGCGGCGGGCGGAGCAGCCTGTGGATTGGGGGATGAAAGATGTAGGGCTCTATCGCGCATGGTTTTGTCTCCAGAAGTGTTTTCGAGGCTCGTCGGCGAGCCTCGGGTGACACAACGGAGGACGCACTCCGAATTGCTCACTTTTCTCAGAATGAGGCCGAAAGCCCCCATTACGAAGGGGTGGTGGCTGGGCCCCCAAGGAGGCGCCCCAGGGAGGCGCCCCAGGGAGGCGCTCGATCAGCGCACGGACGCTTTCGATCTGCGGACAGCGACGAGCGCGACAAGCAACAGGGCGATACCGAAGGCAGCGCCAAGCCACCATCGGGCCCCGGTATCGAGCAGGCTCCCGACCGTCTGCGGAAGGCCGTCGGGGAAGGGGACGTTGGCCCCGTCGCCAAGCACGACGACCCCGGCCCAGGCCGCCGCAGGGGCGCCTGTATCCCGAACGGCCTGTTGGGCGGACTCGACGGCTTCAGCGATGTTGTGTCCCGCTCGAAGATGCTGGTAGAAGGGCCGGAAGAACTGTTCGGACTCGTCGTCGCGTAGGGGCCAAAGGCTCGCGATCACGGTGTCCGAACCGGCCTGGAAAAATGCGCGGGCGAGGCTGAGAAAGCCCTCGCCATCGAGGAGGCGCCCGCTGCCGCTACGGCATGCGGCGAGCACGACGACCGTACCGCTCAGGTCGAGCGCGGTGATTTCGTGGGGCTCGAGTAAGCCATCTTCACGCTCGTTGCCCGAGGCCAAGAGAATGCCAGAACGCTCGCCTCGCCGGCTGCTGACCAGCGCGTGGGTGGCGAGATGAAGCATGCTGTATTGCCCACCGGCTAGGGCCTTGATCTCGACCTCGTTGGCCTCCTTGCCAATCAATAGCCGACTGCTTCGGCCGAGCTGCTGCCGGATCCGTCGGCCTTCCCGTCGTGCGGCAGGCAAGGGGTGCCAGGCTTGGTCGCGAAATGCTGGCTCCGCCTCATCGCGTTCGGACGTGAGCCCACGGAAACCGCCTGGGCCGGGAGCCAGGATCGCAGCGTGGGACAACTCGGGTGCGGCAAGAATCAGCGCGGGCAAGCGCTCTGGGGTCGGAGCGGGGCGGTCCTGCCATCTGGACCAGAGGCTGGCCGACGGTGCCGAGGAGATCTGCGTGCCGGTCAGCCAGGGCAAGGGCGATGCATGGGTGAGGGCAGCGAGAGGAAGGCGGTGGAGGGCGCCGTCGGCAACGACGATCAGATGCCGGGTGCTTGGCGGCAGATCAGTCAAGGCCGGTGCCAGGAGCTGCTCGTAGAGCACCTTGGAGGCGGTTCGCTCACCCCCGTCGCGGGCTGCGAAGAGACCCTCGAAATGGTTGATGGCAGGTTCGAGGTGGGTCGGTCCGGGCAGGGTGTAGAGGCGTATCTCCTCGGGTTCGATCGCGATCAGCCAGGCGCCTCCTTCAAAGCGGCCGTAGAAGCTCTTCCAGTGTGCGAGCTGGAAGCTCAGGATCACTTCGCCGTGATCGAGTTGGGCCCGTACGTGGCTCAGATCGGCGAACGATGGTTCGGGAGCGGCACCCCCGGTCGGGTCGGAAGACTCGAGGAGAATGCGGGCGCGCATGCGCTCGATGACCGAGAATGCCGACGCCAGCCAGCGATCCTCGACGATTGGAATTCGCTTTGCCGTCCGGCGGGTGACGGACGATTGCTTGCTGGGGGGCACACCATCGGGCCACCCTGCAGCCTGCGCGAGGAGGCGCCCTGCCAACCACTGATGGGCGGGCAGCCAGATCGAGAAGTACTCGGCGCGCGCGACGAGCTGGGCCCGGCGCAGATGCTCGATTTCGTCCAGCACGCGGAGCGATCTGGCCAGAGCCTGGTCTGGGGGCGCGGTGTACCAGGCGATGCGGAGCTGGTTCAGCCAGCCCGCTGCCAGCACACTCGCGGTCGCCTCTCGTGGGCGTGCGGCTTCCGCTTCGCGCAGCAGCTGCGGGATCGCTTCGGGTTGCTCGCGGGCAATCCGTTCGGCCCATGCCAAAAGAGGCCCGTAGAGCACGCTGGGCTCTGCCAGCTGGCGCGCCAGCTCGACGCTTCGCCGAAGGCTCGCTTTGCCGCGATCACTGCGGTCGAGCTCTCCGAGCTTGTGGAGAATGGCGACGGACGTGCGCAGGTTGCCTGCTGACTGTGCAATCGAGAGCGCCGCGGTCAATCGCTCGACCGCCTCGGCGTGCTTGGTCGCCGACGGCAGGTTCGTGAGCAGGCAGAGCGC
>CALFAM010000231.1 GCA_937948815.1 uncultured bacterium
CGTTCCTGACCAAGTACCACTTGCACTTCGCCGAGACCACGCAAACGCGCCTCGGCTACTCGGTTGATGATCGTTTCTATGGCATCGACGGCGAGGGGCACCTCGAGCGTTTCGGCAGCATGATGCAGGAGCTCACGCGCGAGGACGTCAACGCGGCGATCAAGCGCCACCTGCAGCTCGACAACCTCAAGCTAGCGATTGTCACCGGTGAGGCCGAGAAGCTGAAGGCCGCGATCGCAGCCAATGAGCCGGCGCCGATCGACTATGCGAATCCGCCGTCTGCAGAGATTCAGGCCGAGGATGAGTCGATTGCCAAGGTCGCGTTCGGCATTGCTGAAGAGAACATCAGCATCGTTCCGGTCGAGACCATCTTCGAGGGCACCGAGTAGCTCCGGGATTCACTTCCGGCACCTCGCTTGCCGACGCCACGTCGACGCCATCTGGCGGCCACGTGGCGTCGTTCCTCCCCTCCCCTCCGCTAGCGAAGTTTGGCCAGCAAGACGATGAGGCGGCTGAGCTCCGTCTCCTCGAGCGGGCTCAGCAACCCACCGATCCACTCGGCCACGGGCTGGTCGAGCGCCGCCAGGATCTCGAGGCCGTCGTCGGTGATCAGCACCTGGACGACGCGTCGATCCTGGGCATGCCGATAGCGCTCCGCCAAACCACGCTGGACCAGCCGATCGACCAGGCGCGTGACGTCCGGCCCCGGAGTCACCAGGCGAGCACCGATCACGCTACAGGTCAGCGCATCCGGGCTCGCGCCACGCAGAATGCGAAGGACGTTGTACTGGGCGGGCGTCAGCTCGCGGGTACGCAGCTCACGGGCGAATCCCTGCATGAGCAGGCCCGCAGTCCGTTGCATGGCAAGAAAGGCTTCTTCCTGCAGTGAGCCGAAAGGCCTACGCTGCTGAAGCTCCTGCTGAAGCTTGCTGGTGCCAGGCTCGGCGTCAGACTGCTCGACCACAGCCGGCTCGATCTCGGGCAAAATCGTTTCGTTCATTGCGGGCGAAACTACTTGCTCAAAGTAGCGATATCAAGGCGAATTCGCACCACCCATGTCAAAATCGAACAAAATTCATGCATTGGACCGTCAGAGTCGGTCGGATACGCGTGGTCGGCGGAGCGACGCCTCAGTCCTCGCCACGACGCTCGTTCACGCCTTCGACCAAGGGCGCCCGCTCCGGATCAGCGCCTTTCACGTAGCGCTCTAGCCAGGCGTGGGTCTCCCACATCATGTGGAGGATCGACTCGCGAGCCCGGTAGCCATGGCTTTCGTAGGGCAGCATCACCAGGCGTGTCGTCGCGCCATGCCCTTTGAGCGCGTGGTAGAAGCGCTCGCTCTGCATCGGAAAGGTGCCCGAGTTGTTGTCCGCAGCACCGTGAATTAGCAGGATCGGCTCGTCGACCTTATCCGCGTGCATGAACGGAGACATGTCGTAGTAGACGTCTGGCGCTTCCCAATAGGTCCGCTGCTCTGCCTGGAAACCGAACGGTGTGAGCGTGCGGTTGTAGGCGCCGCTGCGGGCGATGCCGGCGGCGAAGAGATCCGAATGGGCCAGCAGATTGGCGGTCATGAAGGCGCCGTAGGAGTGCCCCCCAATCGCGATCCGATGGCGATCCGCCACTCCCCGTTCCACGGCCGCCTCGACCGCAGCGCGCGCACTCGCCACGAGCTGGGTGCGAAAGCTGTCATTCGGCTCCACTTCTCCCTCTCCGACGATTGGCATCTTCGGATCATCGAGCACTGCATAGCCCTGGCTCAGCCAGAGAACCGGCGAGCGCCAGCTGACGCGATCGAATCGGTAGGGTGAATCACTTACCTGGCCGGCGGCAGCCGCGCTCTTGAATTCCTGCGGATACGCCCACATCAGCATCGGGAGCGGGCCATCGGCTTCGGCATCGTAGGCAGGAGGAAGGTAGAGGGTCGCGGAGAGCTGGACGCCATCCTCGCGTTCGTAGGTGATCAGCTCCTTCTTCAAGCCGACGAGCTCTTTCGCAGGATGCGGGAAATGCGTCACGGCACGGGACGAATCACTGCCGATTGCACGCACCCGGTAGTTCGGCGGCTCTTCGACCGTTTCGCGCTGGGTCAGCAGGGTCGTGCCGTCTTTCAGAGGCGTGACCGGTCGCTCGTAGTACGGTGCCCGCGAGCGAAACAGCCGCTCAGCTTCCTTGCTGGCCAGGTCGTATCGATCGAGAAATGGCCGGTTGCCTTCCGGCGAAGCACCTTCGCCGATGCGGTAGATGACATCGGACCGGTCGGCGGGATGCAGTAGCACTTCACGGCCGTAGGTGCCGGCGGCCGTGACCGGCGAACCGGGGTCACCGTAACGATCCTCGATCGACCGCGCTTCGATCAACTCGGGCGCGGCATCGAGGTTGCCTGGGCGAAGCCGCTCGAGCCGTCCCTGGCGGGTCTGCCACCAGAAGCTCGAGACCAGCGCCAGATCGTCGTGCGACCACATGATGTCGCGAAAACGCAACGTCAGGTCGGCCCACGGACGCGGCTCACCCTCGAAAGGTGCCTCGTGCACGAAGAGCCGGTCTCGCACATCGGCCTCGCGTCCGGCATCACCGCCGTCTTGGGCTTCGACCCAAAGCAGGGTGGCTGGCGCATCCGCCCGCCACGAAGGCTGGCGCACGCCGACCGGCACACTGCCGAAGGGAATCGGCACCGCTTCCTGAAGCGGAATGTCAGCGACCTCGGCGATCTCCTCGCCCTGACGATCGACCACCGCGATGCGTCGGGGGAAGCGCCAGGCCGGAACCAGGTAGGAAAAGGGTGTGTGGAGATGTTCCACCAGCACGAAACGCCCGTCCGGAGAGGGATCGACGTTCCAGTAGAGCGCGGGCGCGCCGAGATCGGTCACGCCGCCATCGAGACTGATCCGCGCGAGCTGCGCCGAGAGATGGTGAGCGAACTGGGCTTCGTCGTCGGGGCTGGTCAAGAGATCCTGGTAGGTCCGCGCCTGCGCCTTGACGCCGAGACTTTCGCGGACCACCGGTCCGCTCGGGACGCGCGCAGCCGATGGCTTCGCGCCACGATCGCGGGGCACGAAGGTCGCCACCAGGGTCTGGTCGTCGAGCCAGGCCGGTGCGTTGCCGGCCGCCAGGTGGAGCGCGCGGTCGGTCAGTCGGCGGGCCGTGCCCGCGCCGAGGTCGGCCACCCATAGCTCGATGTGCTCCGCCGCGGTATGGGTGAAGGAAACCAGGCCACCGCCGGGCGAAAAGCGCAGATTCTCGAGCCGCGGCTCCGACGGGAGACCGCGAATCACCTGCTCTGAGCCGTCGGCCAGGCGGACCAGCGACAGGCTGGTGCCATAGCGCGTGCGGCTGCGGCCATCGATGCGCGGGTTGATCCGCAGCCCCGCCAAACGCAGCTCAGGCTCCGCCAGCTCGGCGACCGGCGCCAGGCTCGGCTGCCCAACCACCAGCAAGGCATCCCGTCCCGGGGTCACGAACGTGCGCGGTGTGGCCGGCGCGTCGACCAGTCGGGTCAAGCTGTCGACCGGCTCTTGGTACGCCGTGCCGGCGCTCGCCATCCCGCCCGTGGGGGCGAACAGGCTCAGCAAGCCAACGGCCAGGCAGCAGCGCAGGAGATACCGGAGATGCTTCGACATGGGAGACTCCTCTGCAGGCGAGATTCGGGTGGGTGGCTCGACAACCGCCGAAAAAGCTATCACGCAGCCTTTTCGCCCTGATCAGACTCCGGTAAAAGGTCTCAGCGCTCGGCACGCCCCTTCCCCGTGCTACTCGGCCCGCAAGGCGTGGGTCGGGTCGATCCGGGCGGCTCGGCGGGCGGGCAGCCAGCACGCGGCCGCGGCGACGGTGGCCAGCACCAGTGCCGTGGCGAGCATCATCGATGTGTCGGTCGCGGCCAGATCGGGCACCATGCTGCCGAGCCAGCGCGCCAGGACCTGGGCGAGCAGGACACCGACCAGCAGCCCGATGCTGACCACCGTGAGCGCCCGCGTCATTACAGCCCGGATCACCGCGATGGGGCGGGCGCCCAGGGCCAGGCGAATCCCCAT
>CALFAM010000232.1 GCA_937948815.1 uncultured bacterium
CCTGCACGAGCTCGACACGGGTCTCCAGGAAGTCGTTGAAGAAGAAGGTCCCGGGATCGGGTCCCTCGAGCTCCACGTGCTCGTAGTCGGTCACACCGAGGCGGAGCTTGAGCGCCTGGACGCCGGCAAATGGCTGATTGATCTGGCCACGAAGATCGAAGCGGCGCTGCTCCATGTCGATGCGCACGGGAACCTCTTCCTCGTCGTGCTCATCCTCGCCATGTTCCTCTTCGCCGTGCTCTTCTTCGTGCTCCCCTTCTTCGCCGTGCTCTTCTTCGTGCTCTCCTTCTTCGTCGTGCTCGGCATGCTCGAGACCACCCGGGAGACCATAGTCGGTATCGAAACCGCTGACCGAGACGCCAAGGAAGCCCTTGTCGCCGAAGAAGTACGTACCGCCTACCCGGACGCTCTGGCTCTCGATGTCGGTGTTGGGCACGAAGCCAAAGGGCTCGTCCTCCTCGTGCTCCTCTTCCTCGTGCTCCTCTTCACCGTGTTCGTCTTCGTCATGCTCGTCTTCTTCGAGACGCGCGAATCCAGGGACCTCGTAGTCGTCGCTCTCGCGCAGGGTGGCCGCGACGTTCCACGCCCAAGAATCGCCGCCACCCTCCAGGTTTAGTGTGCCCTGGCGCTCGTCTGCAGCGGAGCCGCCGCGCAGCTCGACCGTGCCGTGTACGCCGCCTGCGCCGCGATAGGTCGGGATCCGCTCATCGATCACGTTGACGACACCGCCGATGGCGCTCGATCCATAGAGCAGCGTGCCGGGGCCGCGAACGATCTCGATGCGGTCGGCCTGCGCCGGGTCTGTGGTCACCGCGTGGTCAGCGCTGACGCCCGACGCGTCACCGGTACCGATTCCCCCTTCGAGGGTGCGTACGCGGTCGCCAGTGAGGCCGCGGATCACCGGGCGACTGGCGCCCGGGCCGAAAAAGGTCGAGTGAATCCCCGGCTCCTGGGCCAGGGTCTCGCCCAAGCTCGACTCGAGACGGAGCTCGAGCTCCAGCCCGCTCAGGCTGGTGGTCGGCGAAGCGAGCTCGAAGGGATCGCGGGCATCCGCCGATGCCGAGACCACGATCTCTTCGGAATGACTGCCAGGCTTCAGCTCGAGCTCGACCGAGGTTTGCTCACCGGCGTGAATCGTCACGCGCTCGGCCACCACACCGAGACTGGGCACCCGTACCTCGATCAGATAGCTACCAGCCGGCACGGAGTCGAATCGAAAACTGCCATCGCTGCCGATGTCGACCTTCAAGGAGAGATCTGGAATGCGGGCGGTCGAAAGAATGAAATCGTGGTCGTGGGTCGGGGTCACGCGGCCGGCCAACGAGCCCTTCTCCTCGGCGACCGTCAGCGGTGCCCAAGAAGCGAGTAGGAACAAAAACATGAGACAGAGGCTTCCCGAGCGAACCTGGGAGCCTCTCAAGGGAGAACGACGGCCCCATCGGGCCGGAAATCGAAGCAAGAACATCGCAAGATCCTTTTGAACGAGCGTTCCGCAGGAATCGCTCGCGTGCAGTCATAGCCGGGCCCAGGCGTCAACGAGACGTCTGGGCGCAAAATCGGTCAGATGCGCGCCACGGTGCAGGCGCGAGGAGGATCGAGAAAAGGATCAGGCGAGAGGCGGGCCGCGGTTGGTGCGGCCGGTCCAGGAGACCAGGGTTCGCGACAACGAGCAGGGTGTGGTTGATGCCTCTGCGGCCAGGCCGAGGCCCGTCGCGACCTGAAGCGGTGCGAGGGCGCTGCGCAGGCCGCCGAGACGGCAGCCGAGGCACTGGTGCTCGTGGCGCTCGCCGGCGGCGGCGAGTTGGGGCGTCGGAGCGCCGCCGGGAGCGTCGACGAGTGGGTCGTGATCACGCTGGTGATCAAGCGCGCACTCTTGACTCGCATGCTGACGGCTACCGACATGCTCGTGCCCCGCCAGATCCACCAGCGAGGTGAGCACGAGCAGCAGCGATAGCGCGAGTCCGCTAGCTCCACGTATCCACATGGCACGCATTGTAGACGAATGGAGGCAAGCAGTCCTCCCGAACACAGAAACCACTGCCGCGGGAGCTTCACTCGCCCACGAAAAGAGCTCGACGACAGGCGTGGGCCTACGCAGGCTTCGAAGGCCTCATGCCGGGCGATTGGCGAGCTGACGGTACGGCGGGCGGAGCCTACGCTCCGCTTCGAGAGGCGCTCCAGATCAAGGAAGGACGCTGGTCCATGCCGAGAAGTCACCACTCTCGAAGCCATCGGCAAAGAGCACGACCCCGAGATCGAAGCGGCGCAGAATGATGTCTTCCTGGTCTCCGCCGACCGATCCGCGGCGGGTCCAGGCCACGACCACGTGATCGGACGCTTCGTCATAGACGATCCGCGAGCCGAAGAGTGAAACCGGCGACGTATCGACCAGCCATTCACGGGCAACCGAACCATCGGCAGCGATCAGCTGCGCATCGATCTGGTCAGGGCCGCTGCTGGGCAGCGTGGTCCAGGTCAGCGCAGCCTGCCCGGACGGCAGCCCCACGACGTCCGTCCATCGGTGGAGACCCGAGGCATCGCTGATCGCGACCGGCGGCGAGGCCAGGCCCGCGGCGTCGAATCGCCGCCGCATGGCCCGGCTGAGCCCGTCGCGCCAGACGGCCATGAATCCCCCATCACGCAAGCCCGCCAGGCGCATGAAGCCACTGCTGTCCGGCGTGATCTCGAGCGGTACGCCGTCGGGGCTGGCCGCATCCGTGAACATCTGGGCCCACCGACCATCCGGGGCATCCTCGTAGTCCCAGGTGACGATCACACCGCCGCCGGCGCGTGCCGCCATCTCGGGACCGAAGACACTGTCCGACGTGCCATCCGTCGCCAAGATGAAGGAGGCGCCAATGGCGCTGCCGGTGGCATCGAGAAAGCGGGCCCGCACCGACCCGTTCTGGGTTGCCGAGACGTATTCGTCCCAGATGACGATGAACGACCCGTCCGAGAGCCGGCTGATCATAGGGTCCTTAGCGTCGACACCCGCTTCGTCCTGCGCGATCGTGAGCTCCGGACCGGGCACCCCAGCGGCATCGTAGTAGCGTCCCGAGATGCTCGTTTGGGCTGGCAGGTCGTTCTCCCAGACCACGATGAAGCTCCCATCCGAGCCAGCCGCCACTTCGGCTGACGCCTGGTTACCCGCGGTCGTCACCGAGACTTGAAACGCATCGCCCACTGGCTGCGCCAGCGGATCGACCACGCGGCCGAACACACCGCGGCCGTCCGCGTCCTCGCCTTCCCACACCACGACCAGATCACCCTGCCCAAGGGCTGCGAGCGCGCTGTTGAGCTGACGGCCGGTCGTGACTTGGTTGACGATCAGCTCGTCTCCGACCGGGGGTGGCGCTTCCGACCGCGAAGGGCTCGGGCTTGCCCCCAGGATCATCATCAGCATGATGACCGTTCTCGAGACACCTCGTTTCAGGGTACCTGTGGCGTTGCCTGCCATCGTCGCCTCCTCCGCAGCATGGGTTGTTGAATCAACTGCTACCCAAGAAACGACAAATGCACGCCGACCCGGACATGCCGAAGAGCGCGGAGGAAGCGAAATGGGCAGAGAGGGGCAGCAGGCCCAGAAGGTCAGACCCGGAAGGTCGGGCCCAAGAAGGGTCACGGCAGCCCGTCCGTCCGAATGACGGTACGTCTGACTTGTG
>CALFAM010000233.1 GCA_937948815.1 uncultured bacterium
AGAGAGTCGGGGTGCGCACCTCCGCACGGACTTCCCGGAGGCATGCCCGGCGATCGCCACGCGTTCGTTCTGGACCTATGCGCCGGATGCAGCCGGGGGGCCGCTGGTGGCCGCACACCCGGTGGTCGGCGCCCCCGACGCCCCAGCCGTTGCGGACGTCGGCACCTTCGATCTCCAGCCCGCGCTGCTTGGCGATCCCGAGCCTGGGCATGCGGCTGCGCACCACGCCCCCAGGTACCAGGAGACTGCCTGATGGCGCGCACAGAGGCCCTTCCGACCCTCTACCCTGTGCAATACGAGGAGCTGGTTGGACAAGCACTGCGAGAGGATCTCGGGCGCGCCGGCGACCGCACGACGGATGCGATCGTCCCTGCCGGCACGGTGGCGACTGCCAGCATCGTTGCTCGCCGCGCGGGCGTCGTGGCGGGCATGGCGGTCGCCGAGTCCGTGTTTCGGACGCTCGACCCGGAGATCGAGGTGGTTCCCCTCGGGCCTGACCGTGGTCGGGTAGCCGATGGCGAGTCGGTGGCAGTGGGTGATTCTCTGCTCTCGGTTCGCGGTGACGCACGGGCGATGCTGGTCGCCGAGCGCACGGCACTCAACTTTCTCGGCCGCTTGTGCGGTATCGCAACCGTGACCGCGGACATCGTCGACCGTGTCACGGGTACGCAGGCAGCCGTGGTCTGCACTCGCAAGACCACGCCGCTGTTACGCGGGCTCGAGAAGTACGCCGTGCGCTGCGGTGGTGGGGCCAGTCATCGCTACGGCCTCGACGATGCGATCTTGATCAAGGACAACCATCGGGCGATCGCAGGCTCGGCTGCCGAAGCGGTTCGTCGGGCGCGCGCGGCGGCGGGGCACTTGGTCAAGATCGAGCTCGAGGTCGATGATCTCAGCGAGCTCGAGGCCGTCCTTGCTTTGGGCGTCGACGTCGTGCTGCTCGACAACCTGGCGCCCGACGCGCTCGCTCGTGCGGTTGCAATCCGCGATGCGTCGGGGACCCGAACGTTGCTCGAAGCCTCGGGCGGGATCACTCCGGAAACCGCCCGCGCCAAGGCGGCTTCGGGAGTCGATCTCCTATCCATCGGCTGGCTGACGCATAGCGCGCCAGTGCTCGACATCGGCTTCGATTTTCAGTCGTCGAGGTAAAAAGGGCGGGGTTGGCGACGCATCGCGCCGCCAACCCCGGTCCTTGCGCTCTGGGCCCTTCCAGGCCCGGTGGACACTTGCCTGTTCCGGCTCAGTCCTTCGCTCGAACACCAACGGCGACGCGTTGGCGCTACAGGAAGCGGTGGACGATGGGGCAGTTGATGATGATGCCGGTGGATCCGTACTCGGCACCACCAGGCCCGGTGACGAAGCCGAACTCGACCATGCTGAGAATCTGGAATTCGTCGATCAGGCGGGAACGGAACCCTTGATCGATGGCGTCCTGGGTCCAGGCCCCAATGTTGGCGTCCCACAGCGGGCTGTAGTCACCGGCGATGGTGGGAATACCGCCCAGCACGTTGAAGGGCGCCTCGCCGTCGGCGACCGCGGCATTCAGGCCCTGACGTTGGGGGTTGTCGCAGGAGCGCGGACCGTTGACCGTGATGAAGATGCGCTCGACGGCGCTGAAGAGGCTGTCGTCATTGCCGACGTCGATGTCGTCGAGACCCGGAGCGAGGGTGGAGCCTTCGAGGGTCGCGGCGATCGGTGAGTTGGAGTCGGTCGAGAGGTAGAGCACCGGGCGGCCGAAGCTGAAACCGGCAGCCAACTCCATGGTGACGGTCTCTTCCTCGAAGTTGATGGCGATCACCGAATCGTGGACGTAGTCGTAGTTCGGTGTACCGTCTTCCAGCAGCAGTTGTTCTTCCGTGCCCGTGGCGACCGTCGGTAGGTTGTAGACGTGTCCGCCCGCGTTGACGACCTTGACGAGCGGTGTGTAGAGGTTGTCACCGATCGAGCCGGGCTGGGCAACCGCGGGCGGGAAGGGGTTCGGCTCGGGGCCAGCCACGAGCTGCCGAACCGGGCTGAAGTCGACGTTGCCGCTTTCGAAAACGAGCAAGCCGTCGCCGGTCAATGTTGCGTTGCGGGTGCCGCGAAGGGTCTCACCAAAGGCGAGCTTCGAGGAGTGGTTGATGCCCAGGGACAGCGCGTTGTCGGCGTCCGTGGTGTCAGTCGCGATGTACCAAACGGGCTCGTCGGAGCCCAACATCGCGCCCTCGTAGAGCGGAATCGTGACATAACGCTCTTCCGTGTTCAGCACGCCAGACGTCAGGAGCTGAACCGCTCCGACCAATGAAGGGTTTGCGCCCGGCGAGGGGACGCCGAAGTAGGTCAGCGGGACATCTGCGCCGATGGCTGGCGAGGCGGGCGTCACGCGGCAACCGGTGGTCTCTTCTTTGATCGGCTTGAAGGGCGAGGCCGGAGTCATGTTGGCCTCGAATTCCAGGCGCAACGGGCCGGCAGGAGCGCCAGCCTCGTTGGCGATGATCTTTTCCTGGAGGGCCGGTCCGGCATCCAGATATGTGCTCTCGATGAGCTTGAATCGGAAACCTTCCGCAAAGGCTTGGGTCGAAAGTAGCGACGCACAGAGCGTGGCCATGAGAATGTTGCGATTCGCGTAGCTCGGACGGTTCATGCTCGATCTCCAAGTATGTGTCACAGGTTTGAGGAACAATTGAGCGATACGGATGCGGCAAGTGCCTGGATCGCCTCGCGATGAGAAAAATGTCTCTTCGCGAGCCTTCGGCCCATGAGGGTACAAAGGTTGCTCTTCTGGCTTCTTTGTTGCTCTGCCATAAAGGTTTTTGAAGAGGTCTCCTCGAGGCGAACGCAGTCAGCCCGCTCTGCGAATGCAGGCACAATGATGGCCTTCTGTCATGACAGATGGGGTTCTGCGAGCCTGTCGAGGCAGGTGTCAGCGGTGCTGTGCTGTCATGGTGGGCAATGTTATTTTGCCCGGCCGTGGTAGCGATTGCTCTCGTTTAGCTCCTGCGTGACGGGGCCGCTTTCTCGGTGGCGCGGGTCTGTGGGGCGTCACCTCGATAGGTATAGCAGAATGAATTCGGGAATGTTTCACAAAACGCCCGTTCGATCGGCGGCGGAGTGAATCGTACAAATGTTCAATCAATCAAAGGCTTCGGTGGTTGGTCCGCGGTTCCGGCCTAAGACCAACGCTGTGTGTGGTTTGGGGCGCGGTTGGGAAAGAGGCAGAGGCAGCGTCTTGGGCGCTCTGCGTACAGATAGGAGAGTGCTCAAAAGAGTGTCACAAAAGCATCACGCATTGCGGGAAGGTGGCGGGGAGGGTCCATACGTCGGAAATCGCCTGCATGAGAGTCGACACCAGGGCGCGAACTGTGCCACTCTCTTGGTGATTTGCTGGCTACACGGTGAACTCCGGTGGAGATCGACGCGTAGTGACAGAAGAACGTCGTCTCTCGACACCTTTACACCCGGGATGACCGAGCAGGAGAAATGTCATGTGTCTTGGTTCTGTAGGCCGAAACGTAGTTTGCCAAGAGGTTGAGCCACCGCGGATCCACCCGAGGCGGATGGGCGCCTTGGTTGCCCTAGCATGGCTCTCGAGTGCTGGCGTTGCCCTGGTCGCCAGCGCGAACCCGCTCGGGCTCACCGCTTCGCGCGAGGCGTCGCGCGACCTTCCCGTCGTCGAAGTCGCGGTGCCGGATGTGGAAGCCCTCGAAGCCAAAGTCGAGGACCCGACGGCGTCTCCTTTGGGCCGCCCCTATCGGTTTGCCGAGCGCGTACCGGTCACGTTTTCGAACAAGCGCTCGGGTTCCTGGGAGCAGATGGCGGATGGCACTGAGGTCTGGCGTCTGCGGCTCCGCTCCGCGGGGGCCCGAAGCCTGAATCTTCATTTCGATCGGTTCGAGCTCCCTGAAGCGGCCGCCCTGTGGATCTACAACGCGGCAGGGGACCACGTACAAGGTCCCTACACGGTGGCGGATCGAAACGTCGACGGTGGGCTCTGGACCGCGGTGGTGCTCGGCGACGAAGTCATCGTCGAGATCGACGTTCCAGCGGACCGGGCACTCGATGTTGACGTCTCCCTGGCAGCCGTCAACTACGGCTTTCGCGACCTACCCCGCAAGCAGGGAAGCTGCAACAACGATGTCGTGTGTCCAGAGGGTGACGGCTACCGTGACCAGATCAGCTCGGTCGTCCGGATCAGTCTGGGCGGTGTGAGCCTCTGCACTGGGCAGCTCGTCAACAACACCAATGAAGACGGTCGACCGCTTCTGCTCAGCGCCTACCACTGCATCCTCGACAACGCCAACGTTCCCGACTTTTCACTGATCCCCTCGACCGTGGCGTATTTCAACTTCGAGTCGCCGATCTGCGGTGCGCTGTCCGGCGGCTCGTTGACCCAGTCGGTCTCCGGTGCGCAGTTCCTCGCCGGCGACCAGACCACCGACTTCCTGCTCAGCGAGCTGAACCAATCACCGCCGGCCGCGTTCGACGCCTATCTCGCGGGTTGGAATGCCAGTGGTGCGGTGCCCGGCGGCGCGGTCGCCATTCACCACCCGAGCGCAGACGAGAAGGCGATCAGCTTCGACACGGACCCCTTGACGACCGATACGGAGTTCTTCCCCGGTGGCACCCACTGGCGCATCGGTGACTGGGAAGACGGCACCACCGAGCGGGGCTCCTCGGGCTCCTGCATTTTCGACCCCGCGGATGGCTTGTGCGTCGGCACGCTGACCGGGGGTTTTGCGGCTTGCGGGCAGGGACCCGGTGAACGCACCGAGGACTACTACGGCAAGATCAGCGCGGCCTTCACGGGTGGCGGTACGCGCGAAACCCGCCTCCGTGACTGGCTCGACCCGTCCGGCACGGGCGTGGACCGGCTCACGGGTCGCCCCGCGGGCGATGACGGTGGACCTGGAGAAGGTTGCGTGCCCAGCGCGACTCGCCTGTGCCTGCTCGATGGGCGTTTCGCGGTCGAGGCCGAGTATCGAACCTTCGATGACCGACGCGACGATGCACGCGCTTCGTCACAGTCCACCGCAGACTCGGCCTTGCTGTACTTCTTCAACGAACGCAACCTCGAGATTCTGGTCAAGATGGTCAACGGCTGCACGAACAACGGCCACTTCTGGATCTTTGCGGCGGCCACCACCAACCTGGAATACACCTTGCGGGTGACCGACACCCTGCGCGACGAGACGGCTATCTACAGCAACCCCTTGGGTGTCTCATCGGCTGCGGTCACAGACACCCGGGCTCTGGCCACCTGCCCCTGAGCCGAGGCGGAGGCGGAGCGCCCGGTCCATGTCTGGCACCGGGCGCACAGTGCATCGGATGATCAGGGGCAGTATGTCCGTGGTCCCAGGAGGCGCAGCGGGGTCGGTGTGCGAAGGTGCGTCCGCCGTTTCAGCCGCCGCCGGCCCCACCGAACCAAACGATCAGCAACAAGCTCGCCGTCGACGTGGTGATGGCCGTGGCCAAACCCACGATGAAGGGGCGGAGGCCGGTGGCGCGCAAGACTGTGGCACGCGTGCCGAGGCCAACGCCGGCAAGCGCCATCAGGATCATGGCCTCGGCGATGGTTCGAAAGACCGGGATGACGTCGAAGCCGATCGCGACCGACGCAGCATCGAGCACACCGAGGGTTCGCAAGAGGGCCAAGGTCAAGAAGCCGAGCACGAATGGGGGACGAGATTGCTGCAGCCTGCGTAGGAAGCGTCCCGGGCCGGCCGGTCTCGCGGGCGCGTGGAGCATGCCCATGAGCACGATGACGAATCCCATCAAGGCGTTCCGGGTCAGCTTGACCGTCGTGGCCACGTCGCCGGCGCCATCGCTGAACGAGTAGCCGGCGGCGACGACCTGCGAGGTGTCGTTGACGGCTGTCCCGATCCAGGTGCCGTACGCCGCGTCGTCGAGGCCGATGGCCGAGCCGATGAAGGGATAGAGGAAAACGGCCACGGTACCGAGCACTGTGTTCGTAGCCAGTGCGAAGCTGACTTCCTGGTCCCGGGCGCCGATCACCGGTGCCGTTGCCGAGATGGCGGTATTGCCACAGACGGAGGTGCCGACGCCGATGAGGCTCGCGAGCCGAGGCGGCACGCCGAGGGCGCGACCCAGAAAGTGGGCCACGAAGAGCGCGAGGCCCATCAAGAGCACGACCATGCCCACGGCCTTGGTACCGATCGATGCCACCTCGCCGAGGGACAGGCGCGCGCCAAGCAGCACGATCGCCCAGCGCAGAAGGGCGTGGAAGGCGAACTGAATCCCCGGCTTGCTGCTGGCCGGAAGCGTCAAGAGGTTGCCGACGACTAGGCCCAGGCCGACCGCGAAGATCACTTCTCCGAGGGGCTTCTGAAGGCCGATCGGCAGGGAAGAGTGGATCAAACGGGCGAGTGCCGCCGTCAAGGCCACCAAGAGGAGACCTGGCACGTACGTGAGGGCGTTGCGAAGAAGAAGTCGAGACATAGCCGAACCGAGGCAGCGCGCTTGCCCTGCGCCTATGAGGGGTGAGGTTGGTAGATGGAGAGACTCAGAAGCAGCGCTTCAGATCGTGTCGAGAACCAGACCCGTTGCCATGCCGTGCGGGTAGAGCTTCGCGTGCTCTGGTCGTTCCATCGATGGCTTGGCTTCCGGTAGGGCGTGGTGACGGGTGGGACGGTAGCAAAAGGCGATGCGAAGAACCAGATCGAGCCCGTGAGGATTCACGCCTTTCTCGATTGCAACCGAAGGCGCGGCCGGCATCAGGAGCGTTGTGTACCATGGCGCGCGGCAACGCTGTTGGTATATTCGGACGTGGATTCATGAGTCGTGCTGATGCCCGCCTCCGCCGTGGCCCAGCAAGCGGCTCTTCGATCGCGAGCCTGGGCGAGGAGATACATGGGCAGAATTGACCCGCGACTGATCGAGGCGCTCCGCAACACGGCTGAACGCCTGCGAGACGGTAAGGCGTATAGCTGGACGCACATGGGAATGTGCAACTGCGGTCAGCTTGCGCAAGCCATCACCCAGATTCCGAAGGAAGAGCTGCATCGTTTGGCCCTGCAAAAGGCCGGCGATTGGGGGCAGCAGGCCCTGGAATTCTGCCCCGACAGCGGACTGCCGATGGACTACGTTATTGGCGCAATGCTCGATTTGGGGTTGACCCGACAGGATCTTCGCCACCTGGAGCTGTTGTCGGACCCGCTGGTGCTGACCCGTCTGCCGATCGGTGAGCGGGACCTCGACAAGCGATCGCGTGAGGATGTCGTGGTCTACATGCGCCTCCTGGCCGACTGGCTGGAGGAACGTTGGCTGGCAGACCAGGCTGTGCCCGACAGCCTCGGCGCCGGTGCCGAGCGCCGTGCCCGTGACGAAGTCCCGGTCTGGTCGCGGTAGGCGGTCGGGGCGCGGAGTCCGGGCCCGATCGAGCGGCTCGCACCGCTGGATGGCCAAAGCTCTCCAGCTTCCCCAACGCTGCTAGAATGCGCCGGCTATGACACCGCTCGTGCAAATCGGCGAACGCCGCCAGCAAGACGTAGACGCCACCGCCACACAGGCCGGTTCCAAGAAGCGCTCGCGGCCTGATTGGCTGCGCATCCGCATCGCCACGCCGGAGAAGTACCGCAAGGTCAAGGCGATGGTCGATCGGCTGTCGCTGAACACCGTTTGTCAGGAAGCCCGCTGCCCCAACATCTACGAATGCTGGGGTGAGCACGGCACCGCGACGTTGATGATCCTCGGTGACATCTGCACGCGGCGTTGCGGCTTCTGCGCGGTCGCCACGGGCAAGCCGCGGCCGACGGATCCGCTCGAGCCCGGGCACGTGGCGGAAGCGGTCGCGACAATGAATCTTCGCCATGCCGTGATTACATCGGTCGACCGGGACGATCTCGACGACGGTGGCGCCGCACACTGGGCGGCGGTGATCGAGGCGATCCACGCGCGCAATCCGACCACCAACGTCGAGGTTTTGGTACCCGATTTCCGCGGTGTGCCCGACGCTCTCGACGTCGTTCTCGGCGCCGGCCCGGCAATCTTCTCGCACAACATGGAGACCGTGCCGCGGATGTACCGTGAGGCGCGGCCCGGCAGTCGCTACGAACGCAGCCTGGCGCTGCTGGCCGATGCGGCAGCGCGTCGAGATCAGGGCACCTACGAAGGTGTGATCAAGACCTCGGTCATGGTCGGCTTGGGCGAGACCGACGACGAGCTCTACGGCACCATTCGCGACATTCGGGGTGCGGGGGTCGACGTCATGGCCATCGGGCAGTACCTGCAACCGTCTCGCGACCATCTGCCAGTCGATCGCTTCGTACCGCCAGAGCTGTTCGCCGAGTACAAGACATACGCCATGTCTCTCGGCTTCCGCCATTGTGAGGCTGGGCCGCTGGTACGCAGCTCCTACCATGCCCACGAGCACGTCGGCTCGTCATTGCGCGACGAGCCCGCGCCATCCCAGGTCAGCAACGAATCCCAGGCCAGCAACGAGCTCGCGGTCTGACGCCGGCCGAGTGAATCCGCCCTCGAAGCTGAACCCGAAAACCGTGCAGCACGGTGAGCGGGAGCCAGCCAGCAGGCCGCCAGCGCTCCTTGCCCCGGCTCGCCCCGGCCCCTTCGAGGAGCGTGCCGCCCTGCTGCTGCTGCGTGCGCTCGCGCCCCGCGTCTCCACCGTCAAGCTCGACGATCCGCCGGCCCTGCTCGCACCGTTCGAGCGGGTGACGATCCCCGTGTACAGTCCTGCAGCGGCCCGTTCTTCGACGGCCGACCCTGCGACGGCCAGCGTGGGCGGCGCCCCCGCGCGACTGGCGGCGACCTGGTTTCCAGTCTCCGGGCAGGCGCGTGGCGCCGTGCTGATGCTGCATCCCTGGCTGCCCTGGGGGCAGACCTACTTCTGGCGCCGCGGCCGGCTTCCAGCCTTGCGGCAGGCGGGGCTGCATGCGCTGGCGATCGATCTGCCCGGCTTTGGCGCGAGCGATCCGCCCCGGCATCTCTACGACCGTGGTGTCGCTGCTGCACTCCGCGACTTGCGTCAGCGGGCAGGCGGACTACCGTGTCACGTCTGGGGCGTCAGCTCAGGAGGCTACTGGGCTCACCCGGTCCTCTCGGCTGCCGGCTGCGGAGCTGGTGCGGGCAGCGGATCCGGGGTAGTCGGCGCGATGTTCGAGGACGTCAGCCCCCATCTCCTCGAGTGGTCGACCCGCATGGCGCCCAAGGGCAAGCCCTTCTACGCGATCTTCCGCATCCTTCTGCGCCGGGCCTACCCATTCCTCGACCTGCGGCGTCATGCGCCCCACCTCGCCGCCGAGCGCGTGGCCTACGTCGGCGGTGGTGCCGATCCCGGGATTCCGGCACATGATCTTCGGGCGCTCGCCGCGGCCGCTGGCGCACGCTGCCTGGAGATCGATGATGGCGGTCACCTCCAGTCGATCAAGCGTGCCGGCGACCAGGTCGTGGGCATGGCTCTCGAGACCTTTCTCGGAGGCTGAGGCGCCTCGACAGAAGGTTCGCCCGCGCTGGACGCTGGGCGATCGACTCACTCGCGCCGCAAGGCAACCAACGGGTCGACCTGCGTGGCGGTCCGCGCGGGCCAGTAGCTCGCGAAAGCGGCGACGCCGAGCATGATGACCACGGCGCTGACATAGCTCATGGGATCGAATCGCTCGATTCCGTAAAGGAAACGCTCGAGCATGCGGCTGCCGACGGCGGCGGCGACCACGCCGAGCACGATGCCGGCCGTGGTCAGGGCAAGCCCTTGCTGGATGATCATCGCGCGCACCGTTCGACGGCGGGCGCCGAGCGCCATGCGGACACCGATTTCGTGGAATCGCCTGCTGACCGCATGTGCCAGCAGCCCCGAGAGGCCAACCGCGACGAGGGTGAGCGCCAGGAGGGCCGCGATCGAGATTGGCGCGGCGATCAACCGTTCCTGGAAGAGTGTGCTGTCGAGGTGAGCCCGCAGCGTGGTGAGGTTCCGTACGGGAAGGTGCTCGTCGAGCGAGGTGATGACCTGGCGAACCACGGGTGCCAAGGCTTCGGGGGGGCCACCCGTCCGTGCGACGAGCGTCATGCGTGCGATGTCGATCTGGGCGGCGGCCTGGGGCAAATGGAAATAGAGGAAAGGGAAAGGCTCGTCCCGAATGCTCGTGATCTTGGAGTCGGCAGCCACGCCGATGATGTCCATGAAGGGGCCGTCGGGGCCTTGCATGCTGATGCCTTGGCCGATCGGCTCGCGCCCTGCAACCTCACGCAGCCAGCGTGCGGCAGTCTGGTTGGCGATGACCACGGGCCGAGCATCCGGACGATCCGTGGCCGCGAAGGTTCGGCCCTCGACCAGCGGAATGCGAAGCGTCTCGAAGTAGTCCCCGCCGACAATGGCGACACCGACGGTTGCGGGCCGTCCGTTCGGTGTGGAGAAGCCGCGCAGATAGATGTTCTCGAAGCTGTCGTTGTCCGGACCGACGACGGCGCTGGCCAGGCTCGCGCGCTCGACGCCGGGGAGCTGACGGACCTGGTCGAGCAGGGCGGTGAAGAAGGCGCCGGTTGCGGGACCTTTGTAACCTTGTAGCGATGGGTCGACGGCCGCGATCAGCACGCCCTCGGGATCGAAACCCGGGTCGGTCTGGCTCAAGGCACCGAGTGTTCGCAAGAGCAAGCTGGCAGCAATCGCGAGCAGCACGGACAGGGCCACCTGGCCGACGATCAGCAGGTGGCCGAGGCGCCAGCGCCCGCCGCGGCGCGGATCGATCGCTTGCCCTCCCACCACCTGTGTGATCGGGAGGCGCGTGGCTCGCAACGCGGGCAGAAGACCGGCCACCAGGCTGGCGATGACCGCCGCCGCCGCAGTGAAGGCGAGCACCCGCAGATCGAGGGCGAGGTCGAGATGGAGAGGCAGGTCGAGGTGGACGAGGGTGTCCGCGACCCACATGGCGAGAAGGAGCCCGAAGCCGGCGCCCGCCGTGGCGAGTAATGCGCTCTCCAGCAGCAGTGAGAACACCAGTTGGCGACGCGCGGCGCCGAGCGCGGCGCGAACGGCGATTTCCTTGCGGCGGTTGCGTGCATGGGTCACGAGCAAACCGGCGGCGTTGATGCTGGCGACCAGGAGTACGATGGCAACCATTGCCGAGAGAAGCAATCCGACCCGGACGATATCGGAGCGCATCGCGGGTGGCAGGGTGCTGGTACGCAGGTCGACGAGCCCATAGCGGCGCCCGGAGTTGGTTCGTGGATGGGCTTCGGCCATCGCGTGCCCAAGGGT